>NZ_JBIUZX010000007.1:0-271764 GCF_044745265.1 Collimonas sp. NPDC087041
GGTTCGCGTCGCCGTCAAATCGTTTTGTTTGTCAGCAGCAGAGAGATGAGATTATGTAGCGTTTCAAGTTTTTCGTCAACTACTTTTTTACTACTTACCGAAAAACTTTTTACTTCCAACACAACCTGCAACCCGCTTTATTTCCCTCAAACTTCGCTCTCAAATCAGCCTCAATTACTCGCTGCTCATTCGTTTTATTTCGCGTCGTTCTCAACGGGAGGCGAACTATAGCAATCCCCTACAAACCCCGCAAGTACTTTTATTCAAATTCTTTAAAATATTTCGATTTATCTGTTTTTACCTAAATCCCACCGCACTATCGACTCGCCGCTACCGGTTGTCTTGGGCACCGGGCGGAAGGCATGGCCGTAGACGATCTCAAAGGTAAGCGGCAGTTTGCCGTCCGCACGGCGGGTCGCTTCCAGCGCCGCCCGCAAGCGGGCGGCGGCGGCGCGGCCCAGCAGGCCACGGCCGCGGGTTGCCAGTGGATTACCGCCCCAGGCGCGAACATCGGCCAGCAACTTCTCGACCGTATCGTAAGTGACGGTAATAGTTTCCATATCCATGACCGGCGTCGAGAAGCCGGCATTGACCAGCATGTCGCCGAAATCATGCATATCGACGAACGGTAATATATGAGCGCCGTCGTCGATACCGGCAAACGCATTGCGCAATTCCTTGAAGGTATCAGGACCGAAACAGGAGAACATCAGCAAACCATCTACTCGCAACACGCGGCGCCATTCAGCAAACACGCGATCTGGCTGCGGATGCCAATGCAACGCCAGGTTGGACCAGACCAGATCAACTGTATTCTGGCCCAGCGGCAACTGTGCGAAATCGCCGCAAATTAATCCAGATGCCAGGTCGTCGCCGCTACCGGTAAATGGCAGCCACTTCTTTAACAGGCGATTGACTGACATTTGCGCGCTTTGTCGTTGCTCTTTTGCCATCGACAGCATGGGCGCGGAGGCATCCAGGCCAAAAACCGTGGCTTCGGTGAAACGCTGCTGCAATGTATATATATCAGGACCGGTTCCGCAACCGGCATCCAGCACACGTTGTGGCGCCAACTTCACCAGGGCAAGACGCTCGTGCATGCGGTTGGAAATTTCGCGTCGCATGAACTCGGATTCACGCACCAGTGCAGGCTGCGAAAACAAGTGGCGTACCCGGCGCAAATCGATCGGCGCGCTTTGACTGGTTTCAGAGGGGGAAGAGGAAGTAGACATCAGAATCCGGCTGGTAAGGTGAAATGCGATAATCGGCAGTAGTTTACACGCTTGATTGGCGGTAGGCTGTTTGCGTCGGCTTTGTGCCCGCTTTTACAGGAATGAGAGCCATTCTTTGTCATTCTCACAACTACGCCAATGGTCGCAACAGCAACTGGCCCGCATGCTTACGGGGATGCCATCGTGTTGCGCACTGTGCGGAAGTACCGGCAGACAGACCATTTGCGATGGTTGCCGCCAGGATTACTTCGCGACCGATCCCCCGCGCTGTCGGCAATGCGCAAATCGGATGTCCCGACCGTCCATGTTATGCGGCAGCTGCCTCAAACATCCGCGGGCATTTGACGCCACTTTCGCCGTCATCGATTATGCTGCGCCGGTCGATCAATTGGTTCTGGCGCTAAAATTCGGCGGGCGGCTGGCGCTGGCGCCGGTGTTTGCGGAGATGCTAGGTAATACAATAAGGCAGCATATGCTGATCGCGACCGAGGATTCGACGCTGCCCGACGTATTGACCGCGGTGCCACTTAGCGCCACACGCCTGCAGCTACGCGGCTTCAATCAGGCCCTGGAAATCGCCAAGCCTTTGGCGCGCAGGCTGGCGCTGCCGCTGCAGCACGATTTGGTGCGGCGGCAGCGCGACACCTTGCCGCAGTCGCTGGTACGCGATCTGGAACACAGGCGCAGCAACTTGCGCCGAGCGTTTACCATACCGCCTGAAGCGATTGAACAGATACGCGGCCGTCATGTCGGCGTGGTCGACGATGTCATGACTACCGGCGAGACGCTGCATGAATTTGCCAGGACGCTGCGGCGCGCCGGTGCACGGCGTATCACCAACCTGGTCTTCGCCAGAACGCCCTGACCGCCGTTTGCGCATTACTTATATATATCAAGGAGAATCACGTTGTTCCATGTCGTACTGGTTGAACCGGAAATCCCACCGAATACCGGCAACATCATCCGCTTGTGCGCCAACACCGGCGCGCAGCTGCATTTGATCGAGCCGCTCGGCTTTCCGCTCGACGACACCAAAATGCGCCGGGCAGGCCTGGATTATCATGACTACGCCACCATGAAGGTGCACGCCAATTGGGATGCCTTCGTCGCCAGCATGCGTAGCACCGGCAGTTACGATGCCAGCCGGATGTTTGCGATGACCACCCACGGCTCGACGCCGTTCGCCAGCCTTCAGTTCCGGCCCGGCGACATCTTCGTATTCGGCTCCGAGACGCGCGGCCTTGATCCGGCACTGCGTGAATCCTTTGCGCCGTCACAGCGCATCCGCTTGCCGATGCGCCCGGACAATCGCAGCCTGAACCTGTCCAACACGGTGGCGGTGGTGGTATACGAAGCTTGGCGCCAAAATGGCTTTAGCGGCGGCGCCTGACAAAACTCGGATTCCCGCGAAGCAATGTGCGGTGGCGATTGCTATAATCGGCCAGCGCACAACTGAAACACAGCAGCCGAAACAAAACCAAGTCCATAAATATTCGCTGTTCGTCGCTATTCAACTCTACTAAAGGAGCATCATGTCTTTGCGTTCCGTCTCGCTGTTTGTCTGCGCCCTGGCGCTCAGCATCTCCGCCCACGCGCACGAATACCAGCTGGGCAAGCTGCATATCGACCATCCGTACGCGCGCGCTACCGTGCCAGGACAGCCGAGTGGCGGCGCCTTCCTGAGCATCGAGAATACCGGCCAGGAAACCGACACGCTGATCGGCGTCAGTTCGCCGGCGGCCAAAAGCGCAGAGATCCACACCATGTCGATGGATGGCAACATCATGAAAATGCGCGAGGTCGGCAGCATTGAGCTGAAGCCTGCAAGTAAGCTCGACATGATCCCCGGCAACGGCTACCACATCATGCTGATCGGCCTGACCCAGCCCTTGAAGGCTGGCGACAAATTTCCATTGACGCTGACTTTCCAAAAGGCCGGCAAGATCGAAGTCGCAGTAGATGTCACCGACATGAGCGGCAAGCAAGGCCAAGCGATGCATCAGCACTGATTACGAACCACCCGCACATAAAAAAAGCGCGAGATTCGCGCTTTTTTTTCGCTCTGCTATTTATTCGGGCAGCTGCCCGGCCTTCATGAATTTTGCCGCACCTTGTTCAGCAATTTGCTGGTCGAGCGGTCATGCTCAAACGGGATTGCTACCACCTGGCCGCCGTAGGCCAGCACCGCCTGCCCTTCGGGAATCGCATCCATCTGGTAGTCGCCGCCTTTGACATACACGCCGGGCTGGGCTTCCTGCACGACTTCCAGCGCGGTATCTTCGTCAAACTCAACCACCAGGCTGACCGCTTCCAATGCCGCCAGTACCGCCATACGATCGGCGCACGTGTTGATCGGACGATCATCGCCCTTGCCCAGGCGCTTGACCGAGGCATCGGTGTTCACTGCCACGACCAGTGACGCGCCCTGCTCACGTGCTTGCGCCAGATAGGTGACGTGACCGCGATGCAGGATGTCGAACACACCGTTGGTCAGCACGACCGGCTGCGGCAGGGCGGCAACGCGCGCCTTCAGTTCAGCGCGGGTGGAAAGCTTGGTTTCGAATTTAGGCATGGCTGGAAAGAAAAAAGCCGCAACAAATTTGCGGCTTGGATTGAATCGGCTTGTCTGTCATCAGTGATGGCGCTGACCGGGATCAGCGCCGCAACCATCAAACTGCTTCGATCGGCTTCACCGCCAGGCGCGCAACGACTTCCTTGCGATAGCGGTTCAGTTCCTGCACCGTATCGAATGTCCGTTCGAACAACAACGACATATTGTGCAAGATGCGATCGACAACCTTCTTTTCCCAGACGCCGTCGAACTTGATCTGCTCGTCGAGCCAGCGTTCCAGCCATTCCGGATCCGGCAGGCGGCTTTGCACCGTGTCGTTCGGGAACAGCGACTGGTTGACGTGCAGGTTGGTCGGATGCAGCGGCTTTTCGGTGCGCCGCGCCGAGGCCATCAGCACGCCAATCTTGGCGAATGCTGCGGAAGCGCTATCGCCCACTTCGGACAATGCCTTCTTCATATAACGCAGATAAGCGCCGCCGTGACGGGCTTCATCCTGGCTGATGATCTTGTAGATTTGTTTGATCACCGGCTCGGTGTGCCAATCGGAGGCGCACCGGTACCAGTGGTTAAGGCGGATTTCACCGCAGAAATGCATCATCAGGGTTTCCAGCGGCGGCGCCGGATCGAATTCGAAACGCACATTGTCCAGCTCGGCTTCGGTAGGCACCAGTTCCGGGCGGAAGCGGCGCAGGTATTCCATCAGGACCAGCGAATGCTTCTGCTCTTCAAAAAACCAGACCGACATGAATGCGCAAAAATCGCTGTCGCCATGGTTATCGCGCAAAAACATCTCAGTTGCAGGCAGCGCCGACCATTCCGTAATCGCATTCATACGAATAGTTTGAGCTTGTTCATCGGACAACTTGACGGCTTCAAACTTGTCCCATGGAATATCGGTCTCCATGTTCCAGCGGACTTGTTCAAGCGATTTAAACAGTTCTGGATACAGCATACATACCTTAGCAAGTGAGTTAACTATTCGATTTTACCAAGAAATTGTTACAAACCCGTTTTTAAACCTATCGGCGATCTATTTTTTGCCAAAAAAATGCCACAAACCGCAACAAAGTCAAACGTTCGCTTAGAACTCTTAATCGAAATCGGATAAAGGATTCGGTCTCAGTTTTTACGTCGATCCGAGGGATTCGGATTCAAGCTTCAAAATAGTTGTCATGTTGAGAATATTGGCCCAATTTGCCATTTTTAAAGCCCATTTTTGAATCTCGCTTTTGAATCCATTCTTTGCTTCCCTGCGTATCACTCTACAAGCCCCGATCCGGGGCAGCCATCGAATGATCTTCCCGCAGAAAGCAAACAGATGAAAATCGCGGTCATTGGTTCGGGCATCGCCGGACTCTCTTGCGCATACCGGCTGGTCAAATCCGGGCAGCAGGTCACACTGTATGAGGCCAACAATTATTTTGGCGGCCATACCAACACTGTCGACGTGACGCTGGAAGGCCAGACCTATGGCGTGGATACCGGATTCCTAGTCTTTAATCATCGCACTTATCCGACACTAGTCAAGCTGTTCGACGAACTGGAGATTGCCACTACGGCAACAGACATGTCGTTCTCGGTGAAGATGCCGATTGCCGCCGGAGCTCGCACTCGCCCGTTGGAATGGGCCGGCTCCAACCTCGACAGCGTGTTTGCCCAGCGCCGCAATCTGTTCAGCCCACGCTACCTGCTGATGCTGCGCGACATCCTGCGCTTCAATCGGCAGGCCACCGCGCTGGCGCTTGGCGACAACACCGGCCAGATGTCGCTCGGGACGTTTTTGGAACAGCACCGCTACAGCCAGCCATTCCGCGACTGGTATCTGTTGCCGATGGCCGGCTGCATCTGGTCTTGCCCAACCGAGCAAATGCTGGCGTTTCCGATTGCCAGTTTTGTCCGGTTTTGCCATAACCACGGATTACTGCAAGTCAGCAATCGGCCACAGTGGCGTACTGTGCAGGGCGGTGCCCGTCATTACGTCGAAAAAATGCTGGCGGCGATTCCGCACAAACATCTGCAAACGCCAGTCACGGCGGTATCTCGCATCGGTCATGGCGCCAACCTGCAAATCCATATCGAAACCCGCAATGGCAGCCACCGCTTCGACCATGTCGTGATGGCCGGCCACAGCGACCAGAGCTTGCGCCTTCTGCAAGACCCGACCGCACAAGAAGCCAGGTTGCTGGCAGCAATCAGCTATCAGCCGAACCGGGCCGTGCTGCATACCGACGCCAGCCTGCTGCCGCAGCGGCGCAAAGCGTGGTCGGCCTGGAACTATCAAAGCTCGGGCGGGCAGGAGCAAAAAGTATGCGTCCACTATCTGCTCAACCAACTGCAGCCGCTGCCGTTCAAGACGCCGCTGATTGTTTCGCTGAATCCGATCGAAGCGCCGGCTCCTGAGACCGTGATCGAAAGCTTCGACTATGCGCATCCGGTATTTGATGCCGCCGCCGTCGACGCTCAACGCCAGTTCGCCGCCATCCAGGGTCAACGCAACACCTGGTTTGCCGGCGCCTGGCTTGGCTATGGCTTCCACGAAGATGGCTTGAAGTCCGGCCAGGCCGTGGCACAGGCGATCCAGAAAATCGCCGTGACCGCAGTGCCGGATCTGCATGGCATGGCGGCCTGAGCCGCGACACATAGCAACGGCCCCGCCATGCAACCGATCCCTCACCAGCCCCAACTATGCTTCGGCACAGTGCGCCATCTGCGCCTGAAGCCCAAACGCAATGCATTCAGCTACGGCGTCTATTACCTGCGTCTACCGCTGCGCACGCTCGCCGCCGACGGCTTCGACAACCGCTTTTTCTCGCGCAACCGTTTTAATCTTTTGTCGTTTCACGACAAGGACTACGGCGATGGCAAACAAAAGCCTCTGGAATGGATCGACGCCTTGCTACATGCCGAAGGCATAGATGACGCCGGCGGCGAGATCTGGCTGCAGACATTTCCACGCGTCTTCGGCTATGCCTTCAATCCGATTTCATTCTGGTTCTGCCATCGCATAGATGGCACGCTGCGCGCGGTCTTGTGCGAAGTGCGCAATACATTTGGTGAAAAACATTGCTATCTGCTGGAGGGACCTGGCGGAGCGGAGATCCCTTTCGGCCTTGAACTGCGCGCCAACAAAGTTTTTCATGTTTCACCATTCTGCCGCGTCGAAGGTAGCTATCGCTTCCGCTTCATGCGTACCGAGCGCACAGCCGAGCGCCAGCAATATGAACACACCACCGCGCGCATCGAATACGAAGACAACGACGGTCCGCTGCTGATCACCAGCATTTGCGGCAGTTCCACTACAGCGCAATCGATTTCCAACAGCGCAATCACGCGGGCAATGCTGGCTTACCCGCTGATGACTTTCGGCGTGATCCTGAAGATTCATTGGCAAGCGCTGAAGTTGTGGCTCAAGCACGTTCCCTTTTTTAGCAAACCCGTTCCGCCATCCAGCGAGGTGACAAGATGAATTCCGATTCCACTCACACAAATGCATTCGACCTCAATCCGAATGCTGGCTATCTGTCGACCGAGTCATATCCGGCGCAGGCCAGGTTTATCCTGCAGATGCTTGGCAAGCTCGAACACGGTGCACTGACGATGCAATTTCCGGATGGGCAGAGTGCCACTTTCGGCAAGGTGAACGACCAGCATCCAAGGCCGTTGACGATGACCTTGAAAAACTGGGATGTCTGCCACGCCGCACTCAAATCCGGCGATATCGGCTTTGCCGAAACCTATATCGACAAACACTGGACTACCGACAACCTGCCCGGCCTGATTGAATTATTCATCCGCAACCGGCAAGCGGTTGAATCGGTCATCTACGGCACCTGGTGGGGCAACCTGCTGTATCGCATCAAGCATCTGTTCAACAATAACAGCAAGGCCGGCAGCCGCAAGAATATCCATGCCCACTACGACATCGGCAACGATTTCTATCAATTGTGGCTGGATCCTTCGATGACCTATTCCAGCGCCCTGTTTTCCGACGGCCACGTTGAAAGCCTGCAAGACGCACAAGTGGCCAAATACCATCGCATCCTCAAGCAACTCAACATAGGCGACGGCGCGCGCATCCTGGAGATCGGTTGCGGCTGGGGCGGCTTCGCAGAAATCGCCGCGCGCGAAGCGTCGGCCCATGTGACCGGGCTGACCCTGTCCACCGAACAGTTGCAGTTCGCCAATCAGCGCCTGCAGCAAGCCGGCGTGGTCGACAAGACCGAGATGCTGCTGCAAGACTATCGCGACATTGACGGCCAGTTCGATGCCATCGCGTCGATAGAAATGTTTGAAGCGGTCGGTGAAAAATACTGGCCCGGATATTTCTCCTGCGTCTCGCGCAATCTGAAGGCCGGCGGACGCGCCTGCATACAAAGCATCGTCATCGCCGACGAACTGTTCGAGCGCTATCGCAAAAGCACCGACTTCATCCAGCAATACATTTTCCCGGGCGGCATGCTGCCTTCGCCGTCGGTCTTTTGCCGTAACGCCGAGCAGCACGGATTGAAAGTGGTCGATACGCTGCTGTTCGGCATCGACTATGCACGCACCCTGGCCGAGTGGCGGCAAGCGTTCAAGCAGCAACTGCCGCGCCTGCTCACGCAAGGATTCGACGACCGATTCTTGCGCACCTGGGATTTTTACCTGGCTTATTGCGAAGCGGGATTCCGCGCCGGCAGCATCAACGTCGCGCAATTCACTTTGCAAAAAATTTAATCCACCGAGGGACACATGCCGATCCGATTGCTTTCCGTATCGCTGCTGACCATGTTGACCGTGCATAGCGCCAGCGCCAGCTCGAGTAGCAACGATGCGCTAGAGACGCGCATCGTTGCGCCACTGCATATCCAACGGGCGGTCCCCGACGCACGCCTTGCCGGCCAGGGCAGCTTTCGCTGGTTCGGCCTGCTGGTCTACGATGCACAGTTCTGGGTCGGCCCCCAAGGCTATCAAGCCAGCGCGCCAGACATGGCGCCGTTCGCGCTTGACCTGCACTACGCCCGCTCCTTCGATAGCGACAGCATCGCCGAAACCAGTATTGAAGAAATGAAAAAAGTCGGCACTCCCGGCGATGCTCCCTACGACCGCTGGTTGTTGCAGATGAAAGGCGTGTTCAAGAATGTCGTCAAAGGAACGCATATCACCGGCATCTTCCTTCCCAATTATGGCGCCCGTTTTTTCCTGGACGGCAAGGCGCTCGGCGACATTGCCGATCCGCAGTTTTCCCACGCATTTTTTTCCATCTGGCTCAGCCCGAAAACCAGCGCCCCGGCATTGCGCAAGAAATTAATCGCCGACGCCGAGCAGCGCTGATGGACACCTATCGCTTCCCGGCGCTGTTGGCATACGGCCTGTTCGGTATGCCGCTGGCGCTGGTGGCGTTGCCGGTATATGTTTACGTGCCGCATTTCTACGCCCAGCATTTCAATCTGTCGCTATCGGCGATCGGCGGCATCTTGCTGGCCGCCCGCCTGTTCGACGCTTTCCTCGATCCGGCGCTGGGCAGCTGGCTCGATCGATCCGGTAGCGCAGACCGCTACGGCAGGGCCATCAATATCTCGTTGCCGTTCCTGGTGGTGGGCCTCTGCGGCTTGTTCCTGCCGCCGGCCAGGGCCGCAAACTTCCCGCTGCAGTGGCTGCTTGCTACCTTGCTGGTGGTGTACATCGGCTTCAGCATGGCGACCATCGCCCATCAAAGCTGGGGCGCCGCCCTGACCCAAAGCCAGGCACAGCGCAGCCGCCTGACGGCAACCCGTGAATCCTGCGGCCTGCTCGGCGTCATCCTCGCGGCCATCTTGCCTGGCACGCTGGGCATGCAGTGGCTGCCGCTGATCTTTGCCCTGATTCTTTTATCCAGCGCCCTGGTGTTGCGCACTGCGCCGCGGCCGTTGCTGGTAACTGGAAGCAAACCAAGGTCGGCGGCCGTTGCTGCATTCGAGCCATTCCGCAATAGCCGCTTCCGCTGGCTGTTTGCCGTCTTCCTGCTCAATGGCATTGCATCGGCAATTCCAGCGACGCTGTTCCTGTTTTTTGTCGACGACCGATTGCAACTTGCATCCTGGGGCGGTGCGCTGCTGGTGCTGTACTTCGTTGCCGGTGCGGCGTCGATGCCAGGCTGGTATTTGCTGGCAAGGCGCTATGGCGAAGCCCGCGCCTGGCTGACGGCAATGCTGCTGGCGATCTGCATATTTATCTGGGCTTACGCCTTGTCTGCCGGCGACCTCTTGCCGTTCGCCGTGATTTGCACGATGTCCGGCGTCGCCCTCGGCGCCGATCTGGCCTTGCCGCCGGCATTGCTGGCGGCAGTGATCGGCAAGGCAGGACACAGCGGCCAAAAGGAAGGCGCCTATTTCGGACTCTGGAACTGGGGAACCAAAATGAACCTGGCTCTGGCTGCCGGCATCTCGTTGCCGCTGCTGCAGTTTCTGGGATACGTGCCGGGAAGTGCAGACCACCGTGGCGTACAAGCACTGTCGTGCGCTTACGCGTTGCTGCCGTGCGCCCTCAAATTAATTGCCGCGTTCACGCTGTGGCGGGCGCCCCTTCGTGACATCTGAATGACGCCGACATATGGAGCAACCATCATGCAATACCTAAAATCCACTTTACTGGCACTGACCATGCTGCTGACAGCCTGCAGCACGCCGGTGGAACCGGCATATTACGCAGATCAAAAACCGCTCTTGAGCATGCAGGATTATTTCAATGGCACACTTGATGCCTGGGGCATGTTTCAAGATCGTTCAGGCAAAGTGGTCAAACGCTTCACCGTGGTCATCGACTGCAAGTGGCAAGGCGATACCGGAACCTTGGATGAACACTTCACCTACGCCGACGGCAGCACCCAGCAACGCATCTGGACCATCAAGAAGACCGGCGACAATACCTACATCGGCAGCGCCGCCGATATCGTAGGCGAAGCCATCGGCCACACTGGAGGCAATACCTTGCATTGGGCTTATGTGTTGGCCTTACCTGTCGATGGCAGGGTAATCAACGTTACGCTGGACGACTGGATGATACTGATGAACGACAAGATCATGCTCAATCACGCGGTGATGAGCAAATATGGCATCAAACTGGGCGATATCACTTTGTCGTTCAGTAAGCGCCGCCAGGACAAATGAAAATGAAACCACTGAATCCTCCCATCAAGGAATGGCGCAACCTGCGTGTCTGGATCATTGGCGCATCGAGCGGCATCGGCGCCGAGACGGCGCTGCTACTTTTGCAGAAGGGCGCCCGCGTCGCCCTGTCCGCGCGCAACACGGATGCATTGGAAAAAATCGCGCAAGCGCATCCCGATGCGCTGAAGTTGACACTGGATATCACAATTCCCGCCAGCATCGCTACGGCGCGCGATGTCATCATGCAGCGGTGGCAAGGTATTGATCTGGTGCTGGTTGTGGCCGGCGCCTACAACGAAATGCGCGCCGACAATTTTGACCTGAAAATCGCCAACCACCTGCTGGACACCAATCTGCACGGCGTCTTCAATTGCCTCGATGCAACCCTGCCGATTCTACTGGCGCAAGGTGCGGGCGCAATCGGCATCGTCGCATCGGTGGCGGGATATAGCGGCTTGCCGAAAGCGATGGTGTACGGGCCGTCGAAGGCCGCGTTGATCAATCTGGCGGAATGCCTGTTCCTCGACCTGCGGCCGCGCGGCATCGGCGTGTATCTGGTGAATCCGGGCTTCATCGACACGCCTCTGACGGCCGGCAACGATTTCAAGATGCCGGCGCTGATGCCCGCCGCTGATGCCGCATCGGCGTTGGTCAAAGGCCTGGAACGCGGCGACTTCCACCTGCACTTTCCGAAGCGCTTTACCAACTGGCTGCGGCTGGCGCGCCTGCTGCCATATCGCGCTTATTTTGCATTGATCCACAAGGTGACCGGATTATGAGCATCACTTCACATCAACATGTATCACGCGTGGTGGATTTCTTTGAAAATCTGTCTCCGGACAATTTATCCGACATACCGCTGATCTATGCCGACAATGCCTGGTTCAAGGATCCGTTCAACGAAGTGCGCGGAGTGGCGGAAATCAATCGCATCTTTGCTCACATGTTCGTACAGGTCGACGCTCCGCGTTTCGTTGTCACCAGCCAGACGGTAGAAAACCAGAGCGCCTTCCTGACCTGGAATTTCCAGTTCAAAATGAAGCGTTTTTCAAGCGCCGGGCAATCGATACACGGCGCCTCGCATCTGCAATTCAACGATGCCGGATTGGTCACCTATCATCGCGACTATTGGGATGCGGCTGAGGAATTGTATGAAAAGCTGCCGCTGCTGGGCGGCTTGATGCGCATACTGAAACGCGCGGCGCGTAACTGATCGCCAGCGTTTGCAATATTCCAATTACTTGGTAGCCGTTTTTGCTTTACCTGTTCGTGCCCCAGGTTTGCCTGCGGCCTTCTTGACGACCGGCTTCGGCGCTGCCTTGCTGCGCGGCTTGGCGGCACTCTTTGTAGCTGTCTTTTTCGCCGGCTGCGTTGCCTTTTCAGCCGCGGCCACACTATTGACGGCTTGCTTGAACTGATTCTGCAGCAAATCCCACCAGGCGTTGGCGTTCCCCAGGGAGGCGGCTTCGGCAGTGGTCTGCGCGTTTTCAGGCGCTGAGGGAGCTGCAACCGGCTCGGGTTCTTCCTCTGGCTCGGCTTGCTTCGCCACTGATGCCGCATCGGCGCTCTGCCCAGGATTCATGAACGAAAACGGAAATCCGGGTGGCATCGTCCATGCGTTGCCGGCTGGCTCATCCGAGCCGTTGTCGCGGCTATCGGCACCCGACTGGCTGACTGCCGCCATCGCTTGCAGCGCAGTCAGGGTCGCGCTTTGCACTTCCAGCGCCTGAATTGTGGTGCGCAACATGTTCAGGTTCAGGCTCAACCATGACTCCACGGCTTTCAGGTCGGTGATCTTCTTGTTGATTTCATCCACCGACAAGGTCGGCACAACCATGCCAGGCACGCCCATGCCGCCCCACATCTTCTTGATAAATTCGAGACTGTCCTGCATTGCATCGACTCCTGGAATATTTGAATGACTCATTACAATCTCCTTCAGAGATAGCTCGCATCACCGCCATTTGCAACAACCGTTCAGGGTCGCTGCATTTTGCAAGTAGTGGGCATCACCGTTGCTTCAGGCGCCAGATAACGCTCGGTCCTGAAGCCGTAGCCGCTGCCCTCATTATCAAACCGGATACCGCCATCGGCAAGCTTTTGCATCACGGCGACATACAGCGGCTGGATCAGTTGATGATCGTCGGCGCGCATGCTGGCTTCGTGGAAAGCACTCTTGAAGCGCGCACCTTCCAGCGCCCGCGCCACCGCCACCGCATCGGTGCTTTGCGCTTTTTCGATTGCCGCCGCCAACATGTCGATCATGACATCCATCCGCAAAAACAGATAGTCGTCTTTTGGTTGCGGATAACGCTGGCGGAAACTGCGATAGAACGCATCGCTGGCGCTATGGCTAATACCGTCGGCAACATTCGGATGCCATTCGGCCACTGCGCGCACCGTGCCGACGCCGGCATCGCCGATCGCCGCCGGCGCTCCCAGGCTGTTGGCATAGAAGGTATAGAACTTGAGATGCAGGCCGGCTTCCTTGGCGGCCTTGACCAGCAAGGTCAAGTCGTTGCCCCAGTTGCCGGTAATCACCGTATCGGCGCCGCTGGCGCGAATTTTGGCGATGTACGGCGCAAAATCCTTGATCTTGCCGATCGGATGCAACTCGTCGCCGACGATCCTGATGTCCGGCCGCGCCACCTCCAGCTGGCGGCGTGCGGCCTTGGCGACCTGCTGGCCGAAACTATAGTCCTGGCCGATCAGGTAGACGCTTTTCGCCTGGCGGTCGCCCTTGATGACTTCAACCAATGCGCGCATGCGCATGTCGGCGTTGGCATCGAAACGGAAATGCCAGAAACTGCACTTTTCATTGGTCAATGCCGGATCGACCGCTGAGTAGTTCAGGAACAGCACACGGTTGTCCGGGGTCCTGGCATTGTGTTTGTTGATCGCCTCGACCAGCGCGCCGGCCACCGCCGAACTATTACCTTCAAGCACGAACGGGATTTTCTGGTCAGTCAATTGCCGCAATTGCAAGAGCGCGTCCTCGACGCCCTGCTTGCTGTCGAATACGGTCAAGGCCAGAGGATGGCGGCCATCCGGTAAGCGTACACCGCCGCGCGCATTAACCTGCTCCACCGCGAACCGGATATTGTGCTCCACCGCCTCGCCGGCGTTGGCGAAAGGCCCCGACATTCCTTCGATCATGCCAAGCCGGATCGGCGGCAGGTTGGCGGCGGCAGGTGCGGCAGATGCGGGAGAGGCTGCGGCATAAAACGCCAGCGCGCCAACCAGGGCGGCGCTGACTAGATGACGAGAACGATGAAACATCGGCAAGCATTCTTCTTTGATGGAAATACAATATTTTACGTGGTTTATCGAAACCTCCCCGGCGTTGTCGGGTCAATCACAGCGGATACGTTTACACTATGCGGATGTCGTCGCCTTCTTCCCACCCTACAACTTCAGACTACACCCTGACCAGCCGCCGCTGGCTGTGGGTGCTGGCGCTGACGATCTTGTTGCACGTCTTGCTGTTTAGCTGGGGCAGCCGCCAGTTCAGCGTTTCGCAACCGATCAATCGTCCGGAGCAAATCATCCTGGCCGACCTGGTGCCATTGCCGCCAGTCGAAAAACCGGTGATATTGCCGCAAGCCGCCAAACCCAAGGCCAGCGCCCCCAAACGCTCCGCGCCGGTAGCCAGACCACGTCCAGAGCCGGTTGAGCAGGTGCCGGATACACCGATCAGGGAGACCGTTACCCCCATCGTCGATACTGCTGGCGCTCCCGGAACCGACGCCGTTGCCGCGGCGGCACCCGTTGAAGCCGCGCCGGCCGCCACCGAACCCGCTGCCGCGCCAGTTGAACCGACGCCCAAGGCCGGCAAGCAATACCATACCAATCCGCCGCCATCTGCCGAGCTGAAATATGACGTGGAAGCGCTGAACAAGGGCCAGAATTACCATGGCAGCGGCAAAATCACCTGGCATACCGACGGCGGCAGCTACACCATGAATCTCGAAGCTGGCGCGCTGTTCTTCACTGTCCTTGACGTCAAAAGCGAAGGTGATATCAATGGCTTCGGCGTCTCACCGATTACCTTTACGCAAAAGCGTTTCCGCAAACAGCCGACCATCACGACCTTCCATCGCGAGCTCAACCAGATCGTTTTTTCGGATTCCAGCAATACTTACCCGCTCAGTGGCGGCGAGCAGGATCGCTCCAGCGTGGTATGGCAACTGGCCAGCATCGGCCGCGGCGACAGCAGCCAGTTCACTCCAGGCGCGGTGATCGACATGTTCGTGGCCGGCCCCAAGGATGCCGAAACCTGGCGCATGCAAGTGATCGGCGAGGAGCAGATTAGCGTTAATGGCAACAATACCGACGTATGGCACGTGATCCGCATCCCGCTGGCAGGCTCCCACGAACAGCGGCTTGATATCTGGCTGGCGCCGCAGCAGGAATGGTATCCGGTCAAACTGCGCTTTACCGAGACCGACGGCGACTACACGGATATGACGCTGTCCAAATTGAAGCGGCTCGATACTGCCGCGGCGAACTAATTTTCCGTTATTGCCGTCTGACATTTAGACCTGCACGCAAAATCTGCATCATTTTTTTGGAAAACCATGAAATCAACCCTACTCCGTCTGTCCCTCGCCACCGCACTATGCGCCAGCACGCTGACTGCCTTCGCAGCAGACGCCGATCACCCGACGCACAAATACAAGATCGACCTGCCGCCGTCGGCCGACCTCAGCTATACGATCCAGGCCAAGCAAAGCGGCATGACGATCAGCGGCGAAGGCTCGCTCAAATGGCAAGTCGGCGACAAGCGCTTCAGCGTCAATTCGGAAACGCGCGCCATGATCGTCGGCAAGATCCTCGAAGCATCCAGCGAAGGAGCGATCGACGACTACGGCCTGGCGCCGACCCAATTCGTCAACAAGCGCTTCCGCAAGGAAGCCACCACCACGACTTTCCATCGCGATAGCGGCACCATCGGATTTTCCGAATCCGCCGACAGCTATCCGCTGAAAGGCGGCGAGCAGGATCGCACCAGCATCATCTGGCAATTGATTTCGGTTGCGCGCGCCGCGCCGAAGCAATTCAAGCCGGGATCGGACTGGACTTTCTTTGTGGCCGGCATGCACGATGCGGAGCCATGGACATTCAAGGTCATCAAGAATGAGAAGATCAGCACGCCGATGGGTGAGCTGGATACCGTGCATATTTTCAAGGCGCCGCCACCTGACGCCAAAGACCAGCAGGTAGATATCTGGCTGGCGCCATCGCTGGAATGGTATCCGGTGCGGCTGCGCTTTACTGAGCCAAACAAAGACTACGTCGAGCAGAACCTGCAGCAGGTGAGCAACAAGGCCGCCAAATAAGGGCGTCTGCGATGTCGTCCGTAGCCGACACGGCTGCGAACGCATAAAATCACCTCATTCAATCTTGGAGCAGTAAATACTATGACTACACCAAACGGCGCCATCGTCCTGTTCAGCGGCGGCCAGGACTCGACCACTTGCCTGGCCTGGGCATTGTCGCGCTATGAGCGGGTCGAAACCATCGGCTTCGATTATGGCCAGCGGCACGCGATCGAACTGACCGTGCGCCCGGTCCTGCTGCAAAAAATCCGCGAGCAGTTCCCGCAATGGGCCGGCAAACTCGGCGAGGATCACATGATCGACCTGTCGCTGATTTCGAAGATTTCATCGACGGCGATGACCGAAGATGTCGAGATCGTCATGCAGGAAAACGGCTTGCCGAACACCTTCGTGCCCGGCCGCAACCTGCTGTTCATGACAGTCGCTGCCACCGTCGCCTACCGGCGCGGCTTGAATGTGCTGGTCGGCGGCATGTGCGAAACCGATTTCTCCGGCTATCCCGATTGCCGCGACGACACCATGAAGGCGTTGCAGGTCGCATTGAACCTCGGCATGGCAACCCAGCTCAAGCTGGAAACGCCGCTGATGTGGATCGACAAATCGGAAACCTGGAAACTGGCGCAAGACCTCGGCGGCGAAGCCCTGGTCGACCTGATCCGCGCGGATACCCATACCTGCTACCTGGGCCAGCGCGGTGCACTGCATGACTGGGGCTACGGCTGCGGCACCTGTCCCGCCTGCGCACTACGGGCGCGCGGCTACCAGCAATTCAAGCAGACCGGCGGCGCCTGAAGCAATTCGACAACTCGGCGGCAAACCCGCAAGCAAATAAAAACGGCTGGTAGATATTCTCTACCAGCCGTTTTTTTCAACGCTCACTTCAGCGTTAAACCTCCCACATCATCACGCTGCAATCGACCGCGCCAATTCGCTTTTCTTCTCAGCGGCAGGATTGTGGAATTGCGCCAGCAACTGCGCTTCCTTGGCGCGTGCCGCTGTCAGATGGCGTTCCTTGACATGACCATAGCCGCGAATTTCTTCGGGGATGCTAGCGATCGCCACGGCTGCGGAAAGATTATCGACGCTCAATTTCGTCAGCAGGGAAGCGACGGTTTCCTTGTAGCGTGCAATCGAGCTGCGCTCTTCCTTACGCTCCGCGGTGTAACCGAAGATGTCAAACGCACCGCCGCGCAGAAACTTGAGCTTGGCCAGCATGCCGAACGCACGCATCATCCATGGACCGAATTCCTGCTTGATCAAATGCCCGTGTGCGTCGTGCTTGGCCAACAGCGGCGGCGCCAGGTGGAACTTGAGCTTGTAGTCGCCTTCGAACATGCCGGCAACCTTGGCCTTGAAAGCGCCATCGGTATACAGCCGCGCCACTTCGTACTCATCCTTGTAAGCCATCAGCTTGAACAGATACGTCGCCACCGCCATGCTCAGGCGCTGCGCTGCGCGTGCACCGTCGGTTTGCGGCAATTGGCGTTCAGCGGCTGCGACCTGCTCAACGAAGCTGCGGTATTGCTCGGCGTAAGCCGCATCCTGATAGGAGGTCAGGACTGCCACGCGACGCTTGATCAAGTCATCCAGATTCGGCGCGCGCTTGAACTCAATGACCTGAGCCGGCGTGTCGCTGAGGCGGGTGCGTTTCTCCAGCGAAGCCATGTCGCAAGCCGCGGTGCGGCCCCAGACAAAAGCCTGCTTGTTGAACGCGACCTGCAGCGCATTCAATTCAATCGCCCGCATCAGCGAAGCTTCTGTCAGCGGCACCCAGCCTTTTTGCCAGGCATAGCCGAGCATGAACATATTGGTCGCAATCGCGTCGCCCATCAATGCAGTGGCAATCCGGCCGGCGTCGATGAATTCGACGCGGTCGCTGCCGCAAGCGGCGCGAATGTCTTGTTCTGCTGCGGCATCCGGGAACTGCCAATCCGGATTCTTGACGAAGGCGGCGGTCGGTGTGCGGGTCGAATTGATCGCCGCGTAAGTGCGGCCTTCGCCCATCCGCGACAAAGCATCGCGGTTGGCGCTGACGATCGAATCGCAACCGATCACCAGGTCGGCGTCGCCGGTACCGACGCGCGTCGAATAGATATCGTCCGGATGATCGGCCAGTCGCACGTGCGACATCACCGGTCCACCCTTTTGCGCCAGGCCGCTCATGTCGAGCACCGAGCAACCTTTACCTTCAACGTGCGCCGCCATCGCCAGGATCTGGCCGATGGTCACCACGCCGGTGCCGCCAATGCCGGTCACCAGGATGCCATATGGCTTTTCGGTATTCGGCAGGATCGGCTCCGGCAGGCTGGCCACCGGCGCTTCAGCAACACCTGCTGCAACCGTCACCTTGGCCGGCTTCTTCAGGCTACCGCCTTCGACCGTGACAAAGCTCGGGCAGAAGCCGGTGACGCACGAGAAGTCCTTGTTGCACGACGATTGGTTGATCTGCCGCTTGCGACCGAACTCGGTTTCCAACGGTTCCACCGACAGGCAATTCGACTGCACGCTGCAATCGCCGCAACCTTCGCACACGGCTTCGTTGATCACTGCGCGCTTGGCTGGATCTGGATATTCGTTGCGTTTCCGGCGGCGACGTTTTTCCGACGCGCAGGTCTGGTCGTAAATCATGGCCGAGCAGCCTTCGATCTCACGCAATTCACGCTGCACGGCATCCAGTTCGCTACGGTGACGGATCGTCACGCCCGGCGCCCAGTCCATGCTGGATCCATATTTCTCAGGCTCATCGGTCACCACGATAATCGGCGTCACGCCTTCGGCGGCGATCTGGCGCGAAATCATGGCAGGATCGAGTGGACCGTCGAACGCCTGGCCGCCAGTCATGGCAACCGCGTCATTGAACAGGATCTTGTAAGTGATGTTGACCTTGGCCGCAACCGACGCGCGGATCGCCAGCAAGCCCGAGTGGAAATAGGTGCCGTCGCCGAGATTGGCGAACACATGCTTTTCCGATGTGAACGGCGCCTGGCCGACCCAGGTCACGCCTTCGCCGCCCATGTGGGTGAACGTTGACGATTCGCGATCCATCCACAGCACCATGTAATGGCAGCCGATACCAGCCAGGCCGCGGCTGCCGTCAGGCAGCTTGGTCGAGGTATTGTGCGGGCAGCCGGAGCAGAAATGCGGCACGCGATCCTTGGCCGGATCTGGCTTGCTGCTGATGTTCAGCAGCGCTTCCTTGGCTTCCAGGTAGGCAACCCGTTGCTGTACCCGTTGCGCCACCGGATGGCCGGCGAAATATTTCGAAATGCGGGTAGCGATCGCGCGGGCGATTTGCGCCGGATTCAATTCGTAGGTCGCCGGCAGCAGCCAGTCGCCGTGGCCTTCGCCGCTGCGGTTGCTCCACTCGCCGGTGTCATCGAACTTGCCGACCACGCGTGGACGCACATCGTCACGCCAGTTGTACAGTTCTTCCTTGACCTGGTATTCGAGGATCTGGCGCTTTTCTTCGACCACCAGGATTTCTTCCAGGCCCTGTGCAAATTCGCGCACGCCTTCCGCTTCCAGCGGCCAGGTCATGCCGATCTTGTACAGGCGGATACCGATGTCGCGCGCGACGTTTTCGTCGATGCCGAGGTCGGCCAATGCCTGGCGCGTGTCGAGATACGATTTGCCGGCGGTGATGATGCCGATCTTGGCGCGCGGACTGTCCCAGATGATCTGGTTCAGCTTGTTGATGCGGGCGTAGGCCAGCGCGGCGTACCACTTGTAGTTGTTCATCCGTGCTTCTTGACCCAGCACGGTGTCCGGCAAGCGGATATTCAAGCCATCCGGCGGCAGTTCGAGATCGGCAGCGGTCGGCAGCACGATCTTGACGCGGTCCGGATCGAGGTCCACAGAAGCGCCGGATTCGACCAGGTCGGTGACACACTTCATCGAGACCCACAGGCCGGTATAGCGGCTCATGGCCCAGCCATGCATGCCGTAATCCAGGTATTCCTGCACCGACGACGGATACAGCACCGGGATGCCGCAGGCTTTCAGGATGTGTTCGCTCTGATGCGCAGTCGTTGAGGATTTGGCGGCGTGATCATCACCTGCCAATACCAGCACGCCGCCGTGCTTGGAGGTGCCGGCCATGTTGGCATGCTTGAAGACATCGCCGCAGCGGTCGACGCCAGGGCCTTTGCCGTACCACAAGCCGAAGACGCCGTCGTATTGGGCGCCAGGGAAAAGATTGACCTGCTGCGTGCCCCAGACGCTGGTCGCGGCCAGGTCTTCGTTCATGCCTGGGTGGAATTTGACGTGATGCGCTTCGAGATATTTTTTTGCCTTGGCAGCCGTCATGTCGATGCTGCCCAGCGGTGATCCGCGATAGCCGGTCACATAGCCGGCGGTGTTCAAGCCTGCCAGGACATCGCGCTGCCGTTGCAACATTGGCAAGCGAATGATGGCTTGTGTGCCCGTCATGAAAGCACGTCCACGCTCTAGTGTAAATTTGTCATCCAGGGAAATATTGCCAGCTTCAGACGCTTGCGCCGATTGAGTAGGCAGCAAGGCTTGCGCCGTTTTGAGTGGTGCGTTCATTCAGTCTCCGTGCCAAAAATTATGTTTTTGATTGCACTGCGTGAAGGTTATTCGACGCGGAAAAAACGTCTCTGCCTTGTGGGCAAATCGTTCTTTTAATTGCAGCTGCCACAGTATCACAAGCAGGTACCCTACTCAATGCACGCTGCAATAAATAGCCGGCGTTGGCACAGCAGTAACAACTGTAACAACTGGTAAATCAAGTAGGAAAGGCGAACAGCGAGGGGTGTAATGGCAACTTGTCTGATATGGCTGAATTACCTCCCCTGGACCAGCCATGTCGGGCATTCCTCCCTCTAGTGTTCCCATTATCACTAGTTTGCGGATTCTGCTCTCCCCGGCAGGATCCGCTTTTTTATTGGGCGGCAGGTTTACCTGGGAGCGCAGGAGTGGCTGCGCACCACTGTGGCGGAGACAGCGGGCGCCTCACCAGCGGCAATGCGGCAACGGCATTGCCGCTGGTTTTTATACGGCGAGATTGCTTTCGCCCGGCAACAGGGCATTGGCCGGCAAGGTTTCAAGCGCCTTCAATTTTTGGTAGATCGGCGTGAAATCCGGTGCGGTGTCATTGAACAGCTGCTGGAAATCGTTGATAACGAAATAAGTTTCCTGGTAAGAGTCGATCTTGTACAGGGTCCGCATCACGCGCTCGACGTTGAACGGCAGGCGCAGTGGCGCCGGATTGCTCAGGCAGTATTCGATTTCGCCACCCGACGACAGAATCCCCGCGCCGTAGACACGCAAGCCTTCCGGGCTTTGGATCAAGCCGAATTCGACCGTGTACCAGTACAGGCGCGCCAGCATCGACAAACCATCCAGCTTCATCGCCTTCAGGGCGCCCTTGCCGTATTCCTGCAAGTGGTCGGCAAAAATTGGATTGAACAACAGCGGAACGTGGCCGAAAAAGTCATGGAACACGTCCGGTTCGACGATGTAGTCGAACTCTTCCGGATCGCGCAGCCAGACTGTGACCGGAAAACGGCGATTGGCCAGGTGTTCGAAAAAGGTATGGTCCGGCACCAGGCCCGGCACAGCCACCAGACGCCAGCCGGTAGCCTTGAACAGCAGCTCTGAACTCTCTTCGAATTTCGGGATGCCGTCGCCGATGTTAAGCAGCTCCAGGCTTTCAATGAACACGTCGCAGGCCCGGCCCGGGATCAGCTTGGCCTGGCGCTGATACAAACGGCGCCACAACGCGTGCTGCTCAGGCGTGTAGGCATCCCAGTCCTGCGCCACCACGTACTGGGCGTCGATCTTGCTGTAGTCGCCGCGCAGCTTGGCGCCGTCCGATTTTTCTGCCACTGTGGCAAAAAAATCGTCGGTACTGACGTTTGTATCCATTACATTTGCATTCATTTCCATGTCCTAAACTGGCTGTCCGACGCGCGCGAGCGCATTTCCATCTGCAAGCAGACATGGGCATGACCGACCAGCAGCCATGCCCATGCTCAATTCTACCGCTACGCCGGAATTAGCTGGCGGCAGCCTGCCTGTCGTCCGTCAGCACGCCGCGGCGGATCTGGTCCAGCTCGATCGATTCGAACAGCGCACGGAAATTGCCTTCGCCGAAACCTTGGTCGCCCTTGCGCTGGATGATCTCGAAAAAGATCGGTCCAATGACATTTTGCGTAAAGATCTGCAGCAGGAGTTCGCGGCTCTTGGCGTTGCTGTTGCCGTCGATCAGGATGCGCAGGCGCTTCAGGTCTGCCAAACGCTCGCCATGCTCCGGCAGGCGGCGGTCGACCAGATCGTAGTAGGTCTCGATGGTGTCCTGGAACTCAACCAGGCGCGCCTTCATTTCGCTCACGCTGGTGTAGATATCCTCGGTGCCCAGCGCGATATGCTGGATCCCTTCGCCATGGTACTGATCGAGATATTCTGCGATTTGCGATTTATCGTCGGACGATTCATTAATCGGGATACGGATTTTCCCACAAGGCGAGGTCATTGCCTTGGATTTCAGGCCGGTTAATTTGCCTTCGATGTCGAAATAGCGCACTTCGCGGAAATTGAACAACTGCTCATAGAAATCCGCCCACTCTTTCATGCGACCGCGGTGCACGTTATGTGTCAGGTGGTCGATGTAGTTCAGGCCGCAACCCTTGGGATTGGCTTGTGCGCCCGGGATCGCCACGAAATCGACGTCGTAGATGCTGATATCGCCGATGGCGCCAGCTTCGACGCCGTTGTCCTTTTCCTTGCCGCGCCAGCGGTCGACGAAATAGATCAGCGAATCGCCGACACCCTTGATGGCCGGAATATTCAGCTCCATTGGGCCGGTACGGTTATCGAAGCCCCAGGCGCCCAGTTCCAGTGCGCGCTTGTAGGTGTAGGCCGCATCCTTGACGCGGAATGCAATTGCGCACACTGAAGGACCGTGCTGGCGCGCAAAGCGCTGCGCAAACGAGTCCTTTTCAGCATTGATGATGAAATTGATATCGCCCTGGCGATACAGGGTCACGTCCTTGTGACGATGCCGTGCAATCGCGGTAAAACCCATTCTTTCAAACAGCGCACCCAGCGCCTGAGGATCCGGAGCGGCATACTCGACAAACTCGAAACCGTCGGTGCCCATCGGGTTTTCCCAAGGTTGAAACTCCATTTCCATCTCCAATTTGGTGGTTGTAATTGTCTACAGTATAGAGGCGAGTCCGAGGCAGAAAATTGCAAAATCATCCCCACATGCACAAATTTGCGCAGTAATATTGCTCAATATATTAAATTTAAGGCGATTTATGCCAAGCATTGAAATGGATGCAACAGACCGCAAGATTTTGGCGATCCTGCAGGAGGATGGCCGCCTGAGCAACCAGGAGGTGGCGGAACGGGTCAACCTGTCGCCGTCGCCCTGCCTGCGTCGTATCAAGCAACTGGAACAGGCCGGCGTGATACGCCAGTATGTGGCGCTGCTGGCGCCGGAAAAGATCGGCCTCGGCCTGCTGGCTTATGTCAACGTGCGCCTGGAAAAACACAGCGACCCGCAATTCAGCGGCAGCGCAAGGACGGCGGCACACACAGCGCACTCGCCGCGCGCCGATTTCTCAGCGGCGATCGAACACTGGCCGGAAGTGGTTGCCTGCTATGCGATGACTGGCGAGATGGATTATTTGCTGCGGGTGCATGTGGAAGACATGGCGCACTTCTCGCGCTTCATGATGGAAACCTTGCTGCGCCATCCGGCAGTGCTGGACGTCAAATCAAGCTTTGCCCTGCAGCGCATCAAGGATACGACGGCGTTGCCGCTGCTGTGACGGCTGGCTTGGCAAGACCGCCAGCAGGGATGATTCGCCCGTATATGGCGGATCGTTGGACAGGCAACCCGAATCAGTCGCGTTTGATGCCCGGCAAGTTGCCGAGCCATTTCAGCAAGGCGCGCAGGTTTGCCTTGAAGGTGTAATCGAGCGTTGCGACCTGCTCCTGGACCGCTTCCTGCAGCACGCTGGCAGGATTGGCAGGCGGCAGCTTGAGATAGGCGTCGGCTTCGCCGTAGTCGCGATGGATCGCCATGCCGGCCTTCTTGGCGATATGCATCATCACCTTGTTCGACGACAGGCAATGCATGTACAAGGTATCGATATCGACATTGCGGCAGCGTATCGCGGCGCGTTCAAACAATCGGCTGCCGACACCCATGCCGCGCGCAGAAGCATCAACCGAGACACCGAATTCCGCCACGCGCTCTTTGGTGGTGGAGGCGCTCACCGACGGCAGCGCCTCGCGTGGCGCGAACGCCAGATGGCCGACGCCGAGCAGGCGCAGTTTGCTGTCGTAGACGCCAAACACCGTGTCGCGCGAAAAATCGATATTCTCTACGTAACGTGTAATCAGGTCATCGGACAGCACCGAGCCGAAACGCAGCAGCCGATCGCCGCTGCTCAACGCCAGGAAGTGGCGCAGCAGACGCTTGCGGGCGCGCCGCGACAACTCCTTGACGAAAATGGTCGGTCGCGCGGCCTTGCTCTTGTCCGTACTGGCGACGCCGGGATTGTTTGGCGGGTTGCCGGCGGACGGTGTCGAGTCATTGGTCAATGTCATCACCCCTCCTGTCCGACAAGATTACCCGGATCATGCGCGTTGTGCTTGCACGACCTGATCGACCACTTCGACACGAGCGGCATGAATCGCATCCGGGATCCGTTGCGGCTGTTGCTGGAACATGCCGGCAATCACGCCGGCATTGACTGACTGCGCGGCACGCAACGCCGCTTCCAGATAGGCGAACTGCGGGAATGGCCGCCCGGCATAACCGGTACGGCCGCGATAATCGCACTCGGTGGCGCGCAGCATGTCGATAAAGCGCTGCGGCTTGCGGAATGCATCGCAGCGGCCGAACAGATTGACGATCGTATTCGCGCGCAACTCGAAAGCACGGCCGACATTGCCATGCTCACGCGCCGTCATCAGCGCCAGGTCGCGCACCTCGCCCGGCACCTTGAGCCGCTGGCAAACTCGTTCCACCAGTTCGACGCCAAGCCCTTCATGACCATGATGGCTGGGCCAGGCGTCCGGCGGCGTCACGCCCTTTCCGAGATCGTGCACGAGCGCGGCGAAGCGCACCGGCAATGCATAATTTTCCTGGGCGGCGGTGTCCACCACCATCATCACATGTATCCCGGTATCGATTTCCGGATGATATTTCGCCGGCTGCGGCACGCCCCACAAGGCATCCAGCTCGGGCAGGATGCGCGCCAGCGCGCCGCAAGCGCGCAGCACTTCGAACATCCGCGAAGGCTGCGCTTCCATCAAGCCGCGCGCCAGTTCCTGCCATACCCGTTCCGGCACCAGCGCATCCACCTCGCCTGCCGCCACCATGCTCTGCATCAGCGCGTTGGTTTCCGGCGCCACCGTGAAATCGGTAAAGCGCGCGGCAAACCTGGCCACGCGCAAAATCCGCACCGGATCTTCGGCGAAGGCATCGGAGACGTGGCGGAACACCCGTTGCTGCAAATCCTGTTGGCCGTGAAACGGATCGGCGAGCGTGCCGTCATCGGCACGGGCGATGGCGTTTATCGTCAGGTCACGCCGTACCAGATCTTGTTCCAGCGTGACATCGGGATCGGTATGGAACACAAATCCCTTGTAGCCTGGCGCGGTCTTGCGCTCAGTGCGCGCTAGCGCATATTCCTCGTGGGTCTGCGGATGCAGGAATACCGGGAAGTCTTTGCCGACCGGACGAAAGCCTTGCGCCAGCATATCGTCCGGCGTCGCCCCGACCACCACGTAGTCGCGGTCCTTGACCGGCAAACCCAGCAATTCGTCGCGTACCGCGCCACCCACCGCAAAAATTTTCATGTTGAAGATTGCATCTGGTCAGTCCGGCAGCACTTCGGTTTCCGCCTCGGCTTCACGCATCCAGCGCGCCACTGCAGGGTGTTCCTGGACACGGTCGACATACGCTTGCAGCGCCGGCGCCAGCGATACGCCGTAACTGCGGAAGCGCATCACCACCGGCGCGAAGTAAGCGTCGGCAATTGAGAAAGCACCGAACAGAAATTGATGATGGCCGAATTCGGACAGGCAGGTCTCCCAGATTTCGATGACCCGGGCAATGTCTGCCTGCGCGCCGGCAGTGCGCCCGAAGCCCGGCTTATAAGCGCGAATGTCCATCGGCATTGCGCTACGCAATTCGGCAAATCCGGAATGCATTTCAGCACAGATTGAGCGCGCAGTAGCGCGCGCCAGCACGTCCTCCGGCCACATGCCGAGATCGGGAAATTGGTCCGCCAGATATTCGCAAATGGCAAGTGAATCCCAGATCGGCGTTTCGCCCACCAACAGGATCGGCAGCCGGCCACTGGCTGAATAATGGGCGATTTCGTCGGCGGTAGTTGCTTGACGCAGCAAAATCCGATGCTCCCTGAATGGAATGCCGAAAGCCGTCATCGCCACCCATGGCCGCATCGACCATGAAGAATAATTTTTATTGCCAATCACCAGCAACAGCCCATCCTTGCCGGCCTTTTGCAAGGTGGCGGACAGGCTGGGATCCAGTTCAGTTGTTTGCATGAATGATTCCGGATATCGAGATTCTATGCCGCGCCAGGTTGCCAATGACGGCAACCCGACGTATCAAGGCAGCGCCGATTCGACAAAGCCTTTCGGCGCCACGGTGCCCAGGCGCGCTTTCAACGATTGCGGCTTGCCATCAAACAGCGCAGCGTAATACGTCGCATTGGACAACACATTCTTGACGTAGCCACGGGTCTCGCTGAACGGAATCGACTCGGCGAACACCGCGCCCTCGACCGTGCCGGGCAAGGTCGAGCGCCAAGCCCGTGGCCGGCCTGGACCGGCATTATAGGCCGCCGACGCCAGCGCCTGCGAGCCATCCAAGTCGTTCAGCACCATGCTCAGGTAGTTGGTGCCGAGCAGGATGTTGGTATTCACATCGGAAATCTGATCGCTGGTAAATCCGCTCAGGCCGATTTTCTTGGCGACATAGCGTGCCGTCGCCGGCATCACCTGCATCAATCCGCTAGCGCCGACATTCGAGCGGGCGCTTCTGATGAAGCGTGACTCTTGCCGGATCAGCCCGTAAACCCAAGCCATGTCGAGTCCCAGGTTTTGGGTATTGGTGGTCATCACGTCGCGATGCGGGGATGGGAAACGCTGGGTGAAATCGACTTCGACCTTGGTCCGATCGGAAGTATTCACCATGCGATCCAGCACGTTGTTCTGACGCGCGAATTCGGCGGCGGCAAGCAACTGACGATCGGTCATCTTGCGCAGCTCCCAATTCCATTCACGCACGCCTTCGAAGCGCAAGTTCATGTCGAAGAAACGCAGCGCCCGGCGGAAGCCCTGGTTATTCGCCATCGGCGCCATTTCTGCCGGACTAAAAGCCTGGGTCGAAGAAACCGCGATAATTTTCTGTCCCAATTCTTCCAACGCCAGTTGGCCATAGAAATTCGTCTGGTCTGCGATACTTTGGAATTGCTGCTGGGCCAGATCGACTTTTCCGTCAGCCTGGTTGGCGCGCGCCAGCCAATAAATCCAGGTCGGGTCGGCGCGCAATGCCTCCGGCATTACCTCAATGCCGCTCTTGACCAGTTTCCAGTCGCCCGCGCGCAAGGCGGAACGGATCCGCCATTGATACGCATCCGCCGACAACGGAGTGCTGGTCTTTACCTTGCGCCAATAATCGACAGCTTCCGGTTCCAGTTTGAGCGAAGATTGCAGTGCGATCTGCGCCCAAGCCAGCGACCGCTCCGACGAAGTCAGTTGATCGGATGACCCGGTCAGTGCCGCTGCGGCGCGGCCGGTATCGTTTTTAGCGACACGTCCCAAGGCAAGGATGAATAGTTCATGACCGGTGCGACCAGCTCCCGGGCCGCGCGCCACGACCAGTGCCGACTTGTCGATAGCCTGCGCCACCTGCGTGTCGTCGGCATCGATAAATGGCGTCATGCGCCGAGCGACACCGGCGAAGCCAGACTCCACCGCCTGGCGAATCTGGAACCACACATCATCCGCGGTGAATTGTCCATTCTGCGCCAACAAGCCGACCAGGCCGGTGCAGCCCTGCCCGAAATCCTTAGGCGTGGTCAGCAAGGCGCGCGCATCCGCTGCGACATTAGTGCCTTTCAGCGCTGCTGAAGTCAACGCATAGCATTTCAATTGGGTGTCGTCGTCCAGCACAAATTTCGGATACTGCTCATCGAAAGTGGCCCAATCGCCTGCCTTGCCCAACTCCAACAGCCAGTCGTTACGCAAACGGTCGGCAATAGCGCTGCCGTCGTAGCGCGTCAGGTAATCGCGGATATCCGATTGCGGCGCGACCAGATCCTTGATCAGCGGTTTCAAACGGTAATAATCGACATACGAGGGAATGTCATAATCAGTCAGGGTGGCAGCCAGAAGCTCTGCCTTGTCGGCATTATTGGCGCGCGCAGCGTCGCGCAATGCCAGAAATGCATCGTCCTGGCTGGCAAAATTGGGCGCGGTAGCGCTTCCAGCGGAACGCTTTTGGGCATAAGCTGCTTGAGACAAGGCAACCGAGGAAACCACGGCGACGGCAACGACAGCAAGCCATTTCTTTTTAAACATATAACTAGCCAACCTTAAATTTACGAATGCGAATGATGATGTCTAGCATAGCATGTGATGCCAGTGATGCAACACCAGAAAGCGGCGAAGACAAAGCCTTGTTGCGGCGCGCACTATTGACGGCGCGGCAATCGCTCGATGGCGCGACGCGCAGTGAATGGGATAACGAACTGGGCCGACGTGTGACCTCATGGGTTGCGCAGTGGCGCGAGACAAACCCGGGCGGCGCGCTAGGTGTGTACTGGCCGATCCGCGGCGAACCCGACCTGCGCCCGGCCTATGCAGCGCTGGCGGCCAGTGGCTTGCAACTGGCATTGCCAGTGGTAGTTGGAAACGACATGGCGTTGCGCTTCGTCGCCTGGACACCTGGCGAGGTCATGCAGAAGGACAGCTTCGGTGTATCGATACCGGCCAGCGACGTGACGGTTGCGCCAACGGCGCTGCTGATTCCTTGCGTCGGCTTCAACCGGAACAGGATACGGCTCGGTTACGGCGGCGGATTCTATGACCGGACCTTGGCGGTTGAGCCACGTCCGCAGGCGATCGGGATTGCTTATTCTTGCGGGCTGGCGAAATTTGACGGAGCTGCGCATGACATTGCGCTGGACGCCATCATTACAGAAGCCGATGGATTATAGATTTACCGGGCGAGCGCCGGTGTCGTGATTTTCTTGTCGGTCTTGTTGGGATTATCGGCATGACGCGTGGGCAGAAAGACCTGCCCACGCGTACACCCCGAAACGAGTTATAACTTGAGCCGCTGCCAGATCGCAATCGTCGCCGGCGACTGGTTCAGCGTGTAGAAATGCAAGCCCGGCGCGCCGCCCGCCAGCAGTCGTTCGCACAACTGCGTCACCACATCCAGCCCAAACGCCCGGATCGAATCGGTGTCGTCGCCGTAGCTGGCCAGCTTGAGACGAATCCAGCGCGGGATCTCGGTGCCGCACATGTCGGAAAAACGCATCAGTTGCGAGTAGTTGGTGATCGGCATGATGCCGGCCACTATCGGTACGCTCGCACCCAGTTTCTGCGCCTCGTCGACAAAGCGGAAATACGCATCGGCGTTGTAGAAATACTGGGTGATGGCGCCGTTGGCGCCGGCCTTGACCTTGCTGACGAAGCGCTGCACGTCATCCTGCGGCGACTTCGCCTGCGGATGCATTTCCGGATAAGCGGCGACTTCGATGTGGAACCAGTCGCCGGTTTCGGCGCGGATGAATTCCACCAGTTCATTCGCGTAGCGGAATTCGCCGGATGAAATGTCCATCGCACCGTAACCGCTCGGTAAATCGCCGCGCAAGGCCACCAGACGCTTGATGCCGTGACTCTTGTATTGCGTCAGGATCTCCCGCAACGATTCGCGCGAACTGCCCAGGCAAGACAGATGCGGCGCCGCCTCATGGCCTTCGCTGCGAATGTCCAGGACCGTATCGAGCGTGCCTTTCTGCGTCGAACCGCCGGCGCCGAAAGTCACCGAGAAATATTTCGGATGCAACTCGGCCAGCTTGGCGCGCGTCACCCGCAGTTTTTCAGCGCCTTCGGGAGTCTTGGGCGGGAAAAATTCAATGCTGAAATTTTTTCGCGACATTTAATTCTTCTTCAGTAACAAGGTGGACAAGGCCCACGAAACGATGCTGTACAAGATGGCGCCGCCGACTGCCGACCAGAAGCTGGCCACATAGAAACCGCTCACCAGGTGCGACACCAGCCAGAACATCAGGCCGTTGATGATGAAGATGAACAGGCCCAGCGTCAGCAGGGTTGCAGGCAGGGTCAGCAACAGCAGGATCGGGCGGATCAGCGTGTTGACGAAACCGAGCACCAGCGCCGCGATCAATGCCGCGCCGAAGCTGGAAAACTGCACCGAATGCATCAGGTAAGGCACGGCCAGCAACGCCAGTGTGTTAATCAGCCAGGTAATCAGTAAGCGCATCGGGGATCCTCTTGATGATGGGATGTGTGCTGCGTCGGCATTTCGAATCAGCGAGATGCCGACGCACGGTACAACTCAGGCAATTGCCGTATCGGCGGCCTGATTAATAACGATAGTGCTCTGGTTTGTACGGACCGGTTTGCTTGACGCCGATGTAGGCGGCCTGCTCTTCAGTCAATACCGACAACTGCGCATTCAGTTTCTTCAACTGCAGGCGCGCGACTTTTTCATCCAGGTGTTTCGGCAGCGTGTACACGCCGACCGGATAGGCCTTGGTGTTCACGAACAGTTCGATCTGGGCGATGGTCTGGTTGGCGAACGACGAGCTCATCACGTAGGACGGATGGCCGGTACCGCAACCCAGGTTCACCAGGCGGCCTTCTGCCAACAGGATGATGCGCTTGCCGTCCGGGAAAATGATGTGATCGACTTGCGGCTTGATGTTTTCCCAGGTGTACTGCTTCAGGGCGGCGACTTCGATTTCATTGTCGAAGTGACCGATGTTGCAGACGATTGCCTGGTCTTTCATCTTTGCCATGTGCGCATGCGTGATGACATGGTAGTTGCCGGTGCAGGTGACGAAGATGTCGCCGTGCTCAGCCGCATAATCCATGGTGACCACACGATAGCCTTCCATCGCCGCCTGCAATGCGCAGATCGGATCGACTTCAGTTACCCAGACTTGCGCCGACAAGGCGCGCATCGCTTGTGCCGAACCCTTACCGACGTCACCGTAACCGGCGATCACGGCAACCTTGCCGGCGATCATGACGTCAGTGGCGCGCTTGATGCCGTCGACCAGCGATTCGCGGCAACCGTACAGGTTGTCGAATTTCGATTTGGTTACGGAGTCATTGACGTTGATCGCAGGGAAAGCCAGCTTGCCTTCCTTGTGCATCTGGTACAAGCGATGCACGCCAGTGGTGGTTTCTTCGGTCACGCCCTTGATCTGGGCCAGACGTGTGGAGTACCAGTTCGGCGCTGTGGCCAGCTTTTTCTTGATCGAATTGAACAGGCAGATTTCTTCTTCCGAACCTGGATTGTTCAGGACCGAAGCGTCCTTTTCAGCACGGGTGCCGAGATGCAGCAGCAGGGTTGCATCGCCGCCGTCGTCCAGGATCATGTTGGCTTGTTCTTCGCCCGGCCATTCGAAAATGCGGTGCGTGAATTCCCAGTAGTCGTCCAGCGATTCGCCCTTGAATGCGAACACCGGCGTACCGGCAGCGGCAATCGCAGCGGCGGCGTGGTCCTGGGTCGAATAGATGTTGCAGGATGCCCAACGCACTTTGGCACCCAAAGCTTCCAGGGTCTGGATCAGCACTGCGGTCTGGATCGTCATGTGGATCGAACCGGTAATGCGTGCGCCCTTGAGCGGCTGTGCAACGGCAAATTCATCGCGGATCGCCATCAGGCCCGGCATTTCGGTTTCGGCGATCTTGATTTCCTTGTCGCCCCAGCCAGACAGGCTGATATCGGCAACGACGTAGTCTTGGGTGGAAGATGTTGTAGAGTTGTTCATTACAGCGGCGTTCATCACGCCCTCCTTTCGTTAGAAAAAAAGTAACGTGAGCGCAGTTGCATATTGACCGTTCCAAGCCTGGCAGACCATGTCTGTCGCAACGCTCCTTGGATACGATCCATCATTTTAAAGCAAAACGGCGGATTTTCGGCTGACTAAATCACACATTACGGCTATCCCTGTAATGCAATAGCAGGCGTCATGTCAGGTCAGACCCACCCCATCTCATGCAACTCGCTCTTGATATAAGCATAGTAAATCGGCGCTGCCACCAGCCCCGGCAAGCCAAACGCAGCTTCAGCCAGGATCATCATCAGCAGCATTTCCCAGCTGCGCGCATTGATCTGCGAACCGACAATCCGCGCATTCAGGAAATATTCCAGCTTGTGGATCACCACCAGGAACACCAGCGCCGCCAATGCCACGTAAATCGACACCGACATCGCAACCAGCACGATCAACGTATTGGAAATCAGGTTGCCGATCACCGGCAGCAAACCCGCCAGGAAAGTGACAATGATCATGGTCTTGGTCAACGGCAGATGAATACCGGCCAGCCGCAGCACCACCTCCAGGAAGATCGCTGTCAGTACCGTATTCAGCAATGAAATCTTGATCTGCGCAAACACTACGCGGCGGAACGCCTCGGCCAGCAAATGCGCCCGCCCCAGCAATTCACCGGCAAGCGGCTGCAACAGCGGCATCGGGTGCGCGGCGTTCATGGCAATCATGGCGCCCAGCACCATGCCGATCAGCACATGCACGAATACCTGCACCGCTTCCTTGCCGGCCAGTTGCACTTCGCCGCTATGCGATTGCAACCAGTCGCCGACGATCTGGCGAATGTCATCGACATCATCCGGTAGATATTGCTGCAGCCAGGCTGGCAGTTGCGTGCGCGCCTGGTCCACCACAACCATCAATTTCGTTTGCAGCAACTGCAAGCGGTCGGGGCCGCCATGAAAGAACGCAACCAGGCCGACGATGACCAACGTCAGCAATCCGATAATGATGGTGGACAGGAACACCACGGAAATCAGGTGCGCCCGCTCGCTGGTCAAGCGGCGCTGGACGAAGGGCGTCAGCGCCCGCACCAGTTCATAGACCAGCAAACCAGCCAGCAACGCCGTCAGCATGTGCAAGGCCATCACCAGGAACAGCACGGCGATCGCCACCAGCCACGCGGCCAGCCGAAATCGTGGCAACTCCGTAATTACCGGGCGCAATTGCAAGCCATCGGGATGCGATTCAGAACCGTTTTTTGATTGGGAGGCCATGTGGAGACTTGTTTAGACCCAAGCGCCTACTTACTAGTACGTAGGACTAGTACATAGGGCTTCTTGAATCTGCAGCTTATCGTAGTCACTAAAGCGACCAGTGTAACAAGTCGTTACCATAGTGCAAAGCACGATCGGAGTCGGTAACAGCCGGGATGGGATCAGGCTGCCATGGCCGAGACTCGATCCCGACCATGGCTTTGAAGTGCTATTACAGCGCGGCGGCTTTCAGGGCGGCAGCCTTGTCGGTGCGCTCCCAGGTGAATTCCGGCTCTTCGCGGCCGAAGTGGCCGTAAGCTGCGGTCTTCTGGTAAATCGGACGCAGCAGGTCGAGCATCTGCACGATGCCCTTCGGGCGCAGGTCGAAATGTTCCAGCACCAGTTGCGCCAGCTTTTCGTCGCTGATCTTGCCTGTGCCGAAAGTGGTGACCATCACCGAAGTCGGCTTGGCAATACCGATCGCGTACGAGATCTGGATCTGGCAGCGTTCCGCCAGGCCAGCGGCGACGATATTCTTCGCCACGTAACGGCCGGCATAAGCAGCCGAACGGTCAACCTTGGATGGATCCTTGCCGGAAAACGCGCCGCCGCCGTGTGGGGCTGCGCCGCCGTAGGTGTCGACAATGATCTTGCGACCGGTCAGGCCGCAATCGCCTTGCGGGCCGCCGATGACGAAACGGCCGGTCGGGTTGATCAGGTAGCGCGTATTCTGCAGCCATTCCTTCGGCACTACCGGCTTGATGATTTCTTCGATCGCAGCTTCTTCAATCGCGCGATGTTCCATTTCCGGTGCGTGCTGGGTCGACAGCACTACGGTATCGATTGCCACCGGACGGCCGTCGACATACTTCAGGGTAACTTGCGATTTTGCATCCGGACGCAGCCAAGGCAGGCGGCCGTCCTTGCGCAATTGCGATTGACGCTCGACGATACGGTGCGCGTAATAAATTGCGGCAGGCATCAGTTCCGGCGTTTCATCGCAGGCGTAGCCGAACATCAGGCCCTGGTCGCCGGCACCCTGGTCGAGGTCGAGGCCTTTGCCTTCGTCCACACCCTGAGCGATGTCCGGCGATTGCTTGTCGTAACCGACCAGCACCGAGCAGCTCTTGTAGTCGATGCCATAATCGGCGTTGTCGTAGCCGATACGCTTGATGGTTTCGCGCGCAATGGCGATGTAATCGACATTGGCATGCGTGGTGATTTCACCGGCGAGCACGACCAACCCGGTGTTGCAAAGGGTTTCGGCGGCTACGCGTGCGAGAGGGTCTTGTGTGAAAACTGCGTCGAGAATCGCATCCGAGATTTGATCTGCGACTTTGTCCGGATGACCTTCCGAGACGGATTCCGAGGTGAAGAGGTATTCATGTGCCATTGCAAGCTCCAACAAAAAAACAGTGGTGACCATGTCGCAGTCAATCCTGTTGAGCCTGCGACGCTTTAGCGAAATTTGTATGCCGCCTCGCAAGTTGTCTATTAACTCGGCGGATGATGCAGAAGACTATATATTAAGATATCGCCTTCATACATCTGATCTGGATCCAAAAATGCTGTTTCAACACCATTTCGAGATCGGACTATTGTGCTATTTTACGCCACTTGAAAAAAATCGCCAAAACCCGGCGTTTTTGGTGCTAATCCGGTTCCTTATTTGGCTCTTCCTGGGCTTCTCCAATGCTTGTAACGCTTTTCCGCCTGCTGTCGACACTGCCGCTATCTTTCTTGCACGCAATAGGGAGCGCGTGCGGCTGGCTGGTTTACCTGGCGTCAGCCTCGTATCGCAACAAGCTCAAGGACAACCTGTTCCGCGCCGGCTACCCGAATCACCTGTCGCAAGCCATCAGCGAATCCGGCAAGAGCATGTTCGAGCTGCCGTTCATCTGGTGCGCCTCGCCGCAGCGGGTATTGCGCACTGCTACCATCGAAAACTGGGAACTGGCGCAAGCGGCGCTGGACGCCAAGACCGGCGTGATTTTCCTGACGCCGCACCTCGGCTGCTTTGAAATCATCGCCCAGGCGATCGCCGCCAAGACATCCCTGACCGCGCTGTACCGGCCGCCGCGCAAGGATGCACTCAAACCATTGATCGAAGGTGCGCGCGGACGCCACAACCTGTTGCTGGCGCCGGCCAACCTGGCGGGTGTCCGCACCTTGTTCAAGGCCCTGAAGAAAGGCCAGGCAATCGGCCTGCTGCCGGACCAGGTGCCGCAGAACGGCGAAGGCATCTGGGTCGATTTCTTCGGCCGCCCGGCCTACACCATGACGTTGCCGGCCAAGCTGCAGCAGATGAGCGGCGCGCCGCTGATCCTGTCGTATGCCGAGCGCCTGCCCTTCGGGCGCGGCTATGTCATTCGTTTCGTGCCGTTCGAAGGCAACCTGGGCGATACGCCTGAGCAACAGACGCTGGCCATCAACCGTGCCATGGAACAACTGATTGCGCGCTGCCCGGCGCAATATATCTGGAGCTACAACCGCTACAAGACACCACCCGGTGTGGAAGCGCCGCCCGCGACTGCCGCGGCAACAAAGGTGGATGCATGAGGGCCTTGATCGGCCTGTTGTGGCTGGCGCACTTCCTGCCGCTGTGGATCCTGGGACCGGTCGGCGAAGCGCTGGGCTCGCTGCTGTTCATCATCATGAAACCGCGCCGCCACATCACGTTGACCAATCTCGCCACCTGCTTCCCGGATATGCCGGAAGCAGAACGCCGAGATCTGGCGCGCCGCCATTTCCAGGCCTATTCGCGCAGCGTGCTGGAACGCAGCGTGTTGTGGTGGGCGTCGGAAAAACGTTTGCGACGCCTGATCCAGATCGATTCGGCGCTGCCGCTCGACACCTTGCAAGCCGGACCGACAATCTTGCTGTGTCCGCATTTCGTTTGCCTGGAAATCCCCGGCATCGCGCTGGTGCTCAATTCTTCGCTGTCGATCTGCACCATCTATACGCGCCAGCAGGACGCCGTGGTTGATGCCGCATTGCTGAAGGGCCGTTCGCGTTTCCGCCCGGTCAAACTGTTTTCCCGTGAGCAAGGCGTCAAGCCGATCATCCGGGCGATGCGCGAAGGTTATCCGTTCATCATGCTGCCAGACATGGATTTTGGCCTGAAAGACGCCGAGTTCGTGCCGTTCTTCGGCGTCCAGGCAGCAACCCTGACGGCGACCGCGCGCATTGCCGCCGCCACCAAGGCCAATGTGGTGCCGATGATCGCCACCTTCCTGCCCGGCTACAAGGGTTGGAAAGTGACCTTCTATCCGGCCTGGGAAAACTATCCCGGCGACGACATCGTCGAAGCCACGCGTCGCATGAATGCCTTTATCGAGGAGCGCGTGCTGGAAGCACCGGCTGAGTACTTCTGGGCGCACAAACGCTTCAAGACGCGCCCGCCGGGGGAAGCAAGTATTTACTAACCGCGTACCAACCGCAATCCTGCGGCGATCTGCTGAAGCGTTGTAATTTCCCCGCGCTGCACAGCATTGCGTCGCCGTTTCCCGCATAATGAAGCCATGAAACTCAAATTCACCAAAATGCACGGCGCCGGCAATGATTTTGTCGTCATCGATGCGATTCACCAGCACATCGACTTCACGCCAGCACAGTGGCAGTTGTTGGCCGACCGTCGCTTTGGCGTCGGCGCCGACCAGATGCTGGTGGTGGAAAAGCCGCAGGCCGACAATGTCGATTTCCGTTACCGCATCTACAACGCCGACGGCGGCGAAGTCGAGCAATGCGGCAATGGCGCCCGCGCATTCGTCAAGTTCGTCACCGACAAGGGCCTGACCGACAAGCGTCAGATCCGGGTAGAAACCATGTCCGGCATCATCGAGCCGAAGCTGGAAAGCGACGGCCGCATCACGGTCGATATGGGCGCGCCTATCCTGACGCCGGCCGAGGTGCCGTTCGATGCCAGCAATCTGACTGGCAGCATGCTCGGTGACGATACCGCATGGCCGCTGGAAATCCATGGCAAGCAAGTGCTGATGTCGGTGGTATCGATGGGCAATCCACATGCAGTGCAAGTGGTCGACGACAGCGAGGCGGCGCCGGTCCTGATCGACGGCCCGGTGATCGAACATCACCCGCGCTTCCCGAAGCGCGTCAACGCCGGCTTCATGCAGATTGTCGATCGCCATCAGATCAAGTTGCGCGTGTTTGAACGCGGTGCCGGCGAAACGCTCGCCTGCGGCACCGGCGCTTGTGCGGCTGTGGTAGCGGGGATTCGGCGCGGCCTGCTGGATTCGCCGGTCAAGGTGCAAACCCACGGCGGCGAACTATCGATTGCCTGGGCTGGAAACAATCAACCGGTGCTGATGACCGGGCCGGCGGTTTCTGTCTTTGAAGGCGAAATCGAAATCGGCGCGGCTAGCTGACTTTCCGCGCATGCGGTCGCCGCGCTCAGTCGGGATCGGCCTCCTGCGCCGCTTCCGGTATGGCGGCCTTGAAACGATACAGGCGCTGCCGGTAATTTCCTTCCGGCCCGTTCGGGCCGCAATCGACATCTTCAAACAAACGCGCAATCCGGCTCAGCGCCTGGCGCTCATCGCCGGTCTGGATCAAGATCAAGCGCCGTTTACTACGTGCGTATTGGGAGCGGATGTCGACCGCCAGGCAGTGACCGCAATCGGCCAGGTTCAAATCCAGCAACAAGGCTTCCGGCCGACTCAGGCCGAACAAGGTTGCCAACTCGATCCGCGCCGCCAGAAACGGATGCGCCTTGGACTGTTCGCGCGTCATTTGGCGCTGGGCCGCTTCGGCCCACGCTGCCGGCTGTGCGCTGTCGGCAATCTTGGCCAGTAAATCGGCCGCTTCGCTGCTGCCCTGGGCGGCGGCTTTCTGTAACCAATAAACAGCACGGACGTCGTTGGTCAATGTCTCGCGGCGATTGCGCCAGGCGCTCAAGCCGCATTCCAGTTGCGCCGCGCAATGTCCCATCTCTGCGGCATGCTCCAGATGGCGCTGCATATCCACCAGGTTGCGCTGGGAAAATTCTGACTTCAAATAGATCCGCGACAGCGCATACCAGGCGTCGGCCAGACCCGCTTCACCGGCCAAGGTCAGCCAGCGGATCGCTTTTTTGTAATTTGCCGAGCCGCTCCCGACCTGCAAACGCTGGCCGTCGCTGTTCATACGGGCGTACCACAGGCCGAGCGCCAGTTGCGCGCCTTTGTCATCGCCATACGCCGCCAGTTCGAGGAATTGCTGGACTTCGGCTGCGTCGAAGACATCGCCAGCCTGCAATACCTGAGCCGTACGGATCAACAGGGCCAGATTCTCTTCCCCGAGCTGGCGCGCCAGTGTTTCCGACGGTACGTTCAACTGCGCCAGGGTAGCGGCATATTGTTCCGACAACGCCCGCGCCAGCGGCAATGCGCGCTCCAGAAACACCGGCCAGTCGGCTTTTTCCCAGGCGATCTGGGCAAGGGATTGTTGTGCCTGCATGACGCCGGCATTCGCCGCGCGCGAGGTCCATTCCAGCGTTGCTTCTTGTTCTGTCTTGGCTTCGGGCAGAGTGCCGCTGGCCTGTGCTGCGACGCGAACGCGGTCGGATACATTGCCCGGGGCATTGTCGGCATGTTGCGCCAGCAGCCACTGCGCTTCGGCAACCCCCGAGTGTGCGACGGTTTCAAGCGCTTTGATGGCCTTGCCACGCATGGCTTGCAGCACGCCAGGATCTCGCGACGTCAACACCAGTTGGGCGAACACCAGCCCCGCCTGCATCACGCCGGCGTCAAAAGCACGTTCATACCAGATGCACAGGTCGAACGGACTGCTGAAACCGAGCGCCACCTCAAGCGGAATATGGCTGCCGATCAGCATCCAGGCTTCAGACTCTTCCTGTTGGGCGGCGCGACTCAGCCAGTGCAACGCGGTCGACAGGCTTTGCGGCAATCCATTGCCGCCAAACAGATAGCGCTTTCCTAGCGCCAGCTGTGCGGCTGCCTGCCCGGCACGGGCTGAACGAATAATCGCCAGATCTTCACGTTTAGCCATAAAGCATTCATTACGAAAACGTAAATTATGCTTGATAAATGGATTGGATTTTATTTCGGCTCAATTTTTACCGAATATGTATCTTTCTCACAACAATACGACCTCCCTCTCATCAGCTTCCGGCATGCAGATTTGCCATGCGGAAAATCGATTCGGTTTTTCTCATGTTGGAGATAGGTAAAAACAAGCCGGCAAATTTGATTTGAATAGTTGCGAGGCGTTATACGCGTAACTAAAAAACAACACAATTGGCAAATTACGTAACTTTTTACCAATTATCACAAAATCAACGCGCTAAATTTGTGGCTTTTTTAATAAGCCGAGTTAACGTTGACTCCTCCGGCAAGATGTACGGATTCCAAAGCCCGTTTTTAAAGCCCGTTTTCAAATGAAGGACGTTAAATGAAGAAATCACTCATCGCATTAGCCGCTCTCGGTACGATTGCAGGTGCAGCACAAGCTCAAACCGCAGTTACCATCTACGGTACTGTTGATACAGGCATTACTTATTCGAACCACAACGTTACCGCCAATGGCGACAACGGCAGCAAGTTCGGCGTTGGCTCAGGCAACATCGATACCTCGCGCATCGGCTTCAAGGGCGTTGAAGATCTGGGCGGCGGCCTGAAAGCACTGTTCCAATTGGAAGCCGGTTTCAACAGCGATACCGGCGCAACAGAACAAGGCACCACCCTGTTTAACCGTAAATCGGTAGTCGGCCTGGGCGGCAACTTCGGTACAGTCTTGCTGGGTCGTCAATCCGACATCCTGGATGACGCAGGTCACCAGTACACTTCCGTTAAGGACTTCGGCAATTTCGTCGGCAGCCCACATGCTCTGGATCGCCTGGAAGGCACCCGCACACAAAACTCGATCCGCTATGACTCGCCAAATATGCAAGGCTTCAAGGGCAGCGTGATCTATGGTTTCGGCGAACAAGCTGGTCAAAACTCGGCAGGCCAATCCTTCGGCGCCGGCGGTACTTATGACAATGGTCCGTTGGGCGTGTACCTGGGCTACTATCAGTCGAAATTCGGCTCGAACCCAAGCGACACACTGGTTTCCAGTATCGCTGGCCTGATTCCTGAAGAACTGCCTGTCGCCGACGGCAACACCGTCAACAAGACATTCAGCCTGGGCGCCAGCTACCAAGCCGGTCCTGCACGCCTGTACGGCAACTGGTCGCGCGTCAACGTGCCTGAGCTGCTCAAGCAAAACGTGTTCGAACTGGGCGTAGACTATGCCTTGTCGGCGCCAGTACATCTGTTGGCCGCAGTTCAACACAGCACCATGTCGATTGACGGCTTCGACGGCTCCAAGCCAAAGGTTACCCAACTGAACCTGGGCGTGGACTATTACCTGTCCAAGCGTACCGACCTGTACACACTGGCATCGTACGCATCGGGCCGCAACGGTGGCCTGGTTGGCGATATCGCCTCCCCAGCAGTGCAGAACGCCGACGGCAAGAGCAACCAGACTTCCGTTGCAGTTGGCATTCGTCACAAGTTCTAAGACGCATGACATGATTACAGTTTAGCAATCTGTTTTTGCTAATACCGTATAGGGCTACATGCCCATCAACCTTCCCGATTCAGACGTATCCCCTCCCTGATCGGGAAGGAAATTACCAGCATGTAGCCCGACATTAACTAGTAATACGAAATTTTGACGTATTTTATCGTCACCTGAATTGAAGTTGAGCAGTGTAAAAATGCATTACTTTGCAGTATTGGATACCCCCCGCAGCAATAGCATGCCAAACGGTAAATAATCCTCCCCCATCCCCGCAGTCCCCCTCTTTTCCAATTGGAAACGTCAAGCCCGGTCAAACCTTGGGCTCGCTTACGCTCGTCCCTACCGTGTGTCACAAAAATACAACACAATTAACATTCTTCGCCAATTTCGACCAATTTATAACCTCACAGCAAACCAAACCGCAGGCATGGACAGCTAGACCCCTTAATGTTCATCCATCCGGCAAGATGTACGGATCCTTAAGACAGTTTTCTAAATAAAGGACGTCAAATGAAGAAATCACTAATCGCACTGGCCGTACTCGGCGCAATCGCAGGTGCAGCACAAGCTCAAAGCTCCGTAACCATCTACGGTATCGTTGATACCGGCATCACTTACTCGAGCAAGGTTTCGACTGCAAATGGCGGCGCAAACGGCACATCGTCCGCTAACGGCAGCAAGTTTGCTGTGAACTCCGGCGTCATCCAAGGTTCGCGTCTGGGTTTCAAGGGCGTTGAAGATCTGGGCGGCGGTCTGAAGGCTCTGTTCCAATTGGAAGCTGGCTTCGCTAACGACACTGGCGCTCTGCAAAGCGACGTTGGTTCGTCGTCGACTCTGTTCCGTCGTAAATCGGTAGTCGGTCTGGGCGGCAACTTCGGTTCCGTTCTGCTGGGTCGTCAAACTGACATCCTGGACGACGTTAGCCAATGGACTTCGGTTCAAGACTTCGGCGGCGTGACTGGTAACGTTGGTCACAATCTGGACCGTTTGGAAGGTACACGTACCAACAATTCGATCCGCTACAACACACCTGACGTATCGGGCTTCACAGGTAGCCTGATTTACGGTTTCGGCGAAGCAGCTGGTCAAACATCGAACGGCCAATCGTTCGGTCTGGGCGGTCAGTACGCAAACGGCCCACTGGGTCTGTACGCTGCTTACTACCAATCGAAGAAGGGTACTACTCCTAGCGACGTTTCCCTGGTTAACGGCACAGTATTCACAGCCGGCAACGCAGGCGATACAGCTCTGAAAGTATTCTCGTTGGGCGCTAGCTACCAAGCCGGCCCAGCACGTCTGTACGGTAACTGGTCGCGCGTCAAGCAGCCACTGGCTAGCGCATGGAACGGCACAGCTCCTCTGTCAACAGCATCGGGCGCTCCTGCTTTCTACAGCGTTGGTTCGATCAACAACAACAAGTCTGACATCTTCGAACTGGGTGTCAACTACGCTGTAACTGCTCCTCTGCACCTGTTGGGCGCAGTTCAGTACAACAAGCTGTCGTTCGTTCCTGACGGCACTGGCCTGAACAGCAACGGTAAGCTGATCCAGTACAACCTGGGTACAGACTACTTCTTGTCCAAGCGTACTGACCTGTATGCATTTGCTTCGTACCTGCAAGCCAAGAACGCTGTTAACCCAGGCGTTGAAAACGGCGGCACAGGCGGCACAGCAAACCAAACAGCAGTTACTGTTGGTATCCGTCACAAGTTCTAATTTAAGTTGACCGAACCCGCTGCATGCAGCGGACCAGGTTGCTTGACTAGAAATGAAAAGACCCACATGGGAAACCATGTGGGTCTTTTTTATTGCATCGTCCGTTCGCGCAGAGACCAACGGACATTCCAGGTTGTCATTCACCGCGGTAGCGGTGTACTCTTGGTCATTCTCTGTTGTTCATATTATTTCTTCATCACTCACATCGTCCACACTCCACATGACCACCCATCTTGATCCCGATACTGTCGCCCAATATCTGATCGACTCACCGCATTTTTTTGAAGAACACGCCGAACTGCTTGCCAAGATCAGGCTGACCAGCCCGCTGCTGGGGCGCGCCGTATCGCTGCAGGAACGCCAGATGGAAGTGCTGCGCGAAAAAATAAAAGTGCAGGATCTGCGCCTCGCCGACATGGTCCGCAACGCGCAGGAAAACGATGCAATCACGCACAAGCTGCACACCTGGACGCGCAGCCTGCTGCTGGCCCGCAATGATGTCGACCTGCCGCATACGCTGGTCGACGGACTGCGCACCACGTTCGCCGTGCCGCAAGCTACCTTGCGTATCTGGGGTGTTGCCGACGCTTATGCACATACCTGGTTTGCCGCGCCGGCATCGGATGACGCCAAGATTTTCGCCAACGGTCTAAGCCTGCCATTTTGTGGCAGCAACAACGATTTCGAGGCAGCTTCGTGGCTGGAAGCGGGTGTCCAGTCGGTCGCCATGCTGCCGTTGCGGAACGGTTCGACAACCTTCGGCCTGCTGGTGCTCGGCTCCCCCGACCCGCAGCGCTTCAGCGCCGATATGGCAACCGACTTCCTGGTGCAAATCGGCGAGACGACCAGCGCCGCGTTGACCTGCCTGCTCGAATAACCCTCTTTTGCCCGACACCGTGAGCCGCGCCGCCAACCAGGCCTATCTGACCGCCTATCTGAGCAGCCTGGCCGGTCAACGCCAGCTGTCGCCGCACACGATCAGCAATTACACGCGTGACCTGGATGAACTCGCCGCCCTGACGCAAGGGCTTGGCGAGGACTGGGACTATGCCGCAGTCACGCACTTCCATATCCGCAAATTCGCCGCGCAATTGCACTCCCGTGGTTTGAGCCCAAACTCGATCGCCCGCAAGCTGTCCGCCTGGCGCGGTTTCTTCGAATGGCTGGCGGAACAAACCACGCTGGCCAGCAATCCGGTCGATGGCGTAAAAGCGCCCAAGCGCGCCAAGCCATTGCCCAAGGCCCTGGCGGCGGACGATGCGATACACCTGGTCGCCAGCGGCAACCCGCTTGCCGAGGCAGGATCGAGCCTAGCCTTGTGCAACCAAGCGATGTTCGAATTGCTGTATTCCAGCGGCTTGCGGGTGTCGGAGCTGGCTGGACTGGATTTGCGCTACACCCGCCAGGACGGCCATGAATCGGCTGGCTGGATCGATTTTGATGCGGCGGAAGTAACCGTGACCGGCAAAGGCAACAAGATGCGCAACGTCCCGGTAGGAAAGCCGGCGTTGCAGGCGATTGCCGCGTGGTTGCCACAGCGGGAAAGACTGCTCAAAGGCGATCAGGTCAACGATATTTCTGCATTGTTCCTGACTGAACGCGGCACTCGCATGTCGCCACGGGTGATTCAACTGCGTCTGAAACACCACGCGCAATCTCTCGGCATTGCCAGCAATGTCCATCCGCACGTGCTGCGCCACTCCTTCGCTTCGCACATGCTGCAAGGCTCGGGCGATTTGCGCGCGGTGCAGGAATTGCTGGGCCACGCGTCGATTGCCGCCACCCAGGTCTACACCGCTCTCGATTTCCAGCGCTTGGCGCAAGTCTATGACGCGGCCCATCCGCGAGCAAAAAAAATCCCGGATAAATGATGTAACTCCAGATTTCAATGACATTTCGCTGGCACTACCTCATCACGACGCCATCATCCTCGCGAACGCGGGGATCCAAATTACAGAGCAGAATGAAAAAAATGGATTCCTGCGTTCGCGGGAATGACGCAGCTAGCTGGAGCGCGGCAGCATCCGCCCGCACCCATTTGACGCATTTGCCACATCAAATATGCAACTGAATTGCATTTTGGGGCATAATTGAACTCTTACCTCCTACCATCGCAGCCATGAACCCAAGTCAAAAATCCAAATCTGCCGGCGCTCAAGCTGCAACAGCAGCCAAGGACAGCTCTCATCAGCATGCTGCTGCGCTGGCTGAGGCACAACTACGCGAGGTCGCCGTACGCATTACGCCGGCCCGCACCAAAGTATTGGCAACCCTGCTGGAAGCACGCTGCGCTTTTTCTCATCAGGACATGCAAGACCAGTTCGTCGACATGGACCGGGTAACGCTGTATCGCGCGCTCGATTGCCTGACCGATGCCGGCCTGGCCCACAAGATCGCCGGCGACGACCGCGTGTTCCGCTATAGCGCGGGCGCCGAACACAGCGATGCCGGCCACCATGGCGATCCAGCCCACCACGCCCAGCACCAGCACGGACATTTCAAATGCACGCGCTGCGCCAAGGTGTTTTGCCTGGATGGCAGCGGCGACGCCAATTTCCTCGATAGCGTGCTGGCCGCCGGCAGCAGCAACGACGGCGCCAGTCCGGCCGCGCTGCGCAAGCAATTGCAGCAGACCTTGCAAGAGACGCTGGGCAAAGGCTTCCAAGGCCACGAGATCGAACTGACCATCAAAGGCTGGTGCGCCGACTGCGTTCATTGATCCGGAGCCGGCACGCGCATTACCTGGCGGCTCCATCCCCTTTCTTCGTTTTTCCTTTTTCCGACTATCACTATGGCACTGATCCCGACCACCATCCTGACCGGCTTTCTCGGCGCCGGCAAAACCACCCTGCTCAACCGCATCCTGCAACAGCAGCACGGCCACAAGATCGCCGTGATTGAAAACGAGTTCGGCCAGGAAAATATCGACAATGAAATCCTGGTGCAGGACAGCACCGAGCAAATCGTTGAAATGAACAACGGCTGCATCTGCTGCACCGTGCGTGGCGACCTGATCGTCGCGCTGACCACGCTGGCGCGCCGCCGCACCGCAGGCGAACTCAATTTCGACCGGGTGATCATCGAAACCACCGGCATGGCCAATCCCGGCCCGGTGGCGCAAACCTTCTTCGTCGACGACGAAGTAGCGATGCATTTCATGCTGGACGCAATCGTCACTGTGGTCGACGCCAAGCATGCGATGTCGCAGCTCGATCAGCAAGAAGAAGCGCAACGCCAGGTCGGTTTCGCCGACAAGCTGCTGCTGTCCAAAACCGACCTGGTCGATGCCGAAGAAGTCGCTGCCCTGACGTCGCGCCTGAAACGCATCAATCCGCGTGCGCCGATCATTACGCTCGATCCGCAGCACACGCCGATTGAAGAAATCCTGGATATCCGCGGCTTCAACCTCAACGCCAAACTGGAGATCGACCCCGATTTCCTGGAAACCGAAGAACACGCGCACGATCACAGCGGCGACGATTGCGACCATCCCTCGCATCAGCATGACGGCCACCACGACGGTCACCACCATAATCACCATCACGCGCACCACGACGATGAAATCGCCGCTTTTGTTTTCAAAAGTGAAAGGCCTTTCGATACCGCCCGCCTGGATGAATTCCTCGGTGGCCTGGTGCAAGTCTATGGACCGCGCATGTTGCGCTACAAAGGCGTATTGTTGATGGATGGCGCAGACCGCAAAGTCGTATTTCAGGGCGTGCATCAAATCATGGGCAGCGATGTCGGCGGCAAATGGGACGCAAATGAGACACGCGGCAGCAAAATGGTCTTCATTGGCAAAAATCTACCAAAAGACATCTTTATTCGCGGTTTGGAGCAATGTTTGGTATAAACTATGGCAGTTTTGCGCTGGGAAATCACTGGATAGCACACCCGAAACATGATGGCATGACTGCTGATTTACGGGATTGTTGAGAACCAGACTGGATAGATGGACAGTCACAACTGGATGCGCAACAAGGCAGCCGGCGCGCTGCGCCGATGCAGCAGTGCACCAGTTACGACCGACACCAATGTTCAATCTGGATCCCGACAAGCCGCAAGGGAGAGGACCATGAACCTGACCGTTAAGAAGACTGTCGCCAAGCAAGCTCCGGCGGCGCTGGATAAATTGACTGCGTCAAGCAAAGCCCAGGCCGCGGGTAAGGCCAGTGTTCCCTCCAGCAAAGCAGCGACAACTGAAAAGGCAGTTGAGAAAACCCGGAAACTTTCCGCCAAGGCGGAGCGCAAGACCGAGACACCCACTGCTACTGCATCAAAAGCATTGCCCAAAGTTGCCAAACCCAGTCCCAAACCTGTTGTAAAATCCTTAGCCAAGAAAACGGCGACTGCCAAGTCAGTATCGAAATCAAGTCCCGCCGCTGACGAGGCAACGCGCAATACCACGGTGAAAACCAGTAGTTCTGTTACAAAGAAACTGAATTCCCCAACGGCCAGATCCGGCGCTGGCAGCATCAGCGACAAGCCCGCAAGTGCCGGATCAACGGATAAAATTGAAAAAAACGTCGTATCGAAAGCAAGCGAAGTGGCTACTAAAACAACCAAACCGACCCAAGAAACCGTTCTGTTGACCGAAGAGCAAATCCTCAAGATGGGCGAAAAGGATTACATGAACGAGGCGCAACTGGCTTTCTTCAAAGCGCGCTTGCAGCAGTTGGAAATCGACCTGCTCAAGAACGCCGGAGAAACCACGGAACATTTGCGTGAGACCGTCCTGGTGCCGGATCCTGCAGATCGCGCCACCATCGAAGAAGAACATGCGCTGGAATTGCGCACCCGCGACCGCGAACGCAAATTGCTGAAAAAAGTACAGCAGTCGATCGCATCGATCGATGCCGGCGAATACGGCTGGTGCGAAGAAACCGGCGAGCCTATCGGCATTCCACGCCTGCTGGCCCGTCCGACAGCGACCTTGTCGCTGGAAGCGCAGCAACGCCGCGAATTGAAACAGAAGCTTTACGGCGACTGATTCCCAATCCCGGTCGGATATCGGATAACGCGCCCGGCAATCTCGCGGCGCGTCTTTCCTTGCATCTCCCCTGATCTCCGATCGCTCGCACGCCGCTTCTTCAACAATTTCCGCTACTCGTCACCATCTGATGTCAGCTTCGTCAATTCGCTCCAGACGTTTCGGGCACGCCGCGCTTGCGCCGCTGCTCGTATTGACGATCCTGTTCGCGCAGTGGTTGGGGCTGACGCATAGCATTGTCCACGCGGCCTGGGAAAACAAGCAGTCGACTCATCTGACGCACCTGACGTCCGTTATCGAACAATCGATCGAGGGCGGCGGCAAGGCGCATCACTCCTGCGCCGCATTCGACGACGCCACCCTGGCTGCGGCAATCTACACGGTGCCGCTGACCCTGCCGCCATTGCCGGGCAAGCATGTACTGGCAAAGTGGCAGGCATTCGCTTCATGGGATGCGCCGTTCACCTGCCATTTTTCACCGCGTGCCCCACCCAGCCCTGACAGGCTTTGACGCCATCGGCGCCGCCTAGCGGCGCCCTCCAGAAGATCCGGCCAAACCGGATCACCAATCATTTATTGCCGCCGCCAAAACCGTCTTTGCGTTCGATGACGCGCAGCGGCGTGCCTGTGTCGCATGGCTAACGCCGTTGCAGTCGATCTGCGTCGACTGTAATGGTGAAGCCGGCAACGTATGGGTGCGCCTTGCGTCAGAACATCCGCATTGCACGATGCAGCCAGCGGCGGCAGCTGCCTGTCAAGGAATCATCATGTTTGCCCAACGTACGCTTTTATCCAGCGCGGTTCTGTCCGCGCTCGCCGCTTTCTCGTCCGGCGCTTCCGCCCAAATCACCACCAGCGAAACGCCCAAGCAACTGGCGCCGATCACGGTCACGGCGAGTCCACTCAACGCCAATCCCGACACCCAGATCCTGACCCCGACCAAAGTGCTGTCCGGCGAAGAATTGCGCAACAAGGTCGGCACCTCGCTAGGCGACACCCTGGCGCAAGAACTCGGCGTATCGGCATCCGGCTTCGGCGCCGGCGCTTCCCGCCCGATCATTCGCGGCATGGAAGGTCCACGCGTCAAGATCCTGCAAAATGGCATGTCAGTGGCGGACGTCTCCAGCTTGTCCAACGATCACGCGGTAGCAACTGAAGCGGCGACTGCGCGCCAGATTGAAATCCTGCGTGGACCGGCCGCACTGCTGTATGGCTCCGGCGCCATCGGCGGCCTGGTCAATGTGATCAACGATCGCATCCCGACTGAGTTACAAAAAGGCGTCAGCGGCGAGGCCGAAGCGCGTTACAGCAGCGTCGACAACGGTCGCAGCACATCGCTGGTGCTGGATGGTTCGGCTGGCCCGGTCGGTTGGCATCTGGACGGCGACTGGCGCGATACCGGCAACTACAAGATCCCCGGCCATACCACCCAGAACGATGCAGAATCGCCCTCAGGCCGTCTGCCGAACTCGTTCACCCACGAGACCGGGCTTGGCGCTGGCGCCTCGTATATCGCCTCCTGGGGCTATATCGGCGCATCGGTGGCGACACTGGACGACCACTACGGCATTCCCACTGCAGAAAAATCCTTCATCGACCTGCACCAGACCCGCTACGACATCGCCGGCCAGGTTGACGCCCCATTCACTGGAATCGAAAAACTGACGTTCAAACTGGGCCACACCGACTACACCCACACCGAGAAACAGGAAAACGGCGATCCCAATACCATTTTCTCCAATAAATCGACGGAAACCCGCTGGGAACTGGCCCACAAGCCGTTGGCCGGCTGGCATGGCACCTTCGGCATACAGACCGAAGACACGCGCTTTTCCGCGCTGGCTGCCGAGAGCGGCCTGCCGGATACCGTGCCGCGCACCAAATCCACCTCGATTGCCGCCTTCCTGGTCGAAGAGCGCAATTTCGGCCCGGTGCTGACCAGCGCCGGCTTGCGCCTGGAATCGGTGCAACGCCGGCCCGACAGCGACTCCGGCTTTGCCGACCGCAAGTTCAACCTGGCATCCTATTCAGTAGGTGCCTTGTGGAGCTTCATGCCGGGTTACGGCTTCGGCCCGACGGTTTCCATTGCACAGCGCGCACCAGCTGCCGAGGAACTGTACTCAAACGGTCCGCACGAATCGACTGCCACATTCGACATCGGCGATCCCGGCTTGAAAAAGGAAACCTCGCGCAATATCGAGCTGACCCTGCAGAAAACCTCGGGCCTGATCCGCTGGAAAGCCAATCTGTTCCAGAACCATGTCAGCAATTACGTGTTCGGCCGCAATGCCGGCCAGGTTGATGAAGACGGTGCCGCGAATCCAGATGGCGAATTCACCGAGCGCTTCTGGTCGCAGGCAGACGCCACGATCCGCGGCGCCGAGGCCGAGATCAGCTATAACCTGCGCGGCGAAGGTTTCTCGGTGCGCGGTTTTGCCGATACCTCACGCGGTACGCTGGACCAGATGGGCAACCTGCCGCTGCAGCCGGCCACGCGCTATGGCGTGGAAATCGGCTATCTGCAAGGACCGTGGCGCAGCGGCATGTCGGTCATGCGGGCGCAGCAGCAAGACCGCCTGGCCACCTTTGAGCACAGCGTCACGCCGGCCTACACCAAACTCGACGCCAACCTGTCCTATACCCAGCAACTCGGCAAGACGCAGGTAACCTGGTATGCCTTGGTCAAGAACCTGTTGAACCAGGATATCCGACTGGCGACCTCGGTACTGAAAGATGTGGCGCCGCAGCCCGGGCTCAGCCTGATTCTGGGCGTTCGTACGAAGTTCTGATCTCGCAGCAGCCTGGATTGTCGCGCAATGTCATGCCGCGCGGCAATTCAGAACGACCGAGATAAGTTTCCAATCATATGATTGCCTTATGGAAATATTTGTGTAACAATTTATCACGCCAATGACATCTTTCCCGAGTTCCTTTGTGTTACCTTTAGCGGTATCGATTGATCGTGCTTTTTTAGTGTGGAAACTGCTAAAAAGCCGAAGCAGGGATGTCAGCCAATAACAATAAGACAACGGCGAATTTGCCGAACGCATTGGCAAAAGCACCCTCGGAATTCGCGAATCGGTAGCCGGCAGCAGCGCTGCCGACCTCTCGCCCGGCGCACGTTTTCAATCAGGCAGGGCTAGTCATACAGCTTTCATAGCAACTTACTTTCAGGGTTAATACGTGGGGATTTTCTCGCTCTTCGGCAAAAATAATCGTCCAAACGGTGCACCACCGGAGGATGATAAAGTTCCAGCCGCAGCAGACAATCAAACGCCGATTCTGTATGGCGACACGGTTGAGCGGTCGACCAATTCGACAACTCTGCGCGATAGTGCGTCCCGCAGCACGACCTCGATGAAGATCGACGCAATCGAATCGGAAATGTCTTCCGAATTCGTCCATTTGCCACCAACAGCAAAATCCGCCAGCGAAGCCGACCTGGCGCCGGCAACCACTACCCACGGCTCCAACACTACCCAGCTGACTTTACCGGTGATGAGCAGGACCACCGAGTACCTGGACAACGAATCCCGCAGCGGCAGCATTGAAGTATCGGTTTCCGACACGCCAGAGGTCATCGAAGAAGCCGCGGTCCTGTTCGCCAGCGACCAGAGCGAGATCGCCGAACAGCTGCTGCTTAATGCCATTGCCGATAACGATCTCGGCGCATCGACCCATATCGTCTGGTGGATGTTGCTGGACTTGTATCAAATCACCGGCAAGCAGCAGGAATTCGACAATCTGTCTGTCGACTTTGCCAACAAATTCGAAACCTCGCCGCCGACCTGGATCGACATCCTGACCCTCGACCCGCAAGCCAAGAACCAGGAACGGCCGGGAAGCATTCCGGCGGTAGCGTTTTCCGGCAAGCTCGACGCCAACATCGGCAAGCAGCTGGAACGCGCCCAGAAACTGAGCGCCAGCCACCCGGCGCTGCGCCTGGAATTCACCCGAGTCAGCTCGGTCGATCCAATCGGTTGCGGGCTGCTGCTGCGCATGCTGAAGAAGCTGCAAAAGGCCGGGCTTGACCTGACCCTGGTCGGAGCCGATGAACTGGCTGAAAGAATCCGCGAAATCCTGCAGGTCGGGCGTCGTGACGAAACCGCCGCGCCTTGGTTGCTGTTGCTGGAAATTCTGCATCTGCTGAATCTCGAACAGGCTTATGAAGACGCCAGCATCGATTATTCGATCACCTTCGAAGTCTCGCCACCGCCGTTCATTGCACCGCATAACAAAGTCATCACAGCCGCCGAGGAAAATATCCCGTCTCCCGGTATTCCGGCCGGTAATACCCTGCTGATGCCAACGCTGATCGAAGGCCGCACCGATGAGCTGCTGACGAAGATACAAACCCATGCCAATGCCCACAGCCCAGCAATCATGGATTGTTCGCGCCTGATCCGGGTCGATTTCAGCGCCGCGGGCGAATTGCTGAATGGCTTGGCGGTGCTTGCCAGCAACGGCAACGCGATCGAATTCCATGGCGTCAACCACCTCATTACCGCCTTGTTCAAGGTAGTCGGTATCCACGAAATCGTCCGCGTAGTGCCGCGCAAGAACTAAAAACTGTCGAAAACAGGTTGGCTGTTTGGCAAAAGTAAGGCTTCTCTTCTTGCCTTAGCTGCAACAACATCAATTCCATACAAATTCGCGCTTGCAATCAAGCTGGCCGTCCCCATTTTTTCGGAACAATATCGATTTATCGGTCGATAATGAATCACATGCAGCCTGGCGCGGTATCCGCGCCCCGCATGATTTTCTAAGGCTCTAAAAATGGAACAATTTCATGGCACCACCATCCTCTCGGTACGACGCGGCAACAGCGTCGCATTGGGCGGAGACGGTCAGGTAACGCTCGGCAATGTCGTAATGAAGGGCACTGCGCGCAAGGTGCGCAAGCTGTACCAAGGCAAGGTCCTGGTCGGCTTTGCCGGCGGCACCGCCGATGCATTCACCTTGCTCGACCTGTTTGAAGCAAAGCTGGAAAAGCACCAGGGCAACCTGATGCGCGCCTCGGTCGACCTGGCCAAGGAATGGCGCACCGACCGCATGCTGCGCCGCCTTGAAGCAATGCTGCTCACCGCCGACCGCGAAACCACGCTGGTCATCACCGGTAACGGCGACGTACTGGAGCCAACCGACGGCATCGGCGCAATCGGCTCAGGCGGCACGTTCGCCCAGTCGGCGGCCAAGGCGCTGCAGGAAAATACCGAGCTGACGCCGGCCGAGATCGTCAAGAAATCGTTGGTAATTGCCGGCGAGCTCTGCATCTACACCAACCAGTCGCACATTATCGAAACCCTCGATTAAGCCTCCATCCAATCTCGACTGTGAAGCACTGCGCCACATCGACCGCATGCCTGCCTGATTCGATCATGGATCAGGCGACAGCGACATGCCGGCAGGCTTCCAAACATCACGCGGAAAAATCATGAACATGACTCCCCAAGAAATTGTCTCCGAACTGGACAAACACGTCGTCGGCCAGGATCGCGCCAAGCGTGCGGTCGCGATCGCCCTGCGCAATCGCTGGCGCCGCCAGCAGATCGCCGAGCCGCTGCGCCACGAGATCACGCCAAAGAATATCCTGATGATCGGCCCGACCGGCGTCGGCAAGACCGAGATCGCACGCCGCCTGGCCAAACTGGCGGATGCGCCGTTCATCAAGATCGAAGCGACCAAATTCACCGAAGTCGGCTACGTCGGCCGCGACGTTGACACCATCATCCGCGACCTGATCGACATCGGCATCAAGCAAACCCGCGAAGCAGAAATGCGCAAGGTGCGCGCCCGTGCCGAAGATGCGGCGGAAGATCGCGTGATCGATATCCTGGTGCCACCGGCACGCGATTTCGGTTTCCATCCGGAGCCGAACGAAGTCGACGCTAACGCCGACAAGGGCAACAGCACGCGCCAGACATTCCGCAAGCGACTGCGTGAAGGCGCGCTCGATGACAAGGAAATCGAGATTGAATTGTCGGAAGCGGCTTCGCAAATGGAAATCATGGCGCCGCCCGGCATGGAAGAAATGACCGAGCAGATCAAGTCGATGTTTTCCGGCATCGGCAGCAACCGCAAGAAAAACCGCAAGATCAAGATCAAGGATGCAATGAAGGTCTTGATCGAGGAAGAAGCGGCGAAACTGGTCAATGAAGATGAGCTCAAGCAAAAAGCCATCAACAATGTCGAGCAGAACGGTATCGTTTTCCTCGATGAGATTGACAAGATCGCCACCCGTTCGCAAAACAGTGGCGGCGCCGATGTCTCGCGCGCCGGCGTGCAGCGCGATCTGCTGCCGCTGGTCGAAGGCACCACAGTCAACACCAAGTACGGCATGATCAAGACCGATCACATCCTGTTCATTGCATCCGGCGCTTTCCACCTGGCCAAGCCATCGGATCTGATCCCCGAGCTGCAGGGCCGCTTCCCGATCCGGGTAGAACTGGATTCGTTGTCGATCAGCGATTTCGAAAGAATCATGACCGGTACCGACGCCTGCCTGACCAAGCAGTACGAAGCCTTGCTGCAAACCGAAGGTGTGAAGCTGGAATTTGCCAAGGAAGGGATCCAGCGGCTGGCGGAAATCGCGTTCTCGGTCAATGAGAAAACCGAAAACATCGGCGCACGCCGCTTGTACACAGTGATGGAAAAGCTGCTGGAAGAAATCTCGTTCTCAGCCACCAACGCCACCGAAAAAACCATGGTGATCGATGCGGCCTATGTCGACGAGCGGCTGGGTGCGCTGGTGGTCAACGAGGACTTGTCGCGCTACGTCCTGTAATTCCAGCGTAGAGCAGGCCCGGGATCGCATTGCATTGCATTGCAAATAAGCGATCCCGGATCTGTGAGTCACTTATTATTTATCCTGAGCTGCCGAGGCCGGCCCCTCGACGGCGCTTTCCTGGGTAGTCATTGCCGGAGCCGGTGCTGACGCCGGCATTGGCGTTTGGGTCGGCGCCAGGATCGGCGAAGTGGCTGCCATTCCAGTCTGCGGCAACGGATCTTGTGGCAACATCACGCGCTTTAACACGCCTCCTTCTGACAGCAAGACGTAAGTCGCATGCACTTCCTTGACGCTGGTCCCGGGCAACAAATCCTTGCCTTGTCGTACCGCTTGCGGCGGCTTGCCATCGGCACTCAGGATCGCCACGCTCTCTTCACCTTTTTTTGCAGCCACCACACCCAGCAGCTGATAATTGCTGGCGACGGTTACCGCCCCCCGCCCGCCGAACAGCCCTGCCGCCAGTGACACATCGATTTGCTGCTCTTCCGCCAACGGCGGCGCCGCCACAGCGCGCAGCGGCGGCTTGATCAACTGCATCACCCAATACGCAGTGCATGCGCACAGCAGCATGAATAGCAGCAGGCTGACCAATCCCGGCAAGCGCTTTGCGTGTCTACCCAGTTTCTTGCTCATTTGTCCGTTCACGTTTGTCCTAGCCTCGCCCTAGCGCACCAACTGGTTAATTTCAATAATCGGCATCAATACCGCCAGCACAATCAGCAATACCACCACGCCCATCGCCAGGATCAGCATCGGTTCCAGCAAGCCGGCAATTGTCATGGCGCGGCGTTCCAGATCCTGTTCCTGAGAGCTGGCTGCGCGTTCCAGCATGGCGGGCAGCTCCCCGGTGACTTCACCGGCGCGGATCATGTGGATCAGCATCGGCGGGAAATGCTTGTTTGCCGCCAATGCACGCGCCAGACCGATCCCTTCGCGCACGCTGGTCGCCGCGGCGTCCACCTGCTGCCGCATAGCGACGTTGGAGAGCGTATCGCGGCTGGTTTGCAGCGCTTTCAGGATCGGCACGCCAGAGCCGGTGGTGATCGCCAGCGTACTGGCGAAACGGGCGGTGTTCAAACTGCGTTCGAACTTGCCGTACAACGGCGCACTAAGCAACCAGGTGTGCCAGCGCATCTTGGTCGCCGGATTCTTCAGGGCGGTGCGCCAGCCGTAGAACAAGGCAATCACCGCGATCAGCACGATCCAGCCATAGTTGCGCACGAAATCGGAAGTGGCCAGCATCATCACTGTCAGCATCGGCAGTTTTTGCTTGGTGTTGGCGAATACCGAGACGATCTGCGGCACTACGTAGGTCAGCAGGAAGATCACGATCACAAAAGCCACCACGGTGACGATGGCAGGGTAAGTAAACGCCAGCTTCACTTTCTGCACCAGTGAATTACGGCGTTCGATGTAATCGGCAAGGCGCGACAGCACGCGCGACAACTGGCCGATCTGCTCACCCGAGGCGACCAGCGCCCGGTAGATTTCAGCGAAGTCGCGCGGATGGCCTGCCAGCGCACTGGACAAGGACGCACCACCCATCACTTCCGAGCGGATCGATGCAATCAGGTCGCGCTGGTAAGTGCGCTCAGCTTGCTCCAGCAACGCCGTCAAGGCCTGCTCCAGCGGCAGGCTGGCTTCCAGCAGGCTGGCCAGCTGACGCGTGAACAAGGCGATTTCGACGGTCGACAGATGCTCGCCAAAACCGCGTCGCCGCATATTGCCGGCGGCGTCCATCTGCTGCGCAATCGCCTCCACCGTCAGCGGCAGCAAACCCTGGGCGCGCAGGTCGGCACGCGCCATCTTGGCGCTGTCGGCATTGACCACGCCTTTGGTGGTGCTGCCGGCGGCATCCACCGCTTCGTAACGAAATGCTGGCACTCTGCTCCTCGCTTATTCTTTGGTCACACGCAGCAGTTCGGCCTGCGTGGTGACGCCATCGGCAAGCCAACGCTCGCCGTCCTGGCGCATGGTGCGCATGCCGTTGCGCTGCGCTACCTGCAAAATCTCGGCTTCGGAAGCCCGGTTGTGAATCTGCGCCTGGATCTCGTCCGTCGTCAGCAACAACTCATAGACCCCGACGCGGCCATGATAGCCGGTATGGCCGCACTGTTCGCAGCCTACCGCATGCCACATCTGGCCATCGTGCCGGCGGCAATGGACGCACAGCTTGCGCACCAGCCGCTGCGCCACCACGCCCAGCAGCGACGACGACAACAGGAACGGTTCAATGCCCATGTCGAGCAGCCGCGTGACTGCCGCCGCCGAATCGTTGGTGTGCAATGTCGCCAATACCAAGTGACCGGTAAGCGATGCCTGCACCGCGATCTGGGCGGTTTCAAGGTCGCGGATTTCACCGATCATGATGACATCCGGGTCTTGCCGCAAGATCGCCCGCAAGGCCTTGGCGAACGTCATGTCGATACGGGCATTGACCTGGGTCTGGCCGACGCCGGCCAACTCGTATTCAATCGGATCTTCCACCGTCAGGATATTGGTGCTGCTGGTATTCAGGCGCGACAGTGCCGCGTACAGCGTGGTGGTCTTGCCGGAGCCGGTCGGACCGGTGACCAGCACGATGCCGTGCGGCTGTGCGATCAGGCGATCGAACTGCGGCAACACCGCCGGGCTCATGCCGAGATGCTGCAGGTCAAGCCGGCCGGCTTCCTTGTCGAGCAGACGCAGCACGGCGCGTTCGCCGTGACCGGTCGGCAAGGTCGAGACCCGCACGTCGACCGGTTTGCCGCCGACCCGCAACGTGATACGGCCGTCCTGCGGCAAGCGCTTTTCGGCGATGTCGAGTTGCGCCATGATCTTGATACGGGAAATCAGCGAAGCATGCACTGCCTTCTTCGGCCGCACCACATCGCGCAGGCTGCCGTCGATGCGGAAGCGCACCACCGATATCTGCTCAAACGGCTCGATATGGATATCCGACGCGCCTTCCCGCAGCGCTTGCGTCAGCAGCACGTTGATCATGCGGATCACCGGCGCATCGTCGGAGGACTCCAGCAAATCCTCGATCGCCGGCATGTCCTGCATCAGCTTGGCCAGGTCGAGATCGGATTCGAACTCATCCACCACCTGCGCGGCGTTACCGCCGGCGCCGGCATAAGCCTTGGCAATCGCTTCGTCCAGCGCATCGCGCGCCATCGAGCGGAACGTCACCCGGCCGAAACGGCGGCTGACTTCGGCGATGGCGGTCGGCTGGGTGGCTTCGGAAATCCACACCTCGACCGGGTTGTCAGCGCCATTGGCATCTTCGATGCGCTGCGCCAGCAAGGAGAAATTGCGGGCGAACGCGTAAGGCAGCAGGCGTGCGTCGGTCATTCTGGGATCGCTCATGGCGTTCTGTCGTTGAGGAAGCCCGGCGCTGGCGAGGCAGCGGCAGGCTTAGGCATCACCAGGACAGGCCCGGCTGGTGTAGCCTGGTCGGGTGCCGATGCATCCGCTGCAGCGCCTTGTTTGCGCAGGTCAAGGAAAGGACCGCCATCCTCCGGCTTGGCCATCACCGATGGACCAAAATCGGTCAGGATGCTCTTGCCCGGCTGCACAGTGATCTGCTGCTTGCGCATGTAATCGTAGCGATCGACCGCCACCAGATTGCTCTGTTCCTTGTCGCGGATGATCGTCGGCCGCAGGAAAATCATCAGGTTGGTCTTGCTGCGCGAACCGGATTGATACTTGAAGAAGTTGCCGATGAACGGCAGGTCACCGAGCAACGGCACCTTCTGGATGCTGCTTTCGTTGTCATCGCCGATCAGGCCGCCGAGGGCGATGATCTGGCCATCGTCGACCAGCACATTGGTATCCAGCGAACGCTTGGTGGTGGTCGGGCCGTTCTGGTTACTGGCGGTGGACTGTATCACCGCCGACACTTCCTGCGAAATTTCCAGGCGTACCGTGCCGCCTTCCGAAATATGCGGCTTGATTTTCAGCGCGGTGCCGACGTCCTTGCGATCAACCGTAGTGAACGGATTGGTCGTAGTGCCGCCGGTAGTCGCATACGAACCGGTAACGAAAGGTACGTTCTGACCGACGATGATCTTGGCTTCTTCGTTATCCAGCGTCAGCAGGTTCGGCATCGACAAGACGTTACCGCCGGTCGTATTGTTCAACGCGCTGGCCAATGCTCCCAGGCCGATCTTGCCGGCGATCTGGCGGAACACGCCGAGCTGCAGGCCGCTGCCGAGCGTCGGCACGGTAGTTGTGCTGGTGCCGGAGTTGATCGCCTGGCCGATCGCTGTATTAAACAGGTTGCCGCTGGTGATGCCCGAATTGGTGCCGGTAAAACCGGTGCCGCCGCCGACCCGGTAATTGCTGTTGCTGTCGCCAGTCAGGGCTAGCCATTGCACGCCGATTTCGCTCGCTGCCGTGTCAGTCACTTCGACGATCAAGGCTTCCACATACACCTGCGCCCGACGTGTATCGAGTTGGTCGATGACGCCGCGGATATTTCGATAAACCGGTTCGCTGGCGGTGATGATCAAGGTATTGGTTGTATCGTCGGCCTGGATGAAACCGGCGCCGCTACTGCCGCCACCGGTCGATTGCGATGACGCGTCACCGGTGGCCGACGGCGTTGTGCCGGAAGTGCCTGGCGAATTGGTATTGGAGCTTTGCAGCATGCTGCCCGAGTTACCGCTCGTGCTGGCAGCGCCCTTGCTCGATGAATTACTGGTCGGCAGCGAAGTATCCGCCGAGACAATGGCGCGCAAGGTCTTGGCCAATTTCACCGCATCGGCATTTTTCAGATAAACCACATGCACATTACCGGCGTTGGTGGTCGGTTGATCGAGCTTGGCAATCAGCGACTTGGCCAGATTGGCGCGTCCCGCCGAAGGTGCACGCACGATCACCGAATTGGTCCGCGAATCGGCCATGACGATAGTGCGCGAACCATCGCCGGCGCCTGGCGCCGCCGAACCGGAATCAAGCAGCTTGCTGGCCATGACAGCGATATCGCTGGCTACCGCATATCGCACCGGTATCACATCCAGGTCGCTGATGGCGGGCACGTCGAGGGCGGCAATCATCTTGCCCAGCCGCTGCAGGTTCTCGGCGTAGTCGGTCACCACCAAGGTGTTGTTGCCCGGATTGGCGTTGATCGTATTGTTCGGGGAAATCAGCGGGCGCAGCACCGGCAGGATATTCGTGGCCGACTCGTAGTTCAGCGAGAATATCTGCGTCGCGATCTGGTCGCCGCGCACGCCGGGTGCGCGCGCGCCGCCGGAGATTGCACCCAGCTGCAGCTTGGCATCGGCTTCCGGCACGACCTTGACGAAACCGTCCCCGCGCACCACGGCATAACCTTGCAGGCGCAAGGTCGACGCCAGCAGGTCAAAAGCCTGGGCCTTGCTCAATGGCTTTTCCGACACCAGGTTGATGGTGCCCTTGACGCGCGGATCGATGATGAAGGTCATGTTGGTGTACTGCCCAACCGCCTTGATCACCGACTCGATATCGGCGCCGACAAAGTTCATCACCGCCTGGCCGCTCACGCCCTCGACGGGGCTGATTGCTGCATCCGCTGCCAGCACCGGCTGCACCGCAGTGACGACGGCGCAGCTCAACAACGTGATGGCTGCGGCGCTACGCCAGTTGCGTGCGTCAAATGTCGAGAGTATTGCGAGATACATTTTATCTTTCATGATTTGAACTCTAGTCCGATAACATTCTTGCCGTTCATCTGGCGACGCTGGCCCAACAAACTTAGTAACGTGGCCAACTTTTCCTCTTGCCCCACCGCCGCTTGCGCGGTCCCTGAAAACTGAAAATGCCCGTTACGAAGATTGCCGCTGCCATCCAGCAGCATTGCTCCGCTCAAGGTCTGCAACTTCAATCCGGCCTCTCGCCCGTGCCAGTCGAGGCGCATGCGATAACTGCCGAGCGGCTTGACCGGCGACAGGCGCGACGCCATCGACAGCAAGTCGAGCGTCATGACGCCAGTCAGATCGATGCCGCTCGCACTGCGCACCAGCTCGATCTGCTGCCACGACAGCGACATCCGGCCCGACGGCTGCAGCGTATTCAATGGCGCGCCCAGCGCCGCCAGCCGCTCGGCCGGCAAGGCCAGGCTGGCCGCACTGATGCTCCACGCACTCCAGCTGCCGCGGATAGTTACCGGCTGCGACAGCACTTGCGCGTTCGCCAACCGCACATCCACCCGCCCCACCAACACCAGCGGCGACAACTGCCAACTGAAGCGCCCCGGCAGCAACGCCGTCACCGCTTCGCGACCGCTCGGCGCCGCGCCGATAAATGCCGATCCGCTCCACAAGGATCCCTGCGCATCGCCCAGCGTGATACGCCCATGGGTCTGGCTCTCCAGCAACGGCGCCAGCCATGCGGCCGGGAAAAATGCCAATACCGTGACCAGCACGCTCAAGAGCGCGGCCGCAGTCCACATGACTGTAATGCCGAGTCGTTGCATCAGTAGCCCGTGACATAAAAAATCCAGCCATTACTCATGCTTCTGCTGCCACAAGGTAAGCGAAGCATTGACCACGCCGGGCTGGGCGTTGCCCCCGGCAGGCGTGCTGATGTTGGCATCCACCACTTGCCACTGGCCGTTCGTTTGCGCATCGTTGAGCCAGTCGAGCAAGCCGGCGAACGCTACCCCGGACAACTGCACCTTGGCCATATCGCCGCTGAGCGCGACGCTTTGCGCACTCAATCCCTTGACCTTCAATGCCGTCTCGACCGCTTCCTTGGTCAACGGCGCAGCCGGCCGCTCCGCCTGCTGGCCGGCCAGAGACACTGCCTTGGCGGTCAGCGCTTGCAACTCGGCGGCCTGCTGGCGCAGCACCGGCAGATCCTTTTGCAAACGGATACGGCCGCTCCAGGCCGGATCGATCAACAACAGATAGACGCATGCCAGTACGATCACTGCGGCGGCAGAACCGAGCAAACGGCGTTCGCGCTGATTCCGTTGCGACCAGTAGACGGCCATCGGCGCGCGGATTTTTCCCCAGGCTTGCTGCATTGGATTCGTTGCCGCCATTACTTGCCACTCCCGATTTGCCATACGCCGGTAGCCGGCTTGCTCAGTGTCAGCCGATTCGCCTGCAGCGCGGCCTTGATTTGCGCTTCGACCGCATCGGCATCGGCGGCATTCTTCAGACGCACCAGCAGATGGTGGTCGCGATATTCCAGCGCCGCAATGGCGCTGACATCCGCGCTTTGCGGTACGCCGGCCCAGGCTGCGCCAAACGCGGCTGCAAGCGCGATGAAATCATCCGGCGCCAATTGGCCGCCGCTGCGCTCGGCGGCGGTGATCTTTTGCTTGGCCTGGGCGATCGGATCGACGATCACGGTTTCTTTAGGAAAAGCGGCACGATAGTTTTGCATCATGCCGGCACGCAGGCTGCCGGCTTCGCGCCGCATGCGCAACCAGTCGTAATTCAGGCTGACCACATTGACCAGCAGCAGCGCCGCCGCCAAACCCAACGGCCAACGCCAACGGCGCCAGCTGAATTCGGTGCCGGCAGCGCTGGCGGTCAAACCGCCCATCAGGTCGATGCCGCCGCGCGACAATTCCTGCGCCCCGGCGATCCAGTGCGACCAGTCGTCGGGCTGCACCGTTACCTGTTCGGCCCCCAGTTCCTGATAAGCCGCGACACTCGATTGCGGCACGTACAAGGTGAGCGCCTGTTGCGGCGCCACGGCAGCCAGCGCGCCCAGCACTTCGTGCGCCACCGATTGGCCGGATACCGGCGCCAGCGACCAGCCCAGTCCTTGCTCCTTCGAGGTCCGCAGCGCCACATCAATATCGCCGCCGTGATCGGTGATGGCGGCAACCGACGTGTCAGGTTCGCGCAACGGCAGGCACAGCTGGCCCGGCCATGCCTGCAATTGATTCGCGCCCAATGCGCGCAGTGTCTTGACCAGCAGTTCCAGCCAATCCCGCTGCACCACCGCGATCAGGCGCGAGTTATCCGCGGCACCGCGCTTGCGGCCGGCGACGATCACGCAATCGGATGGGTCGGCGAGTAATTGTTCTTCAACCAGATTCGGCAACGCCAGCTTCAGCTTGGTATCGCTCAATGGCGGCACCTGCAACTGCAGCAAGTTGACATCAGCGGCAGCCAGGATCAGCACCACCCGTGTGGCGGCGGCGATCGGCTCGGCCAGGCCGGACAGCTGCTCACTGCCCTGGCGCGTAATGCGGCCCTGATCGGATACCAGCGCGAAGCGGCAATCCGGCATCGGCACCGCCGCCGCGCTGTCGAGCGTGGTTCTTGCAGGTAAGCGGATGTATAAAGTGCTCAAGACGTTTTATCCATTTATAGTTCTCGGATCCACACGATGATGCTGCCGGTGCGATTATTAATGCGCTGTAGCAAGGATACGGTATTGAGCCCGGCCCGCCCCATGCGAATCTTGCCGTTCACCAAAAAAAAGTTGGTGGCGACGCTGACCAGGCTCGGATTGGCAGCCTCCGGAAATGACTTGCCGAATAACTGCGTCATTTGCGCCGACAAGCTGTTTGTATCCAGGAACGGCGCCGAGCGCCGGGCGGCTACCAAGGTATTCGCCTCGGTCAAAGATAGATTGGCGAAACGCGCGGCCAACACCTCCGGCGGCGCAGTATTGACATTGACCGGCGTCGGCGCCGTCGAACTGGTCGGCAGCACCACCACGAAATCCTTCAACTGACGCACCATCGCAGGCTGGAAGCCCGGCAATGCCAGCAGGTCGTCGACCTGTAGCATTGGCAGCGTGGCATTGCCGGAATTGGCCGGCGCCTGCTGCCCCGCCGGCGTTGTCAGCGGCTGGCTGCTGGCGATCGCCTGCGCGACGACAGTGGCCAGGCCGGTTGAAAGACGCAGGTTGGATAAAAGACGCTGGAACATCAGCAACTCGGTGGGACTGACGACGCCGTTGACGCTCAGGTTATTCAGGTTGTAGCGCGATTGCGCATCGACGATGCTGCCGGACAGCACCGCATCGCCGGCATCGTCTGCCGATTGGGCGTCATCCGCATATTGGTCGAGCCGGGTTTCGGCCAGCGGCGCCGCCCAGGGTTGCCCCAGATGATCGTAGTTGAACTGGCGACCGCTGGCGCGCAGGATCATGCTGGCCCAGTCCAGCGCACCGCGCATGATCCAGTCTTTCTGCAATTGCAGGCGCTGGTTTTCGATCGAGCGCACCTGGACCTGCTGCTGCCAGAACAAGCTGGCGACGATGGTCACCGCCAGCGTGGTCAGCAACAGGGCCGTCACCACTGCCACGCCGCGTTGAGTGTATTGTTTTCTGAGCGAGGGTCTCATGCGGCCCCCAGCAGAAAAGTCTTGAGCATGCTGCCGTTACGGCCGCGCAGCTGCAACGCCACCTGCAAGCCGGTCCATTGATTGGCGTTGGCGCTGGTATCCTGGCTGCCGGCAGAAGCCGCAGCCGGTGGCCGCCAGCCCTGGCCATCGCTGCCCCACAATTGCATCTGCATCGAAGCAAGATCGGATTGCAGCGTCACTGCCTGACTATTCTCGGGATTATCGCCGGCGTCGTTGAGCGCACTTTGCCACAGTCCGTCGAGCACATTCAGGTCGCGCGTCGCCAGCGATTCCTGGCGCGTCAGTACGCCATTGCGCAGGCGATAATCGACCACCTGCACGCGGGTTGGCTGATCTTCGGCAAACACCAGCCGCACCATCAGCAGGCGATCCTGCGTCGCCAGCAAGGTTGGGCGCGTCAGCATCAGGCTGATGGGCGCCAATTGGGCGCAATCACTTTGCAACTGGGCGAAAGTCAGTTGCATGCCACGCGTCTGCTCCATTTCGGTGGTCAACGCTATGCGCGAACGAACTATGCCGTCGAGCCCACGCCAGCCGAGTATCGCCACCATCGCCAGGATGGTGATCGCGATGATCATTTCAACCAGCGTAAAACCGGAAGAGGATTTCTGCGGCACCTTGTTAACGCACATTCGGCACCACCTGCGACAAATTGACGATACGCCGTGCGGCGTCGCCGGCATCGAACACCGAGACTTCGACGCGGCGGAAATAAGGATTCGGCGTGCCCATCACGTGCTCTTCGCAGCGCAGCTGCAGCTCCCCTTGCGAGCAATCGAAGGAGCGATTGCCAATGCCGGGCCACTCGTGACCAAGACGGATTTGCGTCAGGCGATTTTCGGCCGACCAGGTCGCCATCATTGCCGCCCGCAGGCCGTTGCCGTTTTGCGTCAGGCTACCAACTGCACGCAGGCTGGCGCCGAGCGCGGTGCCGACAATGACCAATGCCACCAGCACTTCCAGCAGGGTGAATCCGGCTTTGCGGCGATGGCAAGACGTGTATTGGATAGGCATCTATTCGACCGCAAAATGACCGATGCCGTCGGCGCGAATCACGACACTGCTGTCGCCATTGGCCATGGTCAAGGCGAAGGGCTTGTCGACCGGTTCGCGGCCGAAGACGATGCGCAAGGAGTTCGGGGCGCCATTTTCCAGCGGCGGCGGCGTCATCGACAATTGCATCGGCGTCCGTTTGAAATCGCGCTGACGCAGCATCTCATCCTGGCTCAGCGGCTGCCAGCCGTTTTCTTCACGCACCAGGAAGCGATAGCCGTTGGCGTCGGCTTCAAACGCCGTCGGCCGGTTGCGCAGGATGGCCTCTTCACGCGTCAGCTGCAACAACAGTGCGATGCGTTGCGCATCGTTCTGCACGACCTGGCGATCGCTGCGAAAAGCGTTAAGCGAGACCACGCCAAGGGTGATGCCGGCGATGACCACCACCACCAGCAACTCCAGCAAGGTAAAGCCACGGCATGCAATGGCTGGAATCTGGCGCGCGCGCAAATTGCGATGCGCCATGAGAGACATTACAGATCCCACGAGCCGATATCGGCGTCGACACCCTCACCGCCCGGCTGGCCATCGGCGCCGTACGAAAATATGTCCACTTCACCCTTGATGCCGGGCGACAGGAATTGATATGGATTACCCCAAGGGTCCTTCGGCAGCTTGTCGATATAACCGCCGGTTTTCCAGCCGTTGGCGGCCGGGCCGCTGGTCGGCTTGGTGACCAATGCCTGCAGCCCCTGCTCTGTCGTCGGATAACGCTGGTTATCGAGCTTGTACAGCTTGAGCGCCTGCATCAGCGTGCCGATGTCCTGGCGCGCGGCCTGGATCCGCGCATCGTCGGTGCGGCCCATGAGCTTGGGCACGACCAAAGCCGCAAGAATGCCCATGATCACAACCACCACCATGATTTCAATCAGCGTAAACCCGCGCTGCATGACAGCTGCGGAGCGATGTCGAATAGACGGGTGCATTGTGTTCAGCATTTCTTTCCTTATCAAAAAGCCATGGCCATATTTGGAAAGGGCGATTATATGCCGCAATCCTTGCTCACAAGCATGAAAATATACTTAATTCTCAAGAGTGTATCTACTGGAATTTTGTCACTGTTTTGACACATAGAAATGGTATTACTTCCAACCGGCGCGGCAGCATTGCACGCCACGCCTGGCCGCGCGATCGAACGCCACTGGTATGGCTCCTTCAAGAACAGTCAGGCCGACTCTTCGCGCGGATTGCGCGACCATAGCAACTCCATAACAGCTTCCAGCGAATCGCCATCGAACAGCAGGCCGGCTACCGCATTGGTGATCGGCATATCAATTCCGCGCTCTTGCGCCAATGCACGCACCGCAGCGGCGCAACGCACCCCCTCGGCCACATGGCCCAGTTCGGTCACGATCGATTCCAGCTTCTTGCCTTGCGCCAGACCCAGTCCGACCCGGCGATTGCGCGACAGGTCGCCGGTGCAGGTCAGGATCAAATCGCCGACGCCCGACAATCCCATGAAGGTTTCGCTGCGGCCGCCAAGGGCCACGCCCAATCGCGTGATTTCCGCCAGGCCGCGGGTGATCAACGCCGCCCGCGCGTTGAGGCCGAGACCCAGGCCATCGGCAACGCCGGTGGCGATCGCCAGAATATTCTTTACCGCGCCACCAACTTCGACGCCAACCAGGTCATCAGTCGAGTAGACCCGGATATGGCCGCCATGCACCGCCGCAACCACCTGCTCGCACAACCCGGCGTGTCCGCTGGCGACCGACAATGCGCACGGCAAGCCGCGCGCGACTTCCTGCGCGAAAGACGGCCCCGACAAGGCGGCAGCCGGAATCGCCTGGCCCAGCACCTGCCGCACGATCTGGTGCGGCAGCAGGCGCGTGTTCTCTTCGAAGCCTTTGCACAGCCAGACGATATTGGGGATCGGATATGCCTTCAATTGCTGCGCCAGTTCGCGCAAACCGGCCACCGAAGAGGCCACGATCAACAGCGCTTCGCTGTTGGCGGCAGCGGCGTCGGTCGTCACATGGCGGATGGCTTGTTCGAAATCGGCGCTGAGCAATAGATTGTCCGGCAGCGGGAAGCCTGGAAGATAAACAGAGTTTTCGCGCTGCGCGGCGGCAGCGGCCATGGTGTCCGGATTGCGTCCCCACAGCGTTACCCGATGCCGCTGCGCCAACGCGATCGCCAGTGCAGTGCCCCACGCTCCGGCGCCGAGCACAGTGATATTCATGGGAGAAATAGTGAGATCAGATGGCACGGGCGGTTACTCGCTTGTTATTTCTGGGACAAGTTCCGGGAACGCGACAGTCAGAGTGTGCGCTACGATGACGCCTGGCGTCCGGATTCATTGGGGAATTTAAGACTAATCGTAAAACAACTGGGGAAACTCAGTCGCCCCAAACCTCGGCCGCCTTGACATAGCCGGTCTGGCCGTCGCGGTGACGTACCTTGGCCCAGCCGGATGCCACTGGATCAACCAATTCCAGCAAGACGCCTTTATCGGCGCTGAACACCACTGCTGCAGCATCGTCGGGATTGGCGCGGATCTTGGCATTGGCGACACTGACTTGCAGATTGCGCTTGCCGACCAGGCCCTTCGACTGCAGCCATGACAGATCGCCGCTGGCGTCACGCACCTTGGTCCATTCGCCGTAAGTCAGCACCACTTCAACCGGCATGCCGCGCGGTGCGACAGCTACGCGACGGCCTTTTTCGGACGGCGCATCGTACAGGATCACCGGCGCAGCGCCAATCGACTTGAAATCGAGTGCATGCGCGGAATTGGCGAGACCAAGCAAGCTTCCCAGCGACAGCGTGACGGAAGCGGCTATGCGTACAAATTTCATCTAACGGTCTCCAAATGTAGCTCTTGCTGGCCGGGACGGATTACGTTGCGCTCTCCGCCCTGTTCGTTCCTGGCAGTTTTTTCTTATACCCGAAGCTTGAGACAGGCTTCCGCAAAGCAAAGTTTCCCGGCAACCGGCAACTTTCCTGTCTACTCATCAACAACGGCAAAGGGCCAGCCGTCGCGCTGACGCGTGGCTTGGCCCTGTCCTACTCCACAAGCTAAAGCTGTGCAGAATCAGTTGATTGCAGTCGATCCGTCAACTGCGATACTGTCGCCGCTACCTTTTTGTTGTTGCTCAGCCAGCGCTTGCAGACGCTGCTGGTAGAACACTTCGAAATTGATTTCGGCCAGGTGGATCGGCGGGAAGCCGGCGCGGGTGATGGCATCGGCCAGGTTGGCGCGCAGGTAAGGATAAACGATGTTCGGGCAACCGATGCCGAGCAGCGGATCCAGTTGTTCGGTCGGGATATTGCGCAGTTCGAAAATACCGGCTTGCTTGCCTTCGACCAGGAACGCTACCTTGTCCTTGACCTTGGCGGTCACGGTGACCGTCACGGTCGATTCGAAAATGCCTTCAGCCAGCGCTTCGGCGCCAACATCTACCGCGACTTCGATTTGCGGTGCTTCCTGTTCGAGGAAAATGGCCGGCGAATTTGGTTGCTCAAGCGACAAATCCTTCAGGTATACGCGTTGAATCTGGAACACCGGTTGTGCCGATTGCTCTGCTTGTTGGTTCTCTTCAGCCATGACACTCTTTCAGTTAATTTTAAAATAAGATAAATAGCAGCAAATAAATAGCAGAAAAAGCCATCCCTTTGCAACAGGTGACAATAACAGCTATTACCGAAAATCAGGCATTTTGCAGCAGGGGCTCAAGCTTGCCATCACGATCGAGCGCATGCAAGTCATCGAAGCCGCCAACGTGCGTTTCGCCGATATATATTTGCGGCACGGTGCGACGGCCGGTCTTCTGCATCATCGTATCGCGCTGCGCAGGATCAAGGTCGATCCTGATCTTTTCGATATTTTCCACGCCTTTGGCTTTTAACAACTGTTCGGCGCGGATGCAATATGGGCATACGGCAGTGCTATACATTACAACGTGGGCAGTCATGCTTCTTCCTTTCAAGGCCTGGACCGGGTATTAATTAACTGGGGCCCGATCCGGCTTATTCAATCCGTACGGAGCGTAAGGTGGGCATTTGTGCCCACACGTTACGTCAATGTTGCCTTCGTCGGTCGCCGCAGCAACGCGTGGGCAAAAAAACTTTGCCCACCCTACGGGCTACCGGCTCCGCGACAGGGTATTTATTTGACGGTCGGCAAACCTTGGGTCTGCCAGGCGGCAATCCCGCCATCCAGGCTGTAAGCCTGCGCGAAGCCGGCCTGAGCCAGCTGGGCAACAGCTTTCGACGACTGGGTGCCGGTCTGGCACACCACCACCACAGTCTTTGCTTTAAACTTGTCGAGTTCGGCGATACGCTGCGGCAAGTCCTTCAACGGGATGTTCTTGGCGTCGATCAGGTGGCTGGCGGCAAAGGCGTCGCTGTCGCGCACGTCCAGTATCAATGTTTTGCCCTGGTTAATGAATTGGGTCGCTTGCAGGGTAGTTACCCGATTACCGCGTTTTTGCAACAACGGCAGCAACAGTGCGCCACCAGACAAAATTGCTACGGCAACCAGAAAAATGTTATCAATCAAGAATTTCACAGGGATCCAATGGTATTAGTCAATCCCGCCATTATAAAATAGAAGCTGCAGCGCCATTCAATTCGTATCGGGTCCCGCGAAAAAGTCTGGTGCGTTGTTGCTATTGCATCGTGGCCAACAAGCATGAATTTTGCAGTTTCGCAGTTTGTATCTCATGCTTTCTTTGTAATTTAACCTTTTATCTGATCAGTTGAGGACAGAGTAATTCGCCACGCTGCGGTGGCTCTTAAACTCTGTCCCGCAATTTACTATGTATAAAATCGTATTGATGCGCCACGGCGAATCCACCTGGAACCTGGCCAACCGCTTCACCGGCTGGGTCGATGTCGACCTCACTGAAAAAGGCGTGGCGGAAGCCAAGCAAGCCGGTAATTTGCTGAAACAGGCCGGTTTCACCTTCGACCTGGCGTACACGTCGGTGCTCAAGCGCGCCATCCGCACGCTGTGGGGCACACTCGACGAGATGGATCTGATGTGGCTGCCGGTCAAGCACAGCTGGCGTCTCAACGAACGTCACTACGGCGCGCTGCAAGGCTTGAACAAGGCTGAAACCGCGGCCAAGTACGGCGACGAGCAAGTCATGGTGTGGCGCCGCAGCTATGACACCCCGCCGCTGCCGCTGGAACCAAGCGATCCGCGTACCTCCTACAACGATCCGCGCTACGCCGGCCTGAAACGCGAAGAAATCCCGCTGACCGAATGCCTGAAGGATACTGTGGCCCGCGTCCTGCCATTCTGGAACGACGAGATCGCACCGGCAATCCGCAGCGGCAAGCGCATCATCATCTCGGCCCATGGCAACAGCCTGCGCGCCATGATCAAGATGCTGGACGGCATCTCCGACGATGATATCGTCGGCCTCAACATCCCCAACGGCCAGCCGCTGGTGTACGAACTGGATGCCGACCTGAAGCCGATCAAGAGCTACTACCTGGGCGACCAGGCTGCGATCGAAGCGGCGATGAACGCGGTCGCCAGCCAGGGGAAAGCGAAATAAATATCTCGCTGGAGAAAGTGCTGGGCATTTGCAGGCACGGCCGTGCCGCCAAACGGCGGCTGGCGGCGGCAACGTTGATTCTGGTGACAGCGCTGGGATCGGCGCTGCCGGCTGCGGTCGTTGCCGCCCCCAAGGTGACTGAACGCAGCAAGCAAAAGCAGGCGGCGGAAGCGCAGCGGGCCGACTTGCGCGAAAAACTCGACGTCCTCAAGCGCGACATTAGCCAGACTGAAACCGAAAAAGACAATGCCAGCGACGCCCTGGCCGATTCCGAAGGCGCCATTTCCAAAGCCAACCGCTCGTTGCGCGACCTGAGCGCAGAGCAAGGCCAGACCCAGGCCAAACTGGCCCAGCTGGCCAAGAAACACGACGAACTCAGCAAAACCGTGGCAGCCCAGCAGACCCAACTGGCCAACCTGCTGCGCCAACAGTACATTGCGGGCAACGAAGACCGCATCAAGCTGCTGCTGTCGGGCGACAATCCGAACCGCATCAATCGCGACCTGCAATACATGGGTTATGTGTCGCAGGCACAAGCCAAATTACTGGAATCGCTGCGCGCCAACCTGGCGGCGGTCGAAGCCAACCAGAGCGAAACCCAGAATGCCAAGGATGACCTGGATGAGATTGCCCAGGAACAACGCGACCAAAAGGCCCTGCTCGAGAAGGAAAAAGCCAAGCGCGCCACGCTGCTGAGCCAGTTGTCCGGCAAATTGGCCAGCCAGCGCAAGGAAGTCGGCAATATCCAGCGCGACGACCAACGCCTGTCTGGCCTAGTCGACCGCCTCGACCAATTGATCGAGGCGCAAAAGAAAGCCGATGCCGCCGCCCGCGAGAAACTGCGCCAACAGCAACTGGCACAGGCGCAGGCCCAGGCGCAAGCCAAGGCCCAAGCCGCTCGCGAGCGCCAGAAAGCGCTGGAGCAACAGCGCGCCGCCGCGCTGGCGAGGAAGACGCCACCGTCGACTGACACCCGGGACAAGCCGAAAGCGGTCAATCCGGATGCCATCGACGACGACCAGCCGCCAACTGCAGCCACACCAACGCCCGCACCAACCGTCGCCGAAACGCCGTCGGCCCCGATCGGCCGCAATGATCTGACGCCGCAGGCCGATGCCAAGGATGACGCCTATGGGCGGCCGTTCGAATCGCTGCGCGGCCAGCTGCGGTTGCCGGTGCGCGGCGACCTGATGGCGCGTTTCGGCTCCAAGCGCGGCGATGGTCCGACCTGGAAAGGACTGTTTATCCGCACTCCGGAAGGCACCGAGGTCAAGGCGGTAGCCGCCGGCCGCGTGGTCTTTGCCGACTGGCTGCGCGGCTTCGGCAATCTGATCATTGTTGACCACGGCAACCAGTACATGACCATTTACGGTAATAATCAGGCATTATTGAAGCGGCCCGGCGACGCGGTCAAAACCGGCGATGTGATTGCCAGTGCAGGCAACAGCGGCGGTAACGAACAATCGGGTTTATACTTTGAAATTCGGCATCAGGGCCGTGCGTTTGACCCACTCGGATGGGTAACTACTAGGTGAAACATGGGCAGTAAACTCAAGAATATCGGTCTCATCAGCTTGGGCGTGATCGCAGGGATCGGCGCCTCAATCCAGTTCGACGCCATTGCGCAGAAGAGCGCTGCTGCTCCTTTGCCACTGGAAGAACTGCGGCAACTGGCCGATGTATTTGGACTGATCAAGTCCGACTACGTCGAACCGGCGGATGATAAAAAACTGCTGACCGAAGCCATTTCCGGCATGGTGGCGTCGCTCGATCCGCACTCGGCCTATCTGGACAAGAAGGCCTACAAGGAGTTGCGCGAGAGCACACAAGGCAAGTTTGTCGGCCTCGGCATTGAAGTCGGGATGGAAGACGGCTACATCAAGGTCGTCTCGCCGATCGAAGATTCGCCGGCCTACCGGGCCGGGATCAAGGCCGGCGACCTGATCACCCGCCTCGATGGAGCCCCGGTCAAGGGTATGACCCTGGACCAGGCGGTCAAGCGCATGCGTGGCGAGCCGAACACCAAGATCACGCTGACCATTTCCCGCAAGGATGAAGACAAGCCGCTGATCATCGGCATCACGCGCCAGGAAATCAAGGTGCAGAGCGTCAAGGCCAAAGTGGTCGAGCCGGGCTATGCGTGGCTGCGCGTGACCCAGTTCCAGGAACCGACGGTCGACGACATGGCCAAGAAGATTGCGGCAATCTACGCCCAGGAGCCGAATCTGAAGGGCCTGGTGCTGGACCTGCGTAACGATCCGGGCGGCGTGCTGCCAGGCGCGATCGGCGTCTCTGCCGCCTTCCTGCCGAAGGATTCAGTGGTGGTCACCACCAACGGCCAGTTGCCAAGTTCAAAGGCTTCGTTCTACGCCAAGCGCGAATACTATGCGAATCCAGGCAGCGATCCGCTGGCGAAACTGCCTGATGCGCTGAAGAAAGTGCCGATGGTGGTACTGGTCAATACCGGCTCGGCCTCCGCCTCGGAAATCGTCGCTGGCGCCCTGCAGGATTACAAGCGTGCGACCATCATGGGCACCCAGACCTTCGGCAAGGGTTCGGTGCAATCGGTGATCGCGTTGCCGCCTGACCGCACCACTGCGGTCAAGCTGACCACTGCCCGCTACTACACGCCGAACGGCCGCTCGATCCAGGCCAAGGGTATCGTGCCTGACGTGATGGTCGATGAATACGCTGACGGCGACGGCCTGAACGGCCTGCGTCTGCGTGAAGCCGACCTGACCAAGCATTTGAGCAACGACACCGACAAGGGCCCGGAAGTGACCTCGCCGAAAGTCGATGAGCTGGAAGAAGCGCAACGGATTGCTGCTGCTGAGAAGAAGCGCAAACCGCTGGAATACGGCAGCAAGGACGATTTCCAGCTGGCGCAGGCTCTCAACCAGTTGAAGGGCTTGCCGGTCCAGGTCTCCAAGGTGAAGCCGGATAGCCGCAGCGATGCCGACAAGGATGATAAGAGCGACAAGAACGACAAGACGCCGCTCGACGATGACAAGGCCGGCGGCGGCGCCATCATCAAGAAAGAGCAGAAAAAATAAAATTATTTTCGGCTAAACTAGGGTCGCAGCGATGCGGCCCTTTTTTTCGCCCTGCCACACCGCATTCCCGGACTTTATCGACAGCATCTTATGAACGACCAGCAACTACTCCGCTACTCGCGCCACATCCTGCTGGATGACATCGACATCGAAGGCCAGGAGAAAATCCTGGCAGCGCGCGCGCTGGTCATCGGCGCCGGCGGCCTCGGCTCGCCGGTGGCGCTGTACCTGGCTTCGGCCGGGGTTGGCAGCATCACGCTGGTCGACAACGATACGGTCGACCTGACCAACCTGCAGCGGCAGATCCTGCACACCAGCGAGCGCGTCGGCCAGGCCAAAGTGGCTTCCGGCAAGACTGCGCTGGCGCAAATCAATCCGGATATCCAGGTCGTCGCGCTGGCCGAGCGCGCAGACGAAGCGCGTCTTGCCGAACTGATTGGCAACGCTGACGTGGTGATCGACTGCAGCGATAATTTCGCCACCCGGCACGCGATCAATCGCGCCTGCGTGGCGTTGAAAGTGCCGCTGGTATCGGGTGCGGCAATCCAGTTCGACGGCCAGATCAGCGTGTTCGATGCGCGCGACGACAGCTCGCCCTGTTATGCCTGCCTGTTTCCGCCGGATCGGGAATTTGAAGAAATCGCCTGCGCCACCATGGGCGTGTTCGCACCACTGGTCGGCATCATCGGCAGCATGCAGGCCGCCGAAGCACTCAAGCTGATCGCCGGTATCGGCACGCCGCTGGTCGGCAAGTTGCTGATGCTGGATGCACGCAGCATGGAATGGAGCCGCATCGGCGTTGCGCGCGATGCCGGCTGCCTGGTGTGCGGAACGCATCCACACTCCTGATTTTAAGCCCTCGGCCATCGCCCACCGTTAGTCCGGCAAGCGATGGCGGATTACGCAGTTTATGCGCTGTGCAGCGCCCGCGTCGAATTGACCGGCTGTTGCAGCGCCTTCAAGGCACACACCTTCTGGATCGTATCGGCACAGGCGCGCGCTGCCTCCGCGCCCTTGACCAGGAAATGCTCATAGAAATATTTGTGGTGCTCTTCGCCGCCATGGAAATGGTGCGGCGTCAGCACCGCCGACAGCACCGGCACCGCCGTTTCCAGCTGCACCTGCATCATGCCGCTGATCACTGCCTGCGCGACAAATTCATGACGATAGATGCCACCGTCCACCACTAAGCCGGTAGCGACGACAGCTGCATAGTTGCCGCTGTTGGCCAGCAGTTTGGCATGCAGCGGGATTTCGTAGGCGCCGGCGACTTCAAAGAAATCGATATCGTTTTCGGTGTAACCGGACTTGGCGATTTCGGCAATGAAGGAAATCCGGCATTGATCGACGATATCGCGGTGCCATCCTGCCTGGATGAAAGCGATGCGCTCGCCGGCCACGGCGGTTGGTGCTTTGGATTTGATATCGACTGGCTGGTGTTGTTGCTGTTGCATCTGACTGACTCCTGTTTAATCAATAAAAACAGGGCGTGTTGGATCGAAAGGAGGCAAGAATTTACACGACAGGCAATCGCAACGCTGCACGCGTCAGCCGCGCGCAGCAATACTCAAGCCCGTCCGGGCAAACACCGGACCGCCTGTTCTCTCTTTATCCGGACTATACCGTCGGCCCCGGGATCACACCGGGTCTGCTGACCTTGTCGCTACTCCAACAAGCGCTCGCGGGCTATGCGCATTGCACGCAATTACCGCCGGTGGGGAATCGCACCCCGCCCTGAGAACACTCGCTTAATTAATTAAGCGAGCAGCAAATTTATCACAGAAATTGCGGCGCTGCACAAGCCGGACGAATCCGGCGTCGCTGATCGAATCAATTCGCATCAATGGGTTTTCTTCGCCAATCCAAGGTAGGTGTCGATCACCTTTGGATCATTTGCCAGCTCCGCCGCCGGACCTTGCAAGGCCATGTCGCCGGTTTCCAGCACATACGCATAATCGGCGGCCTGCAACGCGGCGCGCGCATTCTGCTCAACCAGCAGGATCGCCACGCCGGTCTGTTTCAGGCGCACGATGATGTGGAAAATTTCCTTGACGATCAGCGGCGCCAGGCCGAGGCTGGGCTCGTCCAGCATCAGCAGCTGCGGCTTGGCCATCAGCGCGCGGCCGACCGCCAGCATCTGCCGTTCGCCGCCAGACAAGCTGCCAGCCTGTTGCTTGCGCCGCTCCTGCAGACGCGGAAACAGGTCGTACACGACCGCCATCTGGTCGGCATAAGCGCGCTCGCCGGCCTTGTAGCGGCGGTAGCTGCCCAACAGCAGATTGTCTTCCACCGTCATGCTGGCGAACAGTTCGCGCTTTTCCGGCACCAGGCACATGCCGCGCGCGACGCGGGTTTCGATCGCCACGCCGGCAGTATCCTGGCCCAGCAAACGCACGGTGCCGCGCATGCTGCCGTTGTTCGGCATGGCGCCGGCAATCGCGTTGAGCATGGTCGATTTGCCGGCGCCGTTAGGGCCGATGACGGTGACGATCTGGCCGGAGCCGACTTGCAGGCTGGCGCCGTGCAGCGCCTCGACCTTGCCGTAGGCGACATGCAGATCGGTGACTTCGAGCACGGGATTGGCAACGGTATTAGTCATCGATGCCTCCCAGATAGGCTTCCAGTACGGCCGGGTCTTGCTGTATCTCCGCCGGCAAGCCCTGAGCAATTTTGGTGCCGAATTCCATCACCACCAATTGATCGGTCAGGTTCATCACAAAATCCATATCGTGCTCCACCAGCAAAATGCTCATGCCCTCCGCCTTCAGCTTGCGCAGCAATTCCGCCAGCGCCTGTTTCTCTTGATAACGCAAACCCGCCGCCGGTTCGTCCAGCAGCAACAAGGTCGGATCGCAACACAGTGCGCGGGCGATTTCCAGGATACGCTGCTGACCGAGCGCCAGACTGCCAGCCTCTTCATACAATAAGTGCCCGAGGCCGACGCGTTCCAACTGCTGCTTCGCCTCAAACAGCAGCGTCTGTTCTTCACTACGGTTGAGCCGCAGCAGGCTGGCCGCGATGCCGTTGACATCATTGTGGCTGCCGCGCAGATGGGCGCCGATGGCGACGTTTTCCAGCACCGTCATGGCCGGCATCAGCCGCACGTGCTGGAAGGTGCGGGCAATGCCGCGCGCCACGATCTGGCGCGAAGGCAAGCCGGATATCTGTTGCAACTCGCGTTGCGCGCGGAAGCGGATCGTACCGCTGGTCAGCGGCAAGACGCCGGTGACCAGGTTGAACATGGTCGACTTGCCGGCGCCGTTGGGACCGATCAAGCCGACGATCTGTCCGGCACGCACATTGAAGCTGATGTCATTGACCGCCACCAGGCCACCAAATTCCTTGCGCGCGTTTTCAATCTCCAACACCACGTCGCCATCCGCATGCCGGGCGCGGGCCGGCAATGTTGTCGCCGAGAGCGGCGCCACCGCAGTCGGTTTGCTCGGCACCAGCTTGCGCAAATACGGCCACAAACCGTCGCGGGCGCGCTGCAACAGCAGCAGCATCAGGATGCCGAATACGATGGTTTCGAAATTGCCGCTGGCGCCCAGCAGTTTCGGCAACAGCGATTGCAGTTGATCTTTCAGCAGGGTCAACAGCGCCGATCCGAGGATCGCGCCCCATACATAACCGGCGCCGCCAACCACCGCCATGAACAGGTATTCGATACCAGCATTGAGGCCGAACGGCGTCGGGCTCACCGAGCGCTGCAAGTGCGCATACAGCCAGCCGGAGACGCTCGCCAGCAACGCCGCCAATACAAAGATGAGAACCTTGATCCAGGCCGTATTGACGCCCATCGCCTCGGCCATCACACCACCGCCGTTCAGCGCACGGATGGCGCGCCCGGGGCGCGAATTCAGCAGGTTCTGCAAGCCGGCCAGTGCGATCAGCAAGATCACCCAGATCAGGTAAAACATCTTGCGCCCGGTATCGAGCTCGATGCCAAACAGATTGATGGACGGAATGCCGTTCAAGCCATCGTACTTGCCGAGAAATTCCAGATTACCGAACAGAAAATACAGCGACAAGGCCCAGGCGATCGTGCCGAGCGGCAGATAGTGGCCGGACAAGCGCATCGTGATGGCGCCGATGGCCAAGGCCGCCAGCGTCGTCACGCACAAGCCGGCCAGCAGGCCGAGCCATGGCGACAAGCCGAACTGGGTACTCAGATAAGCGGTCGAATAGGCGCCAAGGCCGACGAATGCCGCCTGGCCGAACGAGGTCAGGCCGCCGACGCCGGTCAGCAGCACCAGGCCGAGCGCAACGATCGCATACAGGCCGATGTAGTTGGCCAGCGTGATCCAGAATTCTGGCGTCGGCAAGATTGGCAGTAAAACCAGGATCGCAGCGAAGACAATGAACGGCAGCTTGCCGATGGAGAGCTGACGCATCATTGATCCCCCTCATCGACCTGCTTGCTGGTTAGCGAACGCCACAGCAGCACCGGGATGATCAGCGTAAAGACGATCACTTCCTTGAAGGCGCTGGCCCAGAACGACGAGTACGATTCCAGCAGACCGACCAGCAAGGCGCCGGCAGCGGCAATCGGATAACTGCCGAGGCCGCCGATGATGGCGCCGACAAAACCTTTCAAGCCGATCAGAAAGCCGCTGTCGTAATACACGGTGGTCAACGGCGCGATCAGGATGCCGCACAAGGCGCCCAGTGCCGCCGCCAGCGTAAATGCCAGGCGTCCCGCCTGCACGGTGCCGATGCCGACCAGCTGCGCGCCGAGACGATTGACGGCGGTGGCGCGGAGTGCTTTGCCGGACAAGGTCCGTTCAAAATACAGATAGAGCGCCACGATCAGCAGCAATGCCACGCCGATGATCACGCAACTCTGGCCGGATACAGTCAGGCCGCCGACCTGGAAACTGGCGTCGGAAAACGGCGTGGTGCGCGAACCCTCGGCGCCGAACATCAGCAGCCCGATGCCAATCAATGCGTAATGCACTGCCACCGACACGATCAGCAGCACCAGCGTGCTGGCTTCCGCCAGCGGCTGGAACGCCAATCGATACACCATTGGCCCCATCGGCACCACGATCAACAAGGTCAACAGAACCTGCAGCGGCATCGCCAGCGTGGCGTGACCGTACAGGCGCGCGAATGCATAGACCGCCAACGGCAACAGCACAAACTTCAGGAAAGCCAGGGCAATGCGGCGCACGACTGCAGGCCGACTTTCGCCGTTGCGGCCGAGTATGGCAGTCACCGTTTCCTGGATGAAGCTGAGAATGCCAAGCAGCACCAGCAACGTCGCCGACAAGGGAAATTTGTCGGCTTGAATTGCGGCCAGTGTCAGTGCACCAAAGGCGACGAACTCGCCTTGCGGAATGAAGATGACGCGGGTGACTGAAAACACCAGTACCAGCGCCAATGCCAGCAGCGCGTAGACGGCGCCGCTGGTGATGCCATCCTGGGCCAGGATGGCGGCAATAGAAAGATCCATTTACTGTGCAGTGCCCAACAGTTTCCACTTGCCGTTGACGATTTCCACCATCACGCGCGAGCGCTGGTCGAAGCCGACGTGGTCGGTCGGGCTCATGTTGACGATGCCTTGCGACACCGGCAGGTTCTTGATCGCTTCGATGCCATCGCGTAGCGCGGCGCGGAATTCCGGCGTGCCAGGTTTACCCTTCTTCAGCGCTTGCGGTGCGGCTGCGCCGAGCAACATGCCGGCGTCCCAGGCATGGCCGCCGAAGGTGGAAATACTGCCGACGCCATAGGCCTTTTCATAGGCAGTGCGATAGGTCATGGCGGACTTCTTGACCGGATTGCTGTCCGGCAGTTGCTCGGCTACCAGCAACGGTCCGGCCGGCAGGAAGGTGCCTTCGCAATCCTTGCCGCAGACGCGCAGGAAATCGTTATTGGCGACACCGTGGGTCTGATAGATCTTGCCTTTGTAGCCGCGCTCCTTCAAGGTTTTTTGCGGCAACGCAGCTGGCGTACCGGCGCCGGCGATCAGCACCGCATCCGGATTGGCGCTGACGATCTTCAACACTTGTCCGGTAACCGATGTGTCGGGACGGGCGAAGCGCTCGTTGGCGACGATCTTGATCTTGCGCAGTTCAGCCAGTTTGGAGAATTCGCGATACCAGCCTTCGCCGTAGGCATCCGAGAAGCCGATGAAAGCCACGCTCTTGACGCCGGCATCGAGCATATGGGCGACGATGGCTGTTGCCATCTGCGAGTCGTTTTGCGGGGTCTTGAAAATCCAGCGGCGCTTGGCGTCGACCGGTTCGACCAGCGACGCCGAAGCCGCCATCGAAATCATCGGCGTGCCGGATTCGGCTGCAACGTCACTCATCGCCAGCGAGCCGGGGACCGCGGTCGAGCCGATCAGCAGGTCGACCTTTTCTTCACTGACCAGCTTGCGCGCATTCTTGACGGCGGTGGTGCTGTCGGTGGCATCGTCGAGCACGATGTATTGCACTTTCTGGCCGGCGATTTCCTTCGGCAACAGCGCGAAGGTATTTTTTTCCGGGATGCCGAGCGAGGCTGCGGGTCCGGTGGCGGAGACGCTCACGCCAACCTTGATCTGGGCGATTGCACTGCCGTAGCTGGCAGCCAACGCCACTGTCATTAATGCGGAAAGGGTGGTCCCCAACCATGCTTTTTTCATTTGATGTACTCCATTATGGTGGTAACGCCTGGTTTCAGCGTTTGTGCTCAGCAGCAACGGCTTCGGTCGCCACGACCGCAGATGTTAGCAGGGTACTGAGTTGGCGGCTGCCAGTGTAGCTTTTCGACTACCACCAGACAAGCAGGCCAGACCACAACGAGACATGCAAAATCGGGGAAATTCGGCGAAATCGCATCCAACGGGATGGACTCAGCCGAACAACATCATTACACCAGCATCAGGGCGATCTGTTGCGCAGCGTCGTCACCCGGCTTGTGCTGGAAACGGCTCTTGGCGAAACGCTGCCAGCGGCCCAGCACGAAACTGGTCAGGATGTTGGCGCGCAGCGTCGCTTCGGCTTCGTTCGCTTCGCCTTGCGAAGCGGCGAGCCGCAGCGCCTGCTTCAGCGCCAGCTCGATGCGATCGACAAACTGGTTCATGCGCAATTGCAGGCGTTCGTCTTCGTTGACCAGCGCATCGCCGATGATAACGCGCGTCATGCCGGGATTGCGCTCGGCGAAATTGAGCAGCATCAGGGCGATCGCCTGCGCCTGGTGCAAGCCTTTTTCCTGCTGCTCGGTGATCTGGTTGACCAGACCGAACACGGTCGATTCGATGAATTCGATCAGGCCTTCGAACATCTGCGCCTTGCTGGCGAAGTGCCGGTACAGCGCCGCTTCCGATACCTCGATCTTTGCAGCCAGCGCGGCCGTGGTGATTTTTTCACCCTTGGGCTGTTCCAGCATTGTCGCCAATGTCTGCAGGATTTGTAGTTTGCGTTCGCCAGGTTTGCTAGTTGCCATGATTTTTATTTTAGTAATGGATCGAATCGATCGAGATAAAGAAAACGAAATTGCCACGCTGCCTGCCGTTGTTGCACTCCCTGCAACGCCCAGGCTTTCGCCTGAGTCGGCCGGCATCGCCGTCATCGACGGCAAACCCGGAATGGTAGACGTTGAACGGCTGAATTTCAACGTAACCGATGCAAATTCCTTGCCAGCTGCCGGACGGATTTTACTTTGACATCGACGTAGCCGGGGCGCTTTATCACATTCCGATTGCCCCCCAGGTACTGCGTCACCCACGCCGTGCGCATGCCAACCCATTTGGCCGCCTTCAGCGTAGCGATCGTATCCTCCACCAGAATGCAGCGCCCGGCCGGCACGCGCTCCCGCGCAATCAATTGCCGCAACATGTGGCGCGACGGCTTCGGCCGCAACTGCCGGTGCACGTGCATCGACTCAATCGAGATATGCTTGCCGAAATGCCGTTGCAGGCGCAAATGCCGCATCACGTCGCTCGAATAACGCTGCGGCGCATTGGTCAGCAGTATCTTGCGGCCGGGCAGCCGCTTCAACAAATTGATCAAGCCGCGTTCGGCCCGAATCATACTCAACAAATCGTCGAAATGATGCGCTTCCCGCAAAAAATCCTCCGGCCGCACCTGATGATGCTTGACCAGGCCCAGCAAAGTCGCGCCATAGCGCCGCCAGTAAGTCTCCCTGGTAGCATTGACCGTGGCGGCGTCGGCATCGACGCCGCCACTACCCAGCGTGCGCGCCATGAATGCATTCATATTGTCATGGATCGCCGGAAAAATCGCGTGCGATGCATCATGCAGCGTGTTGTCCAGATCGAACAGCCAGAGCGCTGTAGTATTCGTCATTCGTTTGTGTGCCACTGTTTTGCCGGAAACGGGAAGCGTTGATCAAGGGGGAAGTGTGTTTCGTCAGATTATAGTGATATTGGGCTTAAGCGCCGCATTACTCAACAGACTGTCCAGCCCGCTGCGGCGATGGCAGCTGGGGCGGCTGATGCTGCCGCTGGGCCTGGGCGCTTTGCTGAGCGCGACCTGCCCGGCCGGCGCCAGCGACACTGCCGCACCTGCCAAGCCACCGACGGCAACCAGCCGCCAGGGCGGCGCCCTGTTCAAGATCCAGCGCAACGGCCACAGTGCCTATGTGTTCGGCACCATCCACGTCGGCCGCGCCGATTTTTATCCGTTCGACGACAAGGTCTTGCAAGCCCTACAACATTCGTCAAGCATCGCGCTGGAGATCGATCCGAACAATACGCAGGCGCTGGCGCCGTTAATGGCCAAATACGGCGTCTATGCCGACGGCAAGTCGCACCAGCAAGACCTGCCGGCCGCATTGCAAAAGGATCTCGACGCCTTGCTGGAAAAATACGGCATGACGCCGGCCTCTGTCGCCAACTTGAAGCCATGGCTGCTCGCTTCCCTGCTCGGCATCGGCGAATACACCAGCCAGGGCTATCTGCCGCAATACGGTGTCGACACCACGCTGGCGAATTTCGCCAAGAGCAACAACAAGCGCCTGGTTGAGCTGGAAACACCGGAACAGCAACTGTCCTTGCTGGGCAGTCTGTCGGACGCCGAACAAATTGAATTCCTGCAGGACAGCGTCGATGAAATCCAGGACCCGGTCAAGGCGCAGCGCTCGCTGCAACTGGTCACCCTGTGGCGCAACGGCGACACCGACGGCCTGGCGGCGATGCTGGCTGAGATGACCAGCGAAGACACATTTACCAGCCGCTTCGTACAGCGTGCATTGCTCGATGGCAGGAATCCTGGCCTGGCGGACGGTATCGACAAGCTGACCAACGCCGCGCCGGGCGCCTTCGTCGCCATCGGCATGCTGCACCTGGTCGGCGCCAACAGCGTGCTGACGCTGCTGCGGCAACGCGGCTATACGGTGCAACGGGTTTACTAGGAGCAATCTACGCCGCTATCCGGCGAATCTTTGATCGAAGTCAACGTTTGAACCCGGCAAATCACCTAAGATCGGCCGGCGTCTATCTCTTCATTATCAAAGGTTTGTCCATGATTCCGTCCCACTTGCCCGATCCGGTACCGCCGTCGGCACCTATGCCGCATCGCAAGGTGATCCGCTCCTGGCTGCTGCCTATCGCACAACGCGACACCGGCCGCGCACTGGCCCTGGTGCTGCTCGACCTGGCCCTGTTTGCGCTGGCGATCAGCGCCACTGTGTGGTTGCAGAATGCAGCAGCAAAATTATTTTTCGGCTGCGTCGCCGGCTTCATCATCGGCCGCCTGTTCATTCTCGGCCACGATGCCTGCCATCAAAGTTTCACGCCGCACCGGCGCCTCAACCGCTGGCTCGGGCGCTTGGTGTTCCTGCCGTCGCTGACGCCGTACAGCTTGTGGGATGTCGGCCATAACGTGGTGCACCACGGCTACACCAACCTGAAAGGTTTCGACTTCGTCTGGCATCCGCTCTCGCTGGAGGAGTTCCAGGCGCTACCGCGCTGGCGTCAATGGCTGGAGCGCATCTATCGCAGCGGCTGGGCCCCGTGGTTGTACTACCTGGTCGAAATGTGGTGGCAGCGCATGTACTTTCCGAACCGCCGCACCATGCCGACCCGGCGCCCGGTATTCGTCTGGGATGGCGTGCTGGTAACCGTGGCGGCGCTGCTCTGGATCGCCATGCTGAGCGCCGCCGCGCTGGCCACCGGGCAAGCGCTCTGGCTGACTTTGCTGGCTGGTTTTGCGGTGCCGTTCCTGTTCTGGAACGCGATGATCGGCTTCGTCGTGTACGTGCACCATACCCATACCGGCGTTGCCTGGTACGACCAGAAAACCGTGTGGGCAGCGGCGCAGCCGTTTGTCTCGACCACCGTGCACCTGACCTTCCGCTATCGCATCGGCGCGTTGCTGCATCACATCATGGAACACACCGCGCATCACGTCGACATGAGCATCCCGCTGTATCGTTTGCAGGAAGCGCAGCAGATCCTTGAAACCATGCTGCCGCTGCGCATCGTGATCCAGAAATTCTCGTGGCGCTGGTATTTCGATACGGCGCGCCGTTGCAAACTCTACGATTTCCGCCGGCGCTGCTGGACCGACTTTGCCGGCATACCAACCAGCGCGGCCACAATTGTCGCCTGATTTGGCCGGATAGCGGCAAATCGCAGGTGCGTAGCGGTAGAATGGCGTGTCGTGGCAAGTGCAACGCCACGCCTTCTACCGGACCGCGCAATGAATCAACCGTCACACCGTCCCGTACCGCTACTGGACATCTCCGCCTTACGCAACAGTTGCTCCTCGTGCAGCATGCACCAGCTTTGCCTGCCGATGGGGCTGGAAGAAGCCGACATGCAACGTCTCGACCACATCATCGGCCGTCGTCGCGTGCGGCGCGACGAAACCCTGTACCGAATCGGCGACAAATTCAGCTCGTTGTATGCCGTGCGGGTGGGACAGTTCAAGACTTACCAGGCCAATCCCGATGGCGCGCAACAGATCACCGGCTTTCAGATGAGCGGCGAACTGTTGGGCATGGATGCCATCAGTACCGACACCCATCAATGCGATGCGGTGGCGCTGGAAGATAGTGAAGTATGCGAAATTCCCTTCTCGCGCCTGGAAGAATTGTTCAGCGACATCCCGACGCTGCTGCGCCATTTCCATCGCATCATGAGCAAGGAAATCACGCGCGAGCAAGGCGTCATCCTGTTGCTCGGCAATATGCGCGCAGAACAGCGCTTCGCAGCATTCCTGGTGAACCTGTCGGCGCGCTATGCTGCGCGCGGCTATTCCGCGACCAATTTTCAATTGCGCATGACGCGCGAAGATATCGGCAACTATCTCGGACTGACCATTGAAAGTATCAGTCGCATGCTGTCCAAATTGAAGAAAGACGGCATGCTGAAAGTCAGCAACCGCGACATTGAGTTGATCGATTTGGCGGCCCTCAAAATAGTGGCGACCGGCAGCGAAATCTGTAACTGATCCAAACTCGAATCAAATTCGAATCAAATGGTTTTCGAATAGCGCAACGGCGATTTTCCTGGATCCAGATAGCGGTCGAACACCATGCAGATATTGCGGATCAGCAGGCGCCCTTTCATGGTGACGGTAATCCATCCATCGTCCAGATTGAGCAAGCCATCCGCAGCGAGCAGTTCCAGCTGCGCCAGTTCGCTGGCGAAATATTCTGAAAACTTGATCGGATGGGCGATCTCGATCGATGCCAGCGACAGTTCGAAGTGGCACATCAGATGCTGGATGATCAAGCGCCGCAGTAAATCGTCCATGCTCAACTTGATGCCGCGCGCAACCGGCAATTCGTGCCGGTCGAGACGCTGGTAATACGCTTCCAGCGTCTTCTCGTTCTGGCTGTAGCTGGCGCCTACGGCGCTGATGGCGGAGACGCCGCAGGCAACCAGATCCGCTTCAGCGTGCGTCGAATATCCCTGGAAATTGCGATGCAGGCGACCCTGCCGCTGCGCAATCGCCAGCTCGTCATCCGGCTTGGCAAAGTGATCCATGCCGATGTAAACATAACCGGCATCGGTCAGGCGCTTGATGCACAGGAACAGCATGTCGATCTTGGCGTCCGGAGTCGGCAGCTCACTCTCATTGATGCGCCGTTGCGGCTTGAAAATGTGCGGCATGTGCGCGTAGTTGTAGATCGCGATGCGATCCGGCGATGCCGCAATCACCTTGTTCAGCGTTTGCGACATCGAGATCACATTCTGCCGCGGCAAGCCGTAGATCAGGTCGATGCTGACTGACCGAAAACCTGCATAACGCGCAGCATCGATTATCTGCAACGTATCTTCTTCAGGCTGGATGCGGTTGACCGCCTGCTGTACCGCCAGGTCGAAATCCTGCACACCCAGGCTAATGCGGTTGAAGCCTTGCCGCCGCAAAGTAACGATGCGTGCCGGCGTCACCGTGCGCGGATCGATCTCGATCGAATATTCGCCCTGCTCGTCCGCTGCGAACTCGAAGTTGCGATGCAGGTGCGCCATCAGTCCATCCATCTGGTCATCACTCAGAAACGTCGGCGTACCGCCGCCGAAATGCAGCTGCTCGACCTGATTCATCCCTTCGAACAAGGCCGCTTGCATCGATATCTCGCGTTGCAGGTAAGTCAGGTAGAGAGCCGCCTTGGCGGTATTTTTGCTGACCACTTTGTTGCAGGCGCAGTAATAGCAGATGGTGTTGCAGAACGGGATGTGCAGGTAGAGCGACAGCGCATGGCGCGCGCCCATGTCGCGGCGATGCGCAACTGCCTGCTGATAATCGTCGGCCGTGAACGCTTCGGCAAAGCGGTCTGCGGTTGGATAGGAGGTGTAGCGCGGTCCAAGCTGGTTGAGCTTGCGCAGCAGGGAGGCATCGAAAGAAACTGCCGCAACGGCAGGCGTCGATTCATTGGAAATCAGCATATACAAGCTCCGGCAATTGGATGCGCCAGCGACTTGCGCTAACCACATCGACCAGGTCAAGCGTATCCTGCGCAGGCGGCAAGCGCTTTGACATAGATCAACTGGGCGCGGCTCTTGCCGATGTCTCGTATGAGTATTGCGCGTCGATACTGCATATAATCCGGTCTTATCCACTTGTCACACCGCCACCCCATGCCTGCAAGCCACAACGCAACAGCACTGCCAGATCACCGCTTCCTCTGGAGCGGGCGGCAGCGCTTTGTATTGCTGGATAGCGAGTTTGGCGACGGCGCGCATTTTCTTGCTGCCTGGCAGGCTTGGCGCGATGATCCTCAACGACCGCCTCGGCTGCATTACCTGGCGTTGGCGCCGCACATGGCAACCATGGAAGATGTGCAACGAACCTGCAGCCGGCAGCCGGCATGGCAAGCGCTGTCGGCCGAACTGTGCGCCTCATGGCCCGCAGCACTCCCTGGATTTCACCGCTTGCTTCTGGAACGCGAACAAGTAGTGCTGACGCTGATGTGCGGCGACAGCGCCGCCTGTTTGCGGCAAATCACCGCCAGCGTTGATGCCTTCCATCTGCATGGGCATAGCTGGCAGGACTGGTCGCTGTCGACGTTGGGCACGCTGGGAAAACTGGCCGGCAAACATGCCAGTCTCACGCTTCCAACTACCGACGACGCACGACGCAAGAGACTTGAACAAAGCGGCTTCGCATTTGGCAACGACGCCCCTGGCGCCGATGGCATGCTGCATGCAGAGTTTGCACCGCGCTTCACCGCACGCACACCACTGACAGCCGCGCGTCCGCACAGCGAGCGCCATGCGATCGTCATCGGCGCCGGGCTGGCCGGCAGCGCCGCCTGCCAACGCCTGACGCGACGCGGCTGGCGCGTCACGCTGGTGGAAAGCCACGCAGCACCGGCGCAGGAAGCATCGGGCAACAGCGCCGGCATTTTCATGCCGCTGCTGTCGCGCGACGACAACCCTAGCTCACGTCTGAGCCGCAACGCCTACCTGTTTGCGCAACAGGTGTGGCGCAACCTCGGCGGCATCGGCCAGGCGTTCAGCGGCGCCGCCTGCGGCGTCCTGCAGATTGCCCGCGACGACACCCATGCCGAAGCACAACGCCAATTGGCCGCACACTGGCGCTATCCGGCCGAATTTGCCGAATGGCTCGAACAACCCGCCGCATCGCGCGCGGCGGGTTGTCGGGTCAACGCCGGTGGCTGGCACTTCCGCGCCGCCGGCTGGGTGCAGCCGGGCAGCCTGTGCCAAGCCTTGCTGGACGATTGCGGCACTGCGCTGCAATCCCATTTTGGACAACGCGCAGCCAGCCTTGAACGCATCGACGACGAATGGCTGCTGCGCGATTCGCATGGCGTGAAGATTGCCAGCGCGCCGGTAGTCATCCTGGCCAACGCTTGCGGCGCATTGAGCTTTCGGCAGGCGCAAGACCTGCCGTTGACGGCGATTCGTGGCCAAATCACCCATCTCGACGCGGCCAGCGTGCCCGCCATCGCCCCGGTATTATGCGGCGAAGCCTACCTGACGCCAGCCCACGGTGGCATCTGCAGCAGCGGCGCGTCGTACGACGAAGATGATCAACCGACGCTGCGGCAAGCCAGCCAGGACGATAATCTGACGCGCCTGGCAAGGATGCTGCCGGACTGGCGTCATGACAATTTGCCATTGCGCGGACGGGTCGGCTTTCGCTGTGTGGCGAGCGATCGTTTGCCATTGGTGGGAGCGTTGCCGGACGGCGATGCAGCAAGCCCTGTGCGCGAGCCAAAATTGCATGACTTGCCGCGCCTGCCCGGACTCCACAGCCTGCTCGGCTACGCCTCGCGCGGCTTGATCTGGGCGCCGCTGGCAGCGGAAATACTGGCGGCGCAGCTGGATGGCGAACCGCTGCCGCTGGAAAGCGAACTGGCGGCGGCACTCGATCCGGCGCGGTTTTTACTCAAAAAGCAACGTCGCGCCGGGTAACGCTACATGAAAAAAGGCGCCCGAAGGCGCCTTTTGTATCAGTGCAAACGACTTAGCGAGCCCACTGATTCGGCCTGAACTGCCAGTCACCGCGCGGACCGCGTTCCCAGCGTGGCGGCACATAGCGGTAACCCGGCCGCGCCCTGATCCACGAACCAGTCATCCACACATGGCGACGGCCGTCCCAGCGCCAATAACCCGGCGCCCAGACAAAACCGCGACGTGGCGGCGGCACCACTTCATAGCGTGGCGGCGGCGGCTGGCCGATCTGGACATTGACATAGGCCTGCGCCTGCGCAGGGCTCATTGGCGCCATCAATCCAGCGCCCAAGGTCAGCAAGCTGACGCATAAAATGGATTTGATCTTCATCGACTACCTCCTGATTCATTTAAAAACTTCGAGCGACGATTAAATATAGGTCATAAATATGCGGCTACTTGTAATTTTGTGTTTCCAAAAGATACAGGCTCCAGGCCCTCCCGAATCGCCCGCAGGGCTGCCACGGCGCCGCCCCTAAGGTAAAATGGCGCTCTGCCGGACGGCATTGTCGTTTTACAAAATAATTGTGGGGCAACGCAGGAAAGTTGCCGCAGCGCGACGCCAGACCCGAAACCCCACCTGACTTCCCGGAATACCCATGTTGCGATTGAATGAAGTACAACTCCCCCTCGACCACCCGGAAGACGCGCTACACAGCGCGATCCTGGAACGCCTGGGAATCGGCGCCGAAGCCATGCTTGGTTACACGATTTTCCGCCGTAGCTACGATGCGCGCAAAAAATCCGCGGTCATCCTGACCTACACCGTGGATGTCGAGTTGAAGGATGAAGCTGAAGTGCTCAAGCGCCTGGCGCGCGACCGCACCGTGATGCCGACGCCGGATACCAATTACCACTTCGTGGCGCAAGCGCCGAGCCAGTTGAAATCGCGCCCAGTGGTGATCGGCACCGGTCCTTGCGGCCTGTTCGCCGGCCTGATCCTGGCGCAGATGGGCTTCAATCCGATCATCCTGGAACGCGGCAAGGCAGTGCGCGAACGCACCAAGGACACCTGGGGCCTGTGGCGCAAGCGCGAGTTGCAGCCAGAATCTAACGTCCAGTTCGGCGAAGGCGGCGCCGGCACTTTTTCCGACGGCAAGCTGTGGACCCAGATCAAGGATCCCAAGCATTACGGCCGCAAGGTGCTGACCGAATTCGTCAAGGCCGACGCGCCCGAAGAAATCATGTACGTCAGTAAGCCGCACATCGGCACTTTCCGGCTGGTCAAGATGGTCGAGCAGATGCGCGCCACCATCGAAGCGTTGGGCGGCGAATTCCGCTTCCAGCAAAAGGTGGAAGACATCACCATCAAATCCGAAAACGGCCAGGGCCAGGTACAGGCCGTGGTGCTGGCCAGCGGCGAGACCATCGTCACCGACCATGTGGTGCTGGCGATCGGCCACAGCGCTCGCGACACCTTCCAGATGCTGTACGACCGCGGCGTCTACATCGAAGCCAAACCGTTCTCGCTGGGCTTCCGTATCGAGCATCCGCAATCGCTGATCGACCGCTGCCGCTTCGGCCCCAGCGCCGGCAATCCGATCCTCGGCGCGGCTGACTACAAGCTGGTGCATCATGCTGAAAACGGCCGTGCGGTTTACAGTTTCTGCATGTGCCCAGGCGGTACTGTAGTCGCCGCTACATCGGAGCCGGGCCGCGTCGTCACCAACGGCATGAGCCAGTATTCGCGCAACGAACGTAATGCCAATAGCGGCATCGTGGTCGGCATCACGCCGGCTGACTATCCCGGCCATCCGCTGGCTGGCATCGCCTTCCAGCGCGAGTGGGAATCGCGCGCCTTCGAACTGGGCGGCGGCACTTACGACGCTCCCGGCCAGCTGGTCGGCGACTTCCTCGCCGGCCGTCCATCGACCGCGCTCGGTTCGGTGATCCCATCCTACAAACCCGGCGTGCATCTGGGCGACCTCAGCACCGCGCTGCCGGACTATGCCATCACGGCCATGCGTGAAGCATTGCCGGCATTCGACAAGCAAATCCGCGGCTTCGCGATGGCCGATGCGGTGCTGACCGGCGTCGAAACCCGCACTTCGTCACCGATCCGCATCAAGCGTCACGACGACAATCTGCAAAGCCTGAACACTACCGGCTTGTTTCCGGCTGGCGAAGGCGCCGGCTATGCAGGCGGCATCATGTCGGCGGCGATTGACGGCATCCGGGTGGCGGAAGCGGTGGCGCTGAGCATACTGGGGAAAAATTAAACGATCGGATTTGGATTTTTCGATTGTTTGCAGCAAAAAAAAACGCCAGTTCAAGCTGGCGTATTTTTTTTAGAAATCCAATCTACGATGAACGGGCTACTTGCTGGCGTCGCGCGTTGCCTGCACCAGACATTTCGACAATTTGTCGAAATGCAGCCAGGCGGCCTGGCTCAACTCGATCTGCTTGCGGCGCGTATCGTCGGTATCGCTGAGGACGATCCAGCCTTTTTCGCGCATCGATTTCAGGCGCGCATGCAGCATGGCCGGCGAACCGAGTTCGCTTTGCGCCATCATGTCGCGCACGGACAGGCGTTCCTTGGCTTGTCCGGCGCGCGCCACGAAAGCCAGGATGCGGTCTTCCAACGGGTCCAGCGATGGCAACGACGGCAAGCCGCGCAAGGCATTCGCCAGTTGCAGAAAACGCACGTAAATATCGGCGGGGCGATTATGTTTGTCCATGGCTACTTTATCAACTCTGTAATGTGGAACAGTCTGGTAGCGCTCTTAAATTTGTATCGATGATACTCGTCATTTAACAACATTCGCAAGTATCTTTCCTGCGCGCATACGGATACTTCGGTAATATACGCGCGCCATGTCCTCCACTTCGTCTCCTGCCGCGAAATTGCACCTCAGCCTGATGACGGTCAGCACCACCGTGGTCGTCTACATGCTGGTCTACATGGCAAATGACTGGCTGTTCAAGCAAATCGAGTTTACACAAGGAATCGCCTGGGTCTATCTGCCGGCCGGCATACGGCTTATTTGCACCTTGCTGTTTGCCGAATCCGGCGTGCTCGGCATCCTCATCGCTTCGCTGCTGACCTCCAGCATCTATGCCATATTTCCCGGCGATCCAGTCACCACTGTCGGCTATAGCGTGATCTCGGCGCTGGCGCCCTATCTGGCTTATCGCTTCACGCTGCAGGAGATGCGCCTGCAACGCTCGTTAAGCAATCTGACAACCACTCGCCTGCTGGCCTGCATCCTGTTGTATGGCTTGACCAATCCATTGTTGCAGCTGATGTGGTTCGTCATGCGCGGCATCTCCTATCATTTCTGGTCGGGCCTGATCGTGATGTCGATCGGCGACCTGACCGGTTCGCTGATCGTGGTCTACGCGATCAAGATTCTCCTGTCCTTCTTCCCACTGCCCCGCCGTTAATCATTTGCAATCGTTCGCACGGCAATAACGCGCAAGCACGCCGATGCGTTGCGCGACGCATGCGCGTGGTGCTGCGACCACATGCGCCGTAATTGAAACCGATTGTAATACTGACGAAATATTTCGTCGTTATCCTGCCGCACAGTTATAGAAATTATAGCGATCAAACAGATCGCTATCTCTGCAAATATTCAACTGGAGTGCGGCAATGCGTAGTTGGGACGAACCAAAAAAGCGGAAAGCCCGCGTCGAAATTATTCCGATGATCGACGTGATGATGTTCCTGCTGGTGTTTTTTGTATTGATCAGTCTCAACGTGATTCCCGCACTCGGCCTGAAAACCCATTTGCCGAGCGCCAGCAGCTCGCAGGATTTGAAACCGCAAAACAAGGCCGTCATCACGATCGGCTTGAACGATGCACTGCAGGTCGATGGTGTCGACACCAAAATCGGTGAGCTGACGACGCGCCTGAATCAAGCCAAGAAGGACGGCGAGAAACTCAACGTGATCGTCAATAGCGACCGCGGTGTCGAGGTGCAGCGCCTGGTGGAAGTCATGGACAACCTGAAGCAGAACGGCTTCGAGTCGATCTCCATCGCTACCCGCAAGCCGTAAGCCCAGACATGACGACCATGCCGTTTTTTTATCGATTCCGAGATGCGGTGGCAACGCTGCCGTCGCTACTCATACTCGCCATCCTGATCCTTGCCGGCGTCCAGAAGGCCGTGAAGATCCAGGCGCACACGGACGATTCCACAGTGCAGATTGCGTTGACGGAACCAGAGCCACCGGTGCCGCCCGTGGTAACACCTGTGACGCCGACACCGCCTACGCCAACACCGCCGCAGATTGTGAAACCGGTTCCGGTGATACAACCGGTGCGCCCTCAGCCAGTGCCGCAACCGACAGTCAGCCCGGCGCCGGTCAGCACTCTGCCGAGCGCTGAAATGGCTGCTCCGGCTCCAGCGCCAGTGCCGACCCCGGCGCCGCCAAAAGCCGTCGCCGCAGTACCGACGCCGGCACCGGAAGCGCCGCCCGTCAAGCCGAGCAACGCCAGCATCGAGTCCGGTTATGTCGCCAAATTACGTGCACACCTGAACAGCATCAAGCGCTATCCGACAGGGCGCGAAGCCAGCCAGCAAAAGCCGCAAGGCAAGGTCAAGGTCTGGTTTGTCCTGAAGCGCGACGGCACGCTGGTTGAGCAAGGCATCGACGAGTCATCGAACTCCATGCTGCTTGACGACGCGGCCCGCAAAACCATCAACAGAGCTGCTTTTCCCGCTTTTCCCGAATCCAGCTGGACCGGAGAAGCGACACACCGATTCAGCGCCGAGTTGGAGTTCGTCCCGGGGGCGGGATGATTTTTGAAACACGCACTTTTTAATCACTTACAACACCGAAAACGTACAGGGAGTAATGCCATGCAATTCAAAGTCACCCGGCTGTCACTGCTGATCTCCGGGTTATTCATCGCCGCCAGTCCGCTGGCCTATGCTGCCGACACCACTGAAGTCGGCAAGGTCACCGTGCAGGGCGATGCCAACGGCGGTCAAAGCACCGGACTGATCCAGCAGGAAGAAACGCCGAAAGCGCGCAGCTCGGTCAATCGCGATTACATGGACAAGCAAAGCACCACCAGCAATCCATACCAGATGATCAACCTGCTGCCGGGCGTGAACTCCTACGACCAGGACGGCACCGGCCTGTTCGGCGGCAACGTGCGTGTGCGCGGTTTCAATAGCGATCAATTGGGCTTCACCATCAACGGCGCACCAGTCAACGATTCCGGCAGCTTCGCCGTCTATCCACAGGAATACACCGATGCCGAAAACCTGTGCGACATCTTCGTCACGCAAGGTTCGACCGACACTGAAGCGCCGCACGTCGGCGCCTCCGGCGGCAATATCGGCATGACCATGTGCACACCGGAAGACCAGCAACGCTTCCGCACCGAATACACATTCGGTTCCAACAGCCTGCAAAAGGGCTATGTGCGCTTCGATTCGGGCAAGATTTTCAACGACCGCTTCAAGTTCTTCCTGTCCTACTCGAAAACCCAGGCTGACAAGTTCAAGGGCGAAGGCCGTGCCGACAAGGAACACGTCGACTTCAACAGCAAATTTGACCTCGGCGGCGGCAGCTATGTCGACACCGGCTTCATGTACAACTCCGCCATCAACAACAACTACCGTTCGCTGACCAAGGCGCAGATCGCCCAGTACGGCCCGAACCTGGATTTCGGCACTGTCGCTCCGGTGCATCAACCAGGCGGACCAGGCGCGCAAAACGATTCGACTTACGGCCCGAATGCCGGCATCAACACCGGCGCCAAGAATCTGTACTACGGCTACAACCTGAATCCGTTCAAGAACTGGCTCGGCACCATGAATGCCCACTTCCAGCTGGCGCCGACATCGAGTATCGATGTCAGCCCCTACATGTGGTACGGCTTCGGCACCGGCGGCAACCAGTTGCAGACTGTCACTGAAGGCAATGCCGGCAACCTGTTGGGCGGCGGCGTGCGTGATGCCAACGGCGACGGCGACACCAAGGACACCGTGTTTGCTTATGAAGGCAGCCGCACCCGCACCTATCGTCCAGGTGTGACGATCAAGTACAACCAACAGATCGACAACCACAAGCTGATGGTCGGCTACTGGTATGAGCGCGCACGTCATCAGCAAACCGGTCCATACACGGCGATCGACAACAACGGCGACGCTTCCGATGTCTGGCTCAATAATCCAAGCGCATGGTTGAAAAACCAGAACGGCTCCTACGTGCAGTATCGCGACACGATGACCATCAGCACCGGCAAATCGGCGTTTGCGCAAGACAGCATCAGCCTGCTGCAAGACAAACTGAACCTGCAGGTTGGCGCGCGCTATTCGAGCATCGACCGCGACTTCACCAACAATCCGAGCCAAAGCTCGCCAGGCTTCTACACCTTGCAGAAATCGTATTCCGACCTGCTGCCTAGCTTCGGCGCACGCTATCAGCTGGACCAGGTGCAATCGGTGTTCTTCAATGCGGCCAAGAACTTCAAGGCGCCAGGCAATTTCTCGTATTTCAACCTGATCTCCGGCGGCACCATCGTCAACGGCGTATACACCGGCGGCACCGTTCGTCCTGTACCGGTCGACAAGGAAACCTCGTGGAACTACGACCTCGGCTACCGTTACGCTGCTGACAAATGGACGTTCTCCGGCTCGCTGTTCTATATCAACTTCAAGAACCGCATCGCCACTTCGTACAACCAGGACACCAACAGCAATACCGATTACAACGTCGGCGATTCAACCTCCAAGGGCCTGGAACTGGAATCCGGTTACTCGATCACCAAGAACCTGAGCCTGTACGGTTCGCTCTCTTACATCAAGAGCAAAATGGACAGCAATATGCAGTACTCGGCGACTGCGACATTGCCAACCGCCGGCAAGGAATTTCCTGATACGCCAAACTGGCTGAGCGGCATGAGCCTGCAGTATGCGCAAGACAGCTGGTACGTATTCGGCCAAGCCAAATACACCGGCAAGCGCTATACCACGCTGGTCAACGACGACAGCATCGGCGGTTACACCGTATTCAACGCCGGCGCAGGGTATACCTTCCCGTCGTCGACCTGGTTGAAAAAGCCGACGATCAAATTCAACGTCAACAACATTTTTGACAAGCAGTTCCTGAGCCTGAGCTCCGGCAGCGGCAGCCAGTTCACCACGAACTCCGTGGCAATCGGCAGCATCGCGGCATCGGCGCCGTCGTTCTATGTCAGCCCACCGCGTACCTTCAGCGTGTCGCTGATCGCGGATTTCTAATCAAGTTGTAGCAACCCCGGCGGTGGACTTCGGTCTACCGCCATTAACACAAGGGATCTCCAAAACCGTAGCGAACGCTGCAATGTCAAGATGGCAGCGTGCAGCAGGTTTTACGAGGTCCCGACAAGTGCATTCGTGCGCAGAGAGGCCACCATGAACATGCAATTATTCCACGAGCTCGCTTTCTACCTGATGTACGCCTGTGCCGCCCTGGCGCTATTCGTGATTGTGGAACGCGGTCTATTCTTCAATTACACGCTGCGCCAGGCCATCGGGCTGGAAAAAGCCATGACCCATGCGGTCCAGCACGTGCAGGAACTGCCGGCCGAATTGACGGCGCGCGGCAGCTTGCCGCTGACGCTGGTGTCCGACATCCTGGCAGAAAAGCATCAACTGACCAGCGAGAAGGATCTCGAAGATTTCAGTGAATCCGTTTACATCGCCAACCGTGGCGAAGTGCAGCACCGCCTGTGGATCCTCGATACCATCGTCACCGCGGCGCCACTGCTTGGCCTGCTTGGCACGATTTTGGGTATTATCGATACCTTCAAGGCATTGGCGGTATCGGGTGTATCCGATCCAGGCCAGGTATCGCAAGGTATCGGCACCGCGCTGTATGCGACTGCGTTGGGGATCGGCATTGCGGTGGTCGGCATGTTCTTCTTCAACATGTTCCAGGAGCGGATCGAGCGCATCAACGATCACCTGAAAGTCTTGATGTTGCGCGCCTGCGTCGGCCGCTTGGCTGACAACGGCAACAAAGCGGCAATTGCGGCAGAAGCCGGCAAATTGCATCTGGCCTGATGACATTTTATTTGAGGATTGGTTGAACTCCATGCGCGCAATATCTATTGGCCGTACCAAGTTATTGTGCTGCGTGGCAGCGACGTTGCTGGGTGCTTGCAGCAGCTTGCCAAACGCCCCGGCCAGTGCGCCGGTAGAGATCAACCTGGTCGCCATCAATGACCTGCACGGCCACCTCGAAGCCGAAACAAAGAGCTTTGCCAGCGTTGCCGACGCTGTCGGCGCCACGCCGCGCAAGCTCAAGGTCGGCGGCATCGACACCATCGGCGGCGCCCTCAATGCCTGGCGCGCTGAAGATCCACAACTGCTGCTGGTCGGCGCCGGCGACCTGATCGGCGCCAGCCCTGCACTCTCCTCGATCTGGGCCGACGAACCAACCATCTCCGCCCTCGGCCAGCTCGGCCTGCGCGTCAGCTCCGTCGGCAACCATGAATTCGACCAGGGCAGCGCAGAGTTGCTGCGCTATCAAAACGGCGGCTGTAACTCCACTCGCCCCGACAAGGCTTGCCAGTTCGAAGCCCATTATCCTGGCGCGAAATTTTCCTACCTCGCCGCCAACGTGATCGACAATGCCAGCGGCCGGCCGATGCTGCCGCCCTATCGCATCGAGCAAGTGCGTGGCGTCAAGATCGCATTCATCGGCAGTGTCGTGCGCGAGACTGAAAAAATGGTCTCCGCCGACGGTATCGCCAACGTCCATTTCATCGACGAGGCCGAGGCCATCAACCGTTGGGTGCCCGAGATCAAGGCGCAAGGCGTCAGCGCCATCGTGGTCCTGATCCATCAGGGCGGCGAAACCAAGGAACCGTTCGACAAGGTGGCCTGCAGCCAATTGCAAGGCCCGATCGTCGACATCGTCAAACACCTCGATCCAGCCATCAAGCTGGTGATCAGCGCCCACAGCCACCAGGGCTACACATGCCAGGTCGACGGCCGCACCGTCACGCAAGGCGAATCGTTCGGCCACATGCTGACCCGCATCAGCCTGACCATCGACCCACGCGTTGCCGACCTGCCTGGAAAAATTACCGCGATCCACGCACACAACGTGCTGATGGATACGCAACGCTTCACTCCCGATCCGGCGCTGTCGGCGTTCCTGCAAAAACTCAAGGCGCGCAGCGACGTAGTGCTGGCGCAGCCGATTGCGCGCATCGCAGTGCCGCGCATCGATAACCATATCAACGAAGCCGGCGAATCGCCGCTCGGCGACGTGCTGGCCGATTCGCAGCTGGCGGCCACGCGCAAGCTCGGTGCGCAAATCGCCATGACCAATCACAAGAGTATCCGCGAAAGCCTGGAAAGCGGCGCCGCCGGCACCAATTACGCGCAGGTGGCGGCGACAACGCCGTATGGCAATACGCTGATCCTGCTGACGCTCACCGGCAGCCAGATCCAGGCCTTGCTGGAACAACAAAGCTGGCTCGACCAGGATCGCCAAGGCGGCCGCGTCATGCTGCAGGTTTCACACGGCTTGAGCTATCGCTGGGACGCCGCCAAACCGCTCGGACAGCGCGTGCTGCCCGGCAGCATCAAGCTGAACGGCGTCGCCTTGGATCCGCGCGGCCAATACCGCGTCAGCGTCAACAGCTTCATCTCACAGGGCGGCGACGGTTTCAGTTTGCTGACCCAAGGCGCAGATCGCGTCGACACCGGCATCAACGACCTCGATGCATTGAGCCATTACCTGATCGCCAGCGAGCACGATGGCCATCCGGCCGGCAGCGCCCAAACAGCCGGTCGCATCGTGCGCGTTCACTAATGAGAATTTCTAAAAAAGCGACAAAACCGTGGTCTGGTTTTCATCGCGCTTAACAAGCGCAGCTAACTGGGGTCAGAGTGAACTTTCTGCGTGCTTTTTGCAGAAACTTCACTCTGACCCCACTTAGCGGGCTACGGAGTACATGCTTCATCCTTTGAAAACAACACCATGAATGCGCTCTGTCTTTCTCCGAATCCGTCATGTGGGGTCAGAGTAATTTTCGCAAGAGGCCGCGAAAAAAAACTCTGACCCCAGATGACTCTGCCCGTTTTCTATGGCTATGTCGTGAATTATAAAACTCTCAATAATTTAATTTTCCCGGATTACCCAATGCGTAAACTGATCGTCTCGATTGCCATCCTGCTTGGCTATGGCACTGCCGCCCATGCCGAGTTCGGCATCCCCGGCTATGAACTGGTGCATACAGTGCCAGTTGAAACCGCGCTGGCCACGCCCGATCTGCGTGAACCGCTGCAGGTCTGGAGCGAAATGTTCGACAGCGCCAAGCACGATATCGTGCTCGGTCAGTTTTATGTCGCCAGCCAGCCCGGCGCAGCGTTCGAGCGCGTGATCGAGCGGCTGGCCGCCGCCGGCGCGCGCGGCGTCAAGATCCGCTTCCTGATGGAAGAAAAAGGCAAGTTCGCCTCCGATATGCCGACCATCGAACGCCTGAAGAAAATTCCCAATCTGGAATTCCGCTATCTCGATTACTCCAAGCTGACCGGCAATGGCATCATCCATGCCAAATACATGGTGGTCGACGGCAGCGCTGCGTATGTCGGCAGCCAGAATTTCGACTGGCGCTCGTTCGCCCACATCCACGAAACCGGTTTGCGCATCACCGATCCGGTCGTGGTCGCCCAGGTACAAAATATTTTCGAGCATGACTGGCATGCCCAGGAATTGATCGCACAAGGCCAGCCGGTGCCACGCCTCAATCAAACCACAGTAGCCGCCAACGACCAGCAAGCGACATTCCTGGTGGCCAGCCCGAACGCCTTCAATCCGCCCGGCGTTGGCGACTCCGAAACCGAGCTGCCGAAACTGCTGGCTGCCGCCAAATCCGAAGTACGGATCCAGCTGCTCGACTACGCGCCGCTCAGCTACGGCCCCAATCACACGCGTCCTTATTACGCGGTGATCGACGATGCGATCCGCAGCGCATTGGCGCGTGGCGTCAAGGTCAAGCTGATGGTGTCGAACTGGAATACCGAGAAACCGGCGATTGATTATTTGAAGAGCCTGGCGCTGTTGCCCGGCATGGAGATCCGGATTGTGACGCTGCCGCAGGCGAGCAGCGGCTTCATTCCATTTGCGCGGGTGATCCACAGCAAGACCATGGAAATCGACGGCCAGGTGGCCTGGATCGGCACCAGCAACTGGAGCGGGGGTTATCTGGATAATTCGCGCAACCTGGAAATCGTGCTGCGCAACGAGAAGATGGCAAAGCGGATTGCCGAGCTACACCAGCAAACCTGGGACTCGGCGTATGCCCAGCCGATCGATGTGATGAAGGATTATCCCAAGCCGGTCAAGGGCAAGGAATAATCCTGGATGTCGATAAGCGCTGTTCATTCTTATCGACTAGAGCCACTCAAACAAATCAAACAGATCAGGCCGTCCCCACCACCGCAGTCAGCATGCTGATCGAGCCGATATCGATGCCGTCCACCGCAATCGAAATCGCCTCGTCATCCTGCTTGGCGCCGGCAATGTACAACAGCGGCAGATAATGCTCCGGGGTCGGCACCGACAATTGCGCATCGCGGCCCTGGTCGGCGTAATCAATCACCGCCTGCAGATCGCCCTTCAGCAATGACTCGCGGATGTGGTCGTTGAAACGCAGCGCCCAATCGTGCGCCGCGGCGGGGCCGCCGCGCGTCATCAGGCGCAGGTTGTGCACCACATCGCCGCTGCCAATGATCAGCACGCCCTGCTCGCGCAGCACCGCCAGTTTGCGACCCAGGTCGAAATGAAACTGCGCCGGCTGCGTGGCATCGATGCTCAGCTGGATCACCGGCACATCGGCCTTCGGAAAAGCCTTGACCAGCACCGACCAGGTGCCGTGATCCAAGCCCCAGGATTGATCCATCGTCACATCGAGCGGCGCCAGCAAATCACGCACCTGCGCAGCCAGCGCTGGATCGCCGGGCGCCGGATAGCGCACGTCGAACAAGGCTTGCGGGAAGCCGCCGAAATCGTGGATGGTTTTCGGCTGCGGCATGGCCGTCACACCGATGCCGCGGGTGTACCAATGCGCGGAAATCGACAGGATCGCTTTCGGCTGCCGCAGCGCCACGCTGGCGCCAAGTTGTTCCCAGGCGGCGGTATAGCGGTTGTCTTCCAATGCATTCATCGGGCTGCCGTGACCGAAGAAAATCGCCGGCATGCGGGTGGCGCTTGTGCTCATCTTGATCTCTTTCTAAAAAATTCCTGCAATGTGCTTATTTTGCCTTGCTCAACGCAAACGCGCCGTTACCCAGCAGGGCGATGGCAATCGCGGTCACTACCATGAATGCCGGATATTCCCAGCCGCCGTTCGGGCTGGTAAATACCCAGCCGTTCGGAGCATGCACCGACAAAGCACCGAGCAGCACCGGCAGCGAAATGACAGCGGCAATCCTCGCCTGCAATCCCAGCAGCAGCGCAATACCAGTCAGCACTTCAACCGCCACCACAGGGTACACCGACCAGCCTGGAAAGCCTTGGCTGACAAAAAATGCAGCGGCGCCTGGCAGCGTGAAGATAAACACTTTCAAATAGGCGTGTGCCAGCAGCGCAATGCCCAAGGTCAGGCGCAGCAGGGTGGCGGCATAAGCGCCGGTGTCGATGGTTTTTGTCGTAGTCATGATGTTCTCTTCTTGATATTGGTTAAAAGCCGGAGCCATGCGCGTTTTGCGGGCAATAACTCGATGATTTGTTCATGGATCGGTTTTCACTATATATTCTTCCAATTGAAAGAAAAATACGATTTTCTTGAAATGTTATTTCCGAATTCCAAAACAATAAGGGTCGCCGATGAACCTGTTTGAAGCGATGAAAGTGTTTGTCAAAGTGGCCGAGGTTGGCAGTCTGTCGGGCGCTGCGCGCATCCTGGACTTGTCGAATCCGTCGGTGACGCGGCATATTGCCGATCTGGAAACCTATCTCGGCGCGCGCCTGCTCAATCGCAGCACCCGGCGCCTGAGCCTGACCGATACCGGCAGCGCCTATCTGGAACGGTGCCGCCAGTTGCTGGCCGACCTGGAACAGGCCACGCTGGCGGCCGGCATGCACGCGGCCAATCCGAGCGGCGTGTTGCGCATCAATGCGCCGGTATCGTTTTCGGTCAATCATCTGGGCCGGCTGCTGCCGTTGTATGCGCAGCGTTATCCGAATGTCGAGCTGGACGTGACGCTGTCGGACCGGGTTGTCGACCTGGTCGAGGAAGGCTTCGACCTGGCGATCCGCATCGGCAAGCTGCAAAACTCCAGCCTGGTGATGCGCAAACTGGCGCCGGTACATGTCCTCACCTGCGCTGCCCCGGCCTACCTGGAACAGCATGGCGTGCCGCAGCATCCGGACGACCTGGCGCGGCATGCCTGCCTGACCTATGCCTACACCCAGCCCGACAATGAATGGCGCCTGCAACGCGACGGCAAGGTGCATACGGTACGCATCGGCGGCGGCTTGCATTGCAATAATGGCGACCTGCTGCTGGCGGCGGCGCTGGCCGGCATGGGCATCATCCGCCAGCCGACCTTCATCATCGGCGACGCCATCCGTGCCGGAAAACTGCAGCCATTGCTGACCGACTACCGTAGCGATCAGTTGGCAGTGCATGCGGTCTACCCAAGCCGGCAGCACCTGTCCGCCAAGGTACGCACTTTCGTCGATTTCCTGGCGCAGCAATTCGGCGAGTCGCCGGAATGGGATCGCGACTTGCCGATATGATAAAAAAAGGCCGCTGATGCGGCCTTTTCAATATCCTTCAATGTTAGCGCTTACTAGCGCGCTAACGTACATTTTTTCGCTTATTTCTTGCTGCGTGGCGTCGCCGCCTGGGTCAGCTGGGCAGTAGCATTGCTCAAGTTGGCTTCCAGCGTCTCCACTGCCTGCTTGGTATTTTTGGTCAGTTGTTCGTAACCGGCATTGGCGTTGCTGATCACCGTTTTCAGGATCGCAATCGCATTTTCCGAACCGGCCGGCGCGTTCTTGCTGACTTCCTCGATCAACGCGTTGATGCGGCGCGTAGTCTCGGCGACTTGCGCTTCTGCCGCACGCGTCAATTCCGCCTGGGTGCCGGAAGCGATGCCGGCCAGGTGACGACCGTAGGCGGCGGCCTTGTCGGCGCCAGGTTTTGCCTGCGCCGCGGAGATGTTGAGGAATTCCTGCGGGTCCTTGGCGCTCAGCAGTTGCTTGGCGGCGCCGCCGGATTCTTCGAGCGAAGCTTTGGCGGCGCTCAGATTGAGTTCGATGACCTTTTCCACGCCTTCGAAAGTCTTGGTGGTCAAGGTATTGAGTAGGGCCAACTGGGCTTCGAAATGCGCTTTGGTGGCTGCTGCGAACTGTTCATGAAACGAAAACATGGTCTTCTCCTGTGTGAACAAATCAACTCTTGCAAGGTTGTATCCAACTGCGGCAAAGCATATTACATAGTCACAAAATACAGGGCGCACATCCTATTCACAGCCCCGGAAAACTTTCCCGCACGTTGTTGTCAGCCCGCCGCCGTAGCGCAAGCCTTGCGGGTTTTCAGCTGGCTACCGTGGGCATTGCGGCAAGAACGATAGGCAACGATCGAGTCTTCAAAGACCCGGCGCGCCTCGGCCACCGGCAACTTCGCCATGCGCTCGGCCAGCTTGCGGCTGACCTGGAAATGCTGGTAATCGATCGGCTTTTTCCAGTCGCCACCCCAGATCAGAAAGCCATGCTGGGCAAATAGTTCCACCACTTGTTCACTGCCGCCCTGGCGCTCCGCTGTGCGCTGCGCAAACGCCTGTCCGGCTGGCGGGCTGTATTCCAGCCGGCCTTGCGCATCGCGCTGCACATACGGATTTTGCAAAGGATTAATATCGATCGCCAAACCGTATGCGTGCAAGGATATTGCCTTGCCGCCAGTGATCGGCCGGTCGTTAAAGGCGGAGGTGTTATTGTCCGCCATCGACGCATCGTCATTGCCTTGATAATGCTCCATCAAACGGGCCTGCGCAAGCGGGAATCGCCGCTTGAACAGCTCCTCGAAGATCGCCTTCACTTGCGGCGCGACTGCCGCCATCACCATGATTTCGCCATCCTCGTGGCGCTTGCCGTCGAAGTCGACATACGGGAAACGCACCACTTGTAACTGCTGGCAATTGACCGGCGCGCCGGGCTGGAGCACGCGTTCCCTGACAGCCGCGCATTGTCGGCTATCCAGTCCCTGCTCACCGGACGACTGCGCATTGGCGAACGTCGCCGCACCGAACAGCAGCGGCAACAATAATGCAAAACGAAATACCGGCATCCGCATCAGGTCACCGGCGGCATGACCAGTTCATGCACCACCAGGCCGGCATCGGAACTGCCGAAAGTTTCGCCGTTGGCGCGGATCCGCTCAGCGGCCTGCATCGCATCCGAATAGCCTTGTTCCCAGCGCCATTCCACCGAGCCGCGGGAGAAATTGATGTCCTTGGATGGCATGTTCCAATCGTGGCCGCTGTAGCGCAAGCGCACGATATGAATCGTGCTGTTGTCGGACAAACCCTCGAAATCCTTGAGGTCCGACTTCTTCCGCAGCGCCGGCGGCAGCTTGTCGTAGAGCGCCTGTGCAGCCTTGCGCAATTGATACATGCGCAAGTAATTCTCGATGTGACGTTCCGAACGCGAGGCGAACGTCACGTCTTTCTGGCGGTTGGTGATCTGGTCCAGGGTCAGCGGCTCAGGACCGTTGGCGCTCCACAAATCCACCATCACGCACAACGTGTTGCCATCGACATCGGTCTTGGATTCGTCGTCCAGCACTACTTCCAACGGCGTATTCGAATACAGGCCGCCATCCCAATACAGGTCGCCGTCGATGCGCACCGGCGCAAAGCCGGGCGGCAAGGCGCCGCTGGCCATGATGTGTTCGACGCCGATGGTCCGCTCCTGGGAATCGAAATTGACCAGGCTGCCACAGGCGACGCGCATCGCGCTGACGGTCAGGCGCATGCCGCCCGGGGAGTTCAGGTACTTGAAATCGACCAGGCGCCCCAGCGTTTCGGCCAACGGCGTGGTGTCGTAGAAACTGGCTTGTTCGGCCTCCACCGGCATACCTAGCAGAAACGGGTTGAGCCCGCGCGGCGAGAAAAATCCCGGCACGCCGCGGGTAGTGACATCGGTGGTGGTCCACCAGGTGTTGAACTGGCGCACGCTATCGGGGACCTGGCTCAAATCCATCAGGTCGCCGTGGCCGACCTGCTCCCAGAACTCCTTCAGGCGCGACAGGCGCAGATCGCGTTCGTTACCGGCAATGATCGCGGCATTGATGGCGCCAATCGAGGTTCCCACTACCCAATCCGGAGTCAGGCCATTCTCATGCATCGCATGGTAAACCCCGGCCTGGTAAGCCCCCAGCGCACCGCCGCCCTGCAGCACCAGCGCCACACGCGGTGTTGTGGACTCGGCTTTGCTGGTCGTGCGCGGTTGTGACTTGGAAGTGGTTTTATTGCTCATTTGACGCCCATCTTGTGTATGGAGGAACAACCATATTAACCGATCGCGATGACAGGCAACGGCGACGCCCGATATGTCATGAAATCATCACAAACAGTAACGATTCTCATTTGTGTTATATTTGGCAATCTCAAAATGTAACAATTTGTTACAAGCAACAAAATTATCACTTCAATCACCAAAAGAGGAATGTCCATGCTTTTGCGCTCCATCATCGCCACCGCTGTCCTGGCTGTCGGAACCACCGTTGCAGTCGCCCAGGACCAGATCCTGAACCTGTATTCGGCACGTCACTATCCAACCGACGAGGCGCTGTACAGCAACTTCACCAAGGCCACCGGCATCAAGGTCAACCGTGTCGATGGCGACGATGCCGGCACCATTGCCCGCCTCAAGAGCGAGGGTGCAGCCAGCCCGGCCGATGTGATCTTGCTGGTTGACGCCGCACGCTTGTGGCGCGCCGAGAATGACGGCCTGTTCCAGCCGGTCAAATCGGCCATCCTCGAGCAACGCATCCCGGCCAACCTGCGCGGCAAGGATGACGGCAAAGGCTCGCAATGGTTTGGCTTTTCGACACGCGCCCGCGTGATCGTCTACAACAAGCAGAACGTCCAGCCGCAAGACGTTGAAACCTACGAAGCCCTGGCCGATCCGAAGAACAAGGGCAAGCTGTGCACTCGCTCCGGTTCGCATCCGTACAACGTCTCGCTGTTCGGCTCCTTGCTGGAGCATCATGGCGAAGCCAAGACCGAAGCGCTGCTCAAGGGCTATGTCGCCAACCAGGCGCGGCAACCGGTCGGCGGCGATACCGACCAGATCAAGGCAGTCGCTTCCGGCGAATGCGGCGTGGCGATTTCGAATTCCTACTATGTGGCGCGCCTGATGAAATCAAGCAAGCCGGAAGATATCGAAGTGATGAAAAAAGTCGCGGTGATCTGGCCTAACCAGAACACCACCGGCACCCACGTGAATATCGCCGGCGCCGGCGTGGCCAAGCATGCGCCGCATCGCGAAGCTGCGGTCAAGTTCCTGGAATATCTGTCGAGCGACGATGCCCAGCGCTATTTCGCCGAAGGCAACAATGAAACCCCGGCGGTCAAGGGCGTAAAGACTGGCAATCCGGCGCTGGATGCGCTGGGCCCGTTCAAGGCTGAAGTGATCGATGTCTCGGCGGTTGGCCGCAATCAGCTAAAAGTGCAGCAGTTGCTGGATCGCGCCGGCTACAAATAAGCCGCGCTGGTTCAAGTAGAAACAAGGGCTGGCGAACCATCTGTTCGCCAGCCCTTCTTCATTCTGGAGTAGCACTCAATTGCCGTACTCAAGTCCGCAAAAGCAGACTACAAGTGTGATGATCGAAAGACGTGCATTAAAAGGGTTAGTGCAAAACCGTTGAATCCGAAAGTAATTCACCACTTTCCGGAATGGCGTCACAAAGCGGCAGAGTCTGGTGACTAAATCGTATGCTCAGCCATGTCAGCATATTCCCGATATCGGATTTCAAGGTCCCAAAATGATCTCCCAGTGAAACAGGATCAGCCGGCGCGACTGTCGCATACTCTTTGTAGCAAACGGCAGGGGCCGAACCATTCTGAGCGTTTGTCACATTGAGCTCTTTCGCCAACGCACGGGTTTTCTCTGCGGTTACGCGCAAGTCGTTGGTTGCCTGCGAAATCCGGATCGGCACCGAAATAGCCAAATTTGGATGCATCGCGACCAATTGCTCGTTAAGAACCGATGCCGTCAGGCTGTTGAAGAGTCCTTGTGACGGCTGTGTCCAACGACTGTCGCTGAGCTCGGTTCGGCACATGCTATCGGCGGTTTCATTAAAGAGGGCCAAACCCGCAGACGTAAATATCCGATTCAGATCAATCGATGGATCACCTCTTTGCGCGCCAAGAATCGATAAGATTAAAAATGGCAAACCTTCCCTGGCTTCTGGATTGACGAGAGACAAGCCAGGTAAAAACTGCAAATCGGATAGTTTTGAAGCAGGTGCAACCGCGGCAACGCCCACCAGATCCAATTCGTTGGTCCAGGAAGGTTTGTAATGCGCTGCAAACAAGGCGGCCTGTCCACCTTGAGAATGTCCCACAATGGCAAAGCTATTCGAAAACTGCGGGCTGCCTTGCGCATCAGACGGCAGCTGGTGCGCAGCGCGTACCGCATCGAGAATACCTCTCGCTTCCGATTGCCCATTCAGATAGGGATGCGGCCCAACAGTACCTGTACCTTCGTAATCCGTCATGACCACCGCCCATCCGGCGCTCAGAAATGCATTTAACATCTCATGTGGCGCGTAATTGATTTTCTTGTGGAGAACTAGAGCCGGCGTATCCGCTACCAGTTGGTTATCCATGGAAGGAGCGCATTTGTCAGCGCTACCCAAGGTACCGTGCGCCCAACTCACCACAGGCCAACCATCTGCAGGTCGTTGCCCCTTCGGGATCGCGACTATTGCAGAAACAGCCCTCGGGGTATCCGCTTGATCGTTTTGATTTGATTTGTAAATAATGAGTATGTTGCGGCTAGAATTTTCCAATCCAGCCGGCGGTACTATGTCCTTTTGTCGAATCAAATGACCATGCTCACCCACTCCCAATTCTGCCGGGGTAACTTGATAGAACGTATCGATGGGCTCTGTGTCCGGCAATAGAAGAGCGGGCACCGTTGGTTGCTCGGCTTGAGCCTGCAAGGCGAAGAGTAATGCTGTCGCTCCTAGTTGCAATCTCAAAGATTGTGGAATATGCATGGAATTCCTCCTTGGAAAAATAATATTTCATGAACAAATAAAGTCTGTCTCGCCCCGAAAAAAGACTCATCAGATATTTCCAAAAAAAGAAATACTGCTCATTAAAATTTATAAAATATTATCTTTTAGACGGAATGTGCACAACTTAACAATTGAATATGGTCGCTGCAATTAGGCGAACGCGATGCCGACAAGAGGCGTCACATCAGCAATCTGCGCCAGTATCCGTTGTATAGAGAAAGGAAGAAATATCGGCAGCCAGTATCGCAACGCGGGGACAGCATCAAGATCCGGCCAAGAAGCAAAAGGCGGGCGAGCATAAGTTCGCTGGCTCTTTTCTATTTGAATGGAAAATTTATTTTTTTCTGATCATGTAGATTGCCAATCCGATCACCAATATCACACCAAATTCCAGCCCGACCACAAAATACTTTGCCATGATGATTTACCAAAAAAGTCGTTCGATTTACAACGGAAATGTCACTACGTGATTAACGTCGAGCTTGATGCCGATCCATTCATCAATCGCATGATCGTGATGGGACGGTACCAACGCCAGCAGCTCCTGCCCGCTCGCCAGTTGCAGCGTGTACAGGAACTCGGCGCCGCGGAAAGACTTGCGCACGATCCTCGCCTTGAACGGCGATGCATCGTCATGCACGATATCGTCCGAACGCAACAGTACATCGAATTGCCAGCCGGCGTCGCCATCGACCCGAATCGGCGGCAAGGCAGTTGCGCTGACATCACGCAGTTCACCCAACGCAGTCGATACCGTCAAGCGTCCGCCACTCTCGACCAGGCGCCCCGGCAGCATGACGCCATGGCCGATGAAATCGGCGACAAAACGCGTCGCCGGCCGGTGATACAAATCGTAGGGTGTCGCCCATTGTTCCAACTGTCCCGCCTGCATCACACCGACCACGTCGCCGATGGCGAATGCCTCCATCTGATCGTGTGTCACCATCAGCGCTGTGATGCGCGCCTGGGTCAGGATCTGCCGGACATCGTGCGCCAAACGTTCGCGCAGTTCGACATCCAGGCTGGAGAACGGCTCATCCAGCAACAACAGCCGCGGCTCCGGCGCCAGGGCGCGCGCCAGCGCCACCCGTTGCTGCTGGCCGCCAGACAGCTGATGCGGATATTTTTCCTGCGAGCCTTCCAGCCCCACCAACGCCAGCATCTCCTCAACCCGCCGCGTGCGTTGCTGTTTGCCGACGCCGGGCAAACCGAAGCCGATATTCGCGGCGATGCTCAAATGCGGAAACAACGCAAAATCCTGGAACACCATGCCGATCCGGCGCTGTTCGGCGGCGACCCGGGTACCAGGGCCATCGAGCAGCACCCGGTCCAAAGCAATTTGTCCGCTCTGCGCCTGCTCAAGACCGGCAATCGCGCGCAGCAAGGAAGTCTTGCCACTGCCGGAGGGGCCGATCAGCACGCCAAGCTGACCGGCGGCCAATTGCAGCGAGACAGCATTGACCGCCGGCGCTGGTGCGGTCGGGTAGCGGACACTGACTTGATCAATGGTGAGAAACATGGGAGAGCGATACTGGAAGCTGGTTACAATTCGGTGGCTCGACGTGAACGCATGCCGCTGGCTCAAGTCGAAGATCGCATAGTTTAACGTACTCCAATCCCGCAACTCTCCTTTTCTATCGACATGCCACTGATCGGTTTAATCGCCCTGTTGATCGCACTTCCCCTCCTCGGCATCGTCGGCGCCTGGGTGCATCTCGACGCGCAAACTATCGACGTGCTGACGCAACAGATGCAGACCGTGCTGCCGGGTTATCTGGCGACCTCGGCCTGGCTGGCAGTGGCGGTGACGATCGGTGTGGTGATCGTCGGCGCGGCGACAGCTGTCACAGTCAGCCTGTTCGAATTTCGCGGGCGGCGTTTTTTCCAGTGGGCGCTGCTGTTGCCGATGGCGATGCCGGCCTATGTCTCGGCCTACGCGTATACCGATTTCCTGCAATACAGCGGCCTGCTGCAAAGTGGTTTGCGCCAATTGATTCCGGGCTTGCGGCTGCCGGAAATACGCAGCTTGCCCGGTGCGATTTTCCTGTTCATTTTCACGCTCTATCCATACACCTACCTGCTGGCGCGTAATGCCTTGAACGAACGCGGCGTACATTTGATGGAAGCTGCACGCCTGCTTGGAACACCGTTGGCGGCGCGCATCCGCCGTGTGGCGCTGCCGCTGGCCCGACCGGCGCTGATGGCCGGCGCCGCACTGGCGTTGATGGAAACCTTGGCCGACTATGGCGTCGGCGCCTACTTCGGCCTCAGCACGTTTACCACCGGTATCTACAAAGCCTGGCTGGTCATGGATGACCGCATTGCGGCGGCACAGCTGGCGTCGGTATTGCTCGGCATCGTCGCATTGCTGTTGTGGGTGGAGCGCAAGGGCCAGCAACGGCTGCGCTTTTCCAGCGTGCGCGGGCAACATGGCGATGCACCGGAAACCCGATTGGCGCCATTACACGGCAGCCGCCAGTTGCTGGCATGGCTGGTGTGTGCACTGCCGATTCTGCTCGGCTTCGTGTTGCCGGTATTGATCCTGCTGCGGCTGATGTGGCGCGAATTCCTGCATCAGGAAACCGATCTCTACATGAACGCCGGTTTCGACCTGTTGCGCTACGCCGGCTGGGTCTGGAACAGCTTCCGCTTCGGCGCCATCGCCGCCATTCTTGCGGTAGCCGTCGCGCTGGCGCTCAGCTATGTGCAACGCGCGCGCCACCTGCCACCGCTGAAATTGTGGCTGTTGCGCCTGGTCACGCGCATGGCGTCGATGGGTTATGCAGTGCCCGGCTCGGTGATTGCGGTCGGCATCCTGCTGCCGCTGGCGTGGCTGCAGGTGATCGCGCCTCGCAACCAGATCGGCATCCTGGTCACAGCTACATCGTTTGGCATCCTGTATGCCTACCTGGTGCGCTTCAGTGCAGTCGCAGTGCAATCGATCGAAGCCGGCTACGCCCGCATTCCGGCGACGCTAGATGAAGCGGCACGCACGCTCGGCAGCAGCGGCTGGCGCATCGCCCGCATCCTGCACGCACCGCTGTTGTGGCGCTCGATGGCGACGGCACTCCTGATGGTGTTCGTCGATGTCGTCAAGGAGTTACCGGCCACGCTGCTGCTGCGCCCATTCAACACCGACACGCTGGCGGTGATCGCACATAACCTGGCGCGTGACGAGCGGCTCGGCGAAGCGGCACTGCCGGCACTGACCATCGTCGCGGTGGGGCTGATTCCGGTATTGCTGGTGACAAAGGCTTTGAGCCGGCGCTGAGGCGTAAAATGGCGCATTCTGCAGCTTTTGCCGCCCATCTTTCCGCTAGCCAACTATGACTATCCTGCTGTCCACGCTCAACGCGCGCTATTCCCATGCTTCCCTCGGGCTGCGTTACCTGCAGGCCAACATGGGCGAGTTGCGCGAGGCCACCCAGCTGCATGAGTTCGTGATCGGCGCCAAGACTACCGATATCGTCGAGAAGCTGCTGGCGCACAAAGCCAGCACAGGCACCACCATTGTCGGTTTCGGCGTCTACATCTGGAATATCGAGGAAACCACCAAGGTGGTGGCGATGCTGAAGCGGGTCGCTCCCGATATCGTGATCGTGCTGGGCGGGCCGGAAGTGTCCTACGAATCGGCCGAGCAGCAGATCGTCCAGCTGGCCGATTACCTGGTCACCGGCTGGGGCGACGTGACCTTGCCGCACTTGTGCAAGCAGATCCTGCATGGACCGAAGCCGCTGATGAAAGTGCATGTCGGGGTGCAGCCGCCGATGGCCGATATCACCTTGCCGTACAGCCTGTACAGCGACCACGACATCGCTCATCGCACGCTGTACGTGGAAGCCTCGCGCGGCTGCCCGTTCAAATGCGAATTCTGTTTGTCGGCGCTGGACAAGACCGCGTGGCCGTTCGCACTCGACGACTTCCTGGCCGAGATGGAGTCGCTGCATGCACGCGGCGCACGGCTGTTCAAATTCGTCGACCGCACCTTCAACCTGAACGTCAAGACCAGCCTGAAGATCCTGCAGTTTTTCCTCGACAAGCTGGCCGCCAATCCGGACGATCCGGTGTTCGCCCACTTCGAACTGGTGCCCGATCATTTGCCGGATGCGCTGAAGGATGCGATCACGCAATTCCCGCCAGGCGCGCTGCAATTCGAAATCGGCATCCAGAGCTTCAATCCGGAAGTACAGGCGCTGGTCAGCCGCAAGCAAAATAACGAGAAAGCGGCAGAAAACATCCGCTGGCTGATGCAGCAGTCGCACGCGCATTTGCACGTCGACCTGATTGCTGGTTTGCCGGGTGAAGACGTCGACAGTTTCGCCCGCGGCTTCGATAAGCTGGTGGCGCTGCAGCCGCATGAAATCCAGTTCGGCATCCTCAAGCGCCTGCGCGGCACGCCGATCATCCGCCATACCGAACCGTTCGGCCTGATCTTCGATCCGCATCCGCCGTACACCATCCTGGCGACCAACCTGATCGATTTCCCGACCATGCAGCGCCTGCAGCGCTTCTCTCGTTATTGGGATCTGGTCGCCAATTCGGGACGTTTTGCGCACACGCTGCCGATTTTGCTGGGCGAATCGCCGTTCGCCAATTTCATGGCGTTTTCCGATTGGTTGTACGGCAAGACCGACGCCACCCATCGGATCGCGCTGGACCGGCTGGCGGGCCTGGTCGGGCAATGGCTACGCTTGCAGGGAATGACGGAAAAAGAAGTGAATGCCGTGCTCAGCACGGACTATGCGGGCAAACCTGCCAAGCAGGCAGATGTGCAGCAATTGGTAGTTAAGCAGGAAACCGAGGGCATGGCGGCGCCCAAACGGCAAGCGCGCCATTTAGCCCACTGATCTGGCGCTGGCGAGATCGAGCATGTGCTGCCGCCATACCGCAATCAACTGCTGGGCCACGCTGCCCATCGAAGCCAGCGCGACACTGCTGCTGTGATTGATGATCATCAGCGCATACACATCGGCAAGCGCGTTGACCTCGGGTGACAACGCGCACTCTTCCCCGACCGCAGGCCGTTGCAGGCGCCAGTAATTGATGGCTTGTTCCAGTTCAGGCAATGATATATCCATGCGTTTATTGTACCTGCCGTCGCTGGATTGTCAGAAATACCGCACAAATATTATCAAAAGACTACGCCGGCAACCAGGATGATGTTGGCATACGGCGTGAACTCGCCGGTGCGGATCACCGCTTTGGCGCTATGCGTCATGCGTTTGAAATCGGCGTGCGACAAGGTGCGCTTGTCCGGCAGACCGAGCGCGTCAATCTGTTGCGCCAGTTGCGGACTGTGCAAAGGCAATTCATCGGCCAACACATGATGCTCGACCTGCATTTCGCTCAGGATCGTTTGCAGCGTCACCATGAAGCCGGGCACGCCGCGGGTCAGCGCCAGGTCGATCAGCGGCACACCGGGCGGCACCGGCAGGCCGGCATCGCCGATCACGACGCTCTCGCCATGACCCAGCGATGCGATCAATTGCGACAGCGCGATATTCAATAAAGGGCTTTTCTTCATTTCAAGCGTCCAGTTCGTGACGATAAGGAATCGAGGTTTGCGCACCGATGCGCGCCACGCTCAACGCAGCGGCGCGTTGGCCGAAAGCGATGGCGTCGGCTTCGCTGCGCCCTTCGGCCAGCGCTGCCACGAAACCGCCGATGAAGGTGTCGCCGGCGGCGGTGGTGTCGATGGCTTTGGTCGGCTGCGCCGCAAAATGTTCCGATCCTGAGGATAGCGCGGCGTAAACGCCTTTTGCCCCCAAGGTGACCAGCACCTTGTCGGAACCACTGGCGCGCAATTTCACGATGGCAGCGTCGATCGCCGCATCGCTATCGAGACTGGCTTCAGGCAAACCGGCCAGCATCGCCGCTTCGATTTCATTTGGAATCAGATACTGCACCTGCGCCAGCAAATCGGTTGGCAGCGCCTGCGCCGGAGCGGGATTGAGCACGACCACTTTACCCAAATCGTGCGCCAGCTTGATTGCATGGCGAATGGTCGGCAACGGCGTTTCCAGTTGCAGCACCACGATCCGCGCCTGCTCGATCAGCGCGTGCGCAGCATCGATATGGGCCGGGCTCAGCGCGTCGTTGGCGCCCGCCGCCAGCACGATGCTGTTCTGTCCATTGGCATCGACCAGGATAGACGCCACGCCCGACGCCACACCTTTGATTGTGCTGACATGGGTGTCGTCGATACCGTCGCTACGCAACGCGGCGCGCAGCTCGACGCCAAAGGCGTCATCGCCGAGACAGGCGATCATCGCTACCTTGATGCTGTCGGCGCTGAGACGTGCGCACGCAACTGCCTGGTTGGCGCCCTTGCCGCCCGGGATGGTCTGGAACTGGCCGCCGGACAAGGTTTCGCCGGGATGCGGCATGCGCGGCACGCGTAATACCAGGTCCATGTTGATACTGCCGATGATGACGATCATGTGAGTCTTGTAAAGATGAGTTAGCTAAAGTTTATCGCTGTCAGGACCTGACGGTCGAGTCGCGGACATGTAATTCGGGTGCAATCGTCTGCCGCTGCAACGGCCGGTCAGGCGTAGCGATCCGCTCCAGCAGGCATTGCGCAGTCAGTTGCCCGAGCTTGCGCGTGTTCTGGGCGACGCTGGTCAGCGTCGGATGGACGAATTGCGCCAGGTCGATATCGTCGAAGCCGACTACTGCCAGTTGCTCCGGCACCGCAATGCCGCGCTCCGCCGCTGCCCGCAAGGCGCCAATCGCCATCAGGTCGTTGCAACAGAAAATCGCATCCGGCAACTGCGTCATGGCCAACAGGCTGCGCGCCGCCAGGTAACCGCCAGCGCTGGTGAAATCCGCATAAATCAGCAAATCGTCCGGCAACGCGACGCCGCCGTCGAGCAAGGTCTGGCGCAGGCCGGCAATCCGTTCGCGCGAAATATCGATATCCGCCGGGCCGCCGATGCAGGCAATCCGACGCCGTCCCAATTCCAGCAAATGCGCCGCCGCCAACGCGCCGCCGGCGACATTGTCGACCGCCACCAGGTCGATTCCCAGTTCCTTCGGCGCCCGGTCCAGCAGCACGGTCGGCACCTTCATCTTGCGCAGCAATTCGCCATCGGTCTGCGCCAGCGTCGCCACGATCAGGCCGTCGCAGCGCTTGGTCAGCAGCATGTTCAGGTAATCGCGCTGCTTGGCCGGATCATCGTCGGAATTGCACAAGATGACGCTGTAGCCAGCCGCATAGCAGCTATCTTCGATGCCGCGCGCGACTTCCGAAAAATACGGGTTGGTGTTGTTTGGAATGATCAAGCCGATACTGCCGGTGGCCTTGCTCTTCAACGAACGCGCCAGCGCGCTCGGCATGTAGGCCAGTGTCTCCACCGCCGCCAGCACGCGGGTCCGGGCATCGTCGCTGACCGGGCGAGTCTGGTTGAGGACGTGCGAAACCGTGGTGTACGAGACCCCCGCCTTGCGCGCTACATCCTTGATGGTTGCCATAGTGTTTGCTCAGTACCCGAATGCATTCGTAGGGCGGGCATTATTGCCCACGCCTTGAATTGCTACAATATCTTGTGCAGGAACCAAGGTTCCCGCCCCACATCAACCTGTCGAACGCTCACCACGGCGGCGATAAGTATCCAGCACCACCGCCGCCACAATCACCAGCCCGGTGACGATGCGCTTCATCGGTTCGCTGACGCCGACCTGCGCCAGCCCGGCTTCCAGCACCGAGATGATCAACACGCCGATGAAGGTGCTGATCACCGAACCGCGTCCGCCCATCAGGCTGGTGCCGCCGATCACCACCGCGGCGATCACCTGCAACTCCATGCCGACGCCGCCGTTCGGATCAGCCGCTTCCAGCCGTGATACCTGGAACAGCGCGCCGACGCCGGCCAGCAAACCCATCAATGCAAATACCAGCACCTTGCTCGGACGCGGATTGATACCGGCCAGGCGCACCGCTTCTTCATTGGTGCCGATGCCGATCCAGTGGCGCCCCAGCACCGTCTTGGTCAACACCAGATGGCCGACGATGACGATCACGATCGCCGACAGGAAAGCCGGCGACATGCCGAGCAGGATCGGCGAGCTAATGCCGTCGACCGCGCTACCGATGTATTCGGTGCGCGAATTGGTCACCTGGTACGCCAGGCCGCGCGCCATTTCCAGCACACCCAGCGAGACGATGAACGAAGGAATCCGCCAGCCGACCGAAATCACGCCGGTCACCATGCCGCACAAGCTGGCCACCAGCACCGCCAGCACGCCCGCACCAAACAACGGCCAGCCCCAGCGCACCATCGCCATCGACAGCACCGAGGCCGCCAATGCCATCACCGAGCCAACAGAAAGATCGATGCCGCCGATGATCAGTACGAAGGTCATGCCGACTGCCATCACCACCAGTGTCGGAATATCGTTGGACAAGGTAGTGAACGTCGCCAGCGTCAGGAAATTTTCACTCAGGAAGGAAAACAGCACGCACATCGCCAGCAGCGCGCCGATCAGGCCCAGGTAGTTCTTCAGGCCTGACATGCTGCGGGTAAAGGACGACGAACGGGAGGAAGAACTGGAAAGTGTTGTCATGATCTTGTGTATGTTGAATGCATTGTCGGTGCGCGGCTCAGGCAGCCTGCGCGCTTGACGGATCTGTTGCTGTGCCGCCGCTGTCGTCATCACTGTCGTTTCCATTGACGTAGCCGCTGAACGCCGCCGCCAGGATCGTTTCCTGGCTCCAGTGACCGCGCTCGAAAGTGTCGACCAGCTTGCCGGCGCTCATCACCGTGATGCGGTCGCAGATCAGCATCAGCTCGCGCAAGTCGCTGGAAACGATCAGCAGGCCCTTGCCTTGCCGCGACAAATCGGCCAGCAGCTTGTAGATGTCGAACTTGGCGCCGATGTCGATGCCACGGGTCGGTTCATCGAACAGCATGATTGGACAATCGCGATACAGCCAGCGGGCGATCACCACCTTCTGCTGGTTGCCGCCGGACAGTTCGCCGGCCGCCTGTGTGCCATCGCGCGAACGAATCCGCAGGCGCTTGATGTAATCGTCGGCCACCGCGATTTCTGCCTTCTGGTCAAGTACGCCGAACTTGCTGACCGACGAAAGCTTGGCCAGCGTGGCGTTGACGCCGATCGATTGCGGCAGCAACAGCCCCTGGCTCTTGCGGTCTTCGGTAATCATGGCGATGCCGGAGGCAATCGCATTTTTCGGCGACGAAATATTCGCCGCCTTGGTTTGATCGCCGATGAACACTTCACCCTGGTCGGCACGGTCGGCGCCGAAAATCAGGCGCAGCAATTCCGTGCGTCCCGATCCGATCAATCCGGCAATGCCGAGAATTTCGCCGGCGCGCAAATCGAAGGAAGCAGGTGCCACCACAGCGCCGCGTCCGAGATTGCGTACCCGCAGCAACGGCGCACCGATGCTGCGATGGCCCAAGTCAAGTTCGGATTCGGCGGCGCGACCAACCATCAGTTGCACCAGTGCCTCGGTGTTGTAGCCGCCGATGGCGTCGTCGCACACCAGCTGGCCGTCGCGCAGCACGGCGATGCGGTCCGCCACGCGCTTCAACTCTTCCAGCCGGTGCGAAATATAGATGATCGCCACACCTTCCGACTGCAGTCGCGCAATCTGCGCGAACAGCAGCTCAACCTCGCGGTTGGTCAGCATCGCGGTCGGCTCGTCCAGCACCAGCAAACGACAGCTACCGATCAGGTTGCGCGCAATTTCCACCATCTGCTGGTGCCCAACGCCAAGTTCGCCGACCGGCGTCCAGGGATCGATATCGGTCAGACCCACCGCGGCCATCTGGATCCGGGCGGCAGCCGCCAGCTTGGGCTTGTCTATCCAGCCGAAGCGTTGCGGCAACTGATTCAGGAACAGGTTTTCGGCGATGCTCAGGGTCGGGATCAGGTTCAGTTCCTGCATCACCATGCGGATGCCAAGCTGCTCGGCTTCCTTGCGCGACGCCGGTTGATAGGCTTGGCCATCGAGCAGCATGCTGCCGGTGGTTGCCTGCACCAGGCCGCAGACGATTTTCGAGAGTGTGCTCTTGCCGGCGCCGTTTTCACCGGTCAAGGCCAGGATCTGTCCGGCACTGATGCTGATCGAGACATCGCTCAAGACCGGTTCGACATAGGTCTTGCCGACTCCGGTCAAACTCAGTAGGGGAACTGCGGGTGCAGCGGCGCGCATGTCGGACTCGTGCGCCGCGTTGAATTCATTGGACATTCAGCCTCCACCAACGTGGATCATGGTTTTGTATCTGAATTGAGGGACGGACAGCACAGCGCGCTTTGACGGCGCTGGCGCTTCGTTCCGCAATTGTTTTTTCTATATAACTGACACGTTACGCCTGATGCGCGGAGACGGGGCGGGCCGCATTGCAGCGGCCCCTAGCCCCGTTCCGGCGGATTGTCTTACTTGGTGTCTTTGGTCACCAGTTCAACCTTGGTTTCAACTGTGCCACCCAGGCTGTTCTGTGACTTCTTGTCAGCAATTGCCTTCAACACCGTTTCGATGCCGAACACTGCTTGCTGCGAAGCGAACTGGTCGGCAGTTGCCAACACACGGCCATCTTGCAGCATCGGCTTGATGGCGTTGATGTTGTCGTAGCCTACCACCAGCACCTTGCCGGTCTTGCCTGCTGCCTTGACCGCTGCCACCGCACCCAGGGCCATGTTGTCGTTACCGGCCAACAATGCCTTGATGTCAGGATGCGCATTCAGCATCGCCGCGGCAACCTTGTTGCCCGGATCGATTTCCCATTGGCCGGATTGCACCGACACCACGTTGGCGCCGGCGGTCTTCATTGCATCCTGGAAGCCCAGAGTACGTTGCTGCGCATTGATGGTGGTGGAAACGCCTTCGATGATGGCGACCTTGTCGCCGCTCTTGATCTGCTTGGCCAGGTAATCGCCGACCAGCTTGGCGCCCTTGCGGTTATCCGGGCCGACGAACGGCACCACGATGCCCTTTTCCTTGAGTGCGGCGTCATCCAGCTTGTTGTCGATGTTGACCACGATGATGCCGGCGTCGATCGCCTTCTTGATGACCGGCACCAGCGCTTTCGAGTCAGCAGGTGCAATCACCATGCCGTTGACCTTGGAGACGATCATCTGCTCAACGATCTTGATCTGGTTCGAGGTGTCCTGCTCGTCCTTGATGCCGTTGGCAATCAGGTCGTATTGGGCGGCGTGTGCCTTCTGGTGCGCCTTGGCGCCATTTTCCATGGTCAGGAAGAATTCATTGGCGAGCGACTTCATCACCAGCGCAACCTTCGGTTTCGGTGCAGTCTGCGCCAGCGCCGGCAACGACGGCAATGCACAGACGAGAACGGTGGCGGCAATCAGCTTGAGGCGGATACGGGTATTCATCAAAAGTCTCCTGAAATTGTTATTAAACGCGTTGTGCAACGGCATGTCCGTCGGATCGGCATGCCGGCATTTGGAACGCGCAAACGTTTGCGCGTTTTGATGATAGCATCAGATCCAGCAAAAAAAAAGATTCAAAAAGGTCGTTTTTTTGTTGCTTGGCATAGTGGCAAGGAAGATCATGTAGCACTCCACAGGGGAAAATCTACTGCCGGCCAGAGACAGATGCATGTGCGTCAGGCACACTGCCGTCAGGTTTTTTACGACGCTTCCTTGCAACTGCTACAGCTTGGCTTCGGAACACAAAACTGACAACATTATTAATCAGACATGACAATCATTCCCTTGATTGCAAGGGAAACGCGCGAATGAAGAAATTACTGGCTATTCTTGCATGTGCTCTATGCTTGGCGGGCTGCCACGGGCACCTCGCTTCGAGCAGCCATGCAAAAATCATCATCGATAGCGATTACAACACCATCGGCGACGACGGCCAGTTGGGCGTGATGGCAGCCCAATTACATGCACAAGGGGCGGTCGATGTGCTCGGCATCACCGTGGTATCCGGTCGCCAGTGGCTGCGGCAAGGAACCGCCGATGCACTGAAATCCATGGAACGTCTCGGTGTCGGCGCGCAGATTGGCGTCTACAGCGGCGCCAACACGCCGCTCACCCACGACCTGGAAACGATACGCAGCGAACTGGAAAAATTTCCGGAGCCTGATGCGCAGCTGGGCGCATGGGAGATGCCTGAACCCATGTTCGACAGTGATGTGAGGGCGCCGCCGGACGGCTTCGCGCAACAGACCACGCTACGACGCAAGAACGCCGTCGATTTCATCGTCGACTCGGTCAAGCAGAACCCGCACCAGGTAACTATCCTGGCCGTCGGCCCGCTCACCAACATCGCGCTGGCAGTGCTCCAGCATCCAGAGATCGTGCCGCTGATCAAGCAGATCATTTATCTTGGCGGCGCATTCACGGTCGCAGGCAATGCCACCGCCCACGCCGAATTCAACTGGTGGTTCGATCCGGAGGCGGCGCAAATCGTGCTGCATCAGCCGATTCCGCAAGTAGTGATTCCGCTGGACGCCGCCAGTACGGTGGTGATGGATAAGAAAATTTATGACAGGATTGCCCACGATCCCGACAGGCATACCGCCGTGACCCAGTTGTTCTCCCAGCTGGAAGGTTACGGCCTCCACCACAAGGCCGGCTTTGAAACCGACCGCAACTTCACCGCCCACGTCATGGACAGCCTGACCATCGCCTACCTGCTCGATCCGCGCTTTGCGACCGAGACGGTCGATGAATGGGTCGATGTCGACATCGCATTCGGCCCCGACGACGGCCGTTCGATTGCCTACCTGAAAACGCCGCCGGCGCGCCTCGGGCTGAAAAAAATGCGGGTCGTCAAACGCTTCGACAACGCCCGCTTTTTCAATCTGTATGTCGACCTGCTGACGCGGCCGGTACCGGTCAAGCTGGCCGGCTAGCCCATATCAAGCGGCGAGGAAACGCTCCAGCCGCTGCACGCCGTCCTCCAGGCGTTCCAGAGAGCTGGCAAAACACCAGCGCACATAACCTTCGCCTTCAGCGCCGAACGCGTTGCCCGGCGCCAGACCCAGCCCGGCATCGCGCACCAGCTGTTTGCACAGCGCCAGGCCATCGCTGACGCCGTCGACACGGAAGAACAGATACATCGCGCCCTTCGGCCGCGGCGCAGTAATTCCCGGCAATGCATTCAGGCGCTGATACAGGAAGTCGCGCGCGGCCCGATAGCGGGCGACGGTGTTACCGATGATTTCGTCGCCACGCTCGATCGCCACAATCCCGGCACGCTGTACGAATCCTGGGGCGCACGACGTGTTGTATTCGATCAGCTTGCCGATGTCGGTCATCAGTGTCGGCGGCGCCACCAGCCAACCCAGCCGCCAGCCGGTCATCAGCCAGGATTTGGAAAAGCTGTTCGATGAAATCAGGCGATCATCCGCCTCGGCGATATCGAGGAAGGAAGGTGCACAGGCCTTGCCGTCGGTGCTTGGCTGCTCGCTGTACACCAGGCGTTCATAGACGTCGTCGGCGACGATCCAGATACCATGCTGGCGACAATGTGCGAGCACCACTTCCTGCTGTTCACGCGGCATGACCCAGCCGGTCGGATTATTCGGCGAGTTCAACAACACGGCGCGCGTGTCCGGCGTCAGCGCATCCAGCAGTTGCTGCAGGTCGAGCTCCCATGTTTCGCCGAACTGCAGCGCCACCCGCACCACTTCAGCACCGAGGATTTTCGGGATTTCAGTAACGTTCGGCCACAACGGCGTCACCGCCACCACGCGGTCGCCGGGATTGATGATCAGTTGCGACAGCAGCATCAATGCCGACACGCCGGAAGAAGTCACCGCAACGCGGCCAGCATCTATCGGCTGATGCAGGCTGGAGAGGTACTTGGCGATCGCCTCGCGCAAGGGCGGGATGCCGTAGTTGTGGGTATAGAAGGTATCGCCATCGTCGAGCGCGCCCTTGGCCGCATCGCGGATGAAGGCGGGCGTCACTTGATCCGGTTCGCCGAACCAGAAAGGCAGCACGTCGTCGCGCCCCATTCCGACATTGGCGACTTCGCGAATCCGCGAAGCTCCCAGTTGATGAACCACAGCACGAGCGACAGCAGGATGATTCTGAGGCATGGCGATATCCGGTTAACGAAAGCGATAGTCAAAGCTGGCGGCTACCCGCCAACAGCAGCATTATTTCCTGCCACAAAGTGTAGCCCAAAGCAGACGAATCGCGGCCAGGAACAGTCGCCACGCCAGTCCCCCAGTCTCTTGCCTGCGCAACAGAAATGCCGCGGCATCGGTAACCCCGGCATCGAAAATCCTTGATGCGCCTCCCACCTGCCCAGGCGGTTTCACCATGGATTTAAGCCTTTTGCCAATTGTTCCCATGCGGCAATTCATCGAACATCACGGTTGATGACAGGCAACTATTGCTGGCGCCTATCGCATTTAGTTACCTCTCCAACATGCAACCTTTCAAGGATACATAGATGAACCGCAGACAATTTATCCATCTTGCTCAGGCATTGGGCCTTTCAACATGGTGTGGCGAGATGGCCTTCGCGCATTCGCGCGATCACCATAAAATCCGGGTACGAAAATCGCTAAATCATGGCGGCGCAATGGCGGACGCCAGAAAATTCAACGCTGGTATTGGCAAACTGAAGGCCAACCCGGTGGCGACCGACTACAAGAGCTGGACGTACTGGGCAAACGTTCATGGCGTGCCACCTCCGGTACCGGCTGAGATGGCGAAAGTATGGGGCCAATGCGCACACAGAACGCCGCATTTCCTGACTTGGCATCGCGCCTACATGTTCTTCATGGAAGCACTCATCCGCGAAGTAACACAGGATGACAGTTTTGCAATCCCCTACTGGGATTGGTTCGATGATCCAGCGATGCCGGCACAATTTACTGACGGCACACTCCCTCATTTGCTGCATTCACCGAGGGCATACAATCCACGGCAATTACTCAGGGCGCCATTTTTGGCAAATGATTTCACGGAATTCTATAAGCTGTTTGAGCCCAATCCGCATGGAGCAGCGCACCTGATGGTAGGGGGCGACATGGCTAATGAACAGATTTCGGGCGGTGATCCGATATTTTGGGCGCATCACGTGAACGTAGACCGCTTGTGGGATGCATGGCTGGCCATGGATCCTACACGCGCGAACTCAACCGAAAAAGAATGGCTTGATCAGCAGTTTGTCTTTGATACTGCCGGAAAAAAAGTGATTCGCGTCAGCGATATGCTCGATACCGCCAAGCTTGGCTACTGCTATGAATCGCTGCAGCTTCCCGATCTGCATGATGAGATACCGCCACAACCGCAAGTCATCCTGCCTGTAACACCCGCAGCAAAAACAGCTGGTCTGGTACAGCCGGATACGGCTGCGAAGACAAGCCTTGCCTTGACTGGCGCGTCGGTTAGCGTGGCGCTGCCGATCTTGAACAGCGAGAGAGAGAAAGTCGCCAATATCATGAGAGACCCACAGCAGCGGGATCATGATCTGACGCTGACCTTGAGCGATTTCCATGTCACTGAGCGAGGACTGAAACGCGGCTATTCATATCGTATTTATGCCAACCTGCCGGCCAAGGCCAGATCAGGAGAGCAGCACCGCGACATGTATCTTGGAGAAATCAACTCCTTCCTGCTTGGACGTCAAGCAGATCATGCATCGCCCGTGGTCTACTCTCTCAACGCCATCATCGGACGCCAGATGCGACGCGCTCTTTGGTCAACAAATGAAGTCCGTTTCTCTTTCGTTTCGGCCGACACCAACGAAAAGGAAGTACTCCTTGAGGTTGGCAGCGTAGAGTTGGCCGTGTCGTCGCCTGGGGCAGCAACCGCCTCCACAGACCATCATCATCACGCAGCACATTGAAGATCTACATCGGCAAGCCAATAATCGATTAGATTCATCGGTACGCCAGATACAAAAAAAACCGCTCATCGAGCGGTTTTTTTCTTTCAACGTAATGCTTATGCAGCTTTGCGCTTGGCAACCACGCGCTTGGGTGCAGCCTTCTTCGCCACCGCTTTTTTGGCCGCCGGCTTTTTCGCTACGACTGCGCTGGCCTCACCGGTTTCATCCTCGACAGCCGCCGCCTTGGCCTTGCCCTTGGCAGGCGCCTTGGCTTTGCGTTCTTCAAACTCGAAGCTCACCTTGCCATCCTTGCCCTTGACCAGGAACGCCTTGAACGGACGACGCGTGCGTTGCGAAATAAAACCTGGCAGCAAATCGGTCTTGCCATCGTTCAGCAGCTTGACCATCTGCTCCGGCAGGATTTCCTGCTGCAGGATGATGCGGCCGCTACGGAAATCGCAGGTCTTCGGTTTGGCGACCGCTTTTTCGCAGACATAGGCCAAGCCCATTTCATACACGCCGCTGGCGCATTTCGGACATGGGCCGAGCGCGGTCTGGCCGGTGAAATCGACACCCTCGCCATCTTCGCCTTCACCATCGTTCTGGCCGAAATCGAATTCCAGCTTGAAGTTCTTGATTTCTTCATCGCGGCTGATTTTCAGGATCGCAGCAAACGGCCGGCCCATCTTGGAGCGGAAGCCTTGCAACGGACCGATGGTGCGCTTGGTCAGCAATTCCTCGACTTCAGGAATTTCAAACTGACGGCTGCCCGGCGTCTTGCTCATCGAGAATTCGCACTTGGTGCAGGCGAAGCGACGATAATTTTCCTTGACCACGCTGCCACAATTCGGACACGGCGCCAGCAGCGTCGCATAGTCGCCGGGGATGGTGTCGTTATCGTATTCCTTGGCGCGCTTGACGATGATCTGGGTCAGCTGCGCGATTTCGCGCATGAACTCTTCACGGCTGATGGTGCCGCGCTCGATCTGCGACAGCTTGTGTTCCCATTCGCCGGTCAGTTCCGGTTCGGTCAGTTCATCGACACCGAGGCCGTGCAGCAGCGTCATCAGCTGGAACGCCTTGGCGGTCGGCATCATTTCCCGGCCTTCGCGCAACAGGTATTTTTCGTTCAGCAAACCTTCGATGATGGCAGCGCGCGTCGCCGGCGTGCCGAGGCCCTTGCCGGCCATTGCTTCGCGCAACTCGCCATCGTCCAGCAACTTGCCGGCGCCTTCCATGGCTGACAGCAAGGTCGCTTCCGTGTAGCGCGCAGGCGGTTTGGTGACCAGGCCGTTGGCGGTAATCTTGTCGGTCTTGACCTTCTCATCCTTGGCTACGGCAACCAGCGTGCCGCTGTTTTCCGTATCCTTCTCATCCGCGGCTTCCTTGCCGTAGATCGCCAGCCAGCCCGGATTGGTCATGACCTTGCCTTCAGTCTTGAACTGATGGCCGGACACTTCGGTGTAACGGGTGGTGACCTGGAACTCGGCAGCCGGGAAAAACACTGCCATGAAACGGCGCGTCACCAGGTCATACAATTTCTGTTCCGGCTCCGACAGATTCTTCGGCGCCTGCGTGGTCGGGATGATCGCAAAGTGATCGCTGATCTTGGTATTGTCGAAGATCCGCTTGTTCGGCTTGACCCAACCCTTGTTCAGTATCTGCGCGGCGAACTGCTGGTAGTTATTGTTCTCGGAGACCGTTTCCAGCGTTTGCTTGACGGTGCTCAGGTAATCTTCCGGCAGATGGCGCGAATCGGTACGCGGGTAAGTCAGCACCTTGTGCTTTTCGTACAGTGCCTGGGCCAGGCCCAGGGTGTTCTTGGCGGAGAAGCCGAAACGCGAGTTGGCTTCGCGCTGCAGGCTGGTCAAGTCGAACAGCGCCGGCGCCATCGAGGTGGTCGGCTTCGATTCTTCACGCACCGCGCCCATCTTGCCGCGGCAGGCGGCCACGATCGATTCGGCGGCAGCCTTGCTCCACAGGCGTTCGGCGCGCTTTTCCGGATCGTTCTCATCCTTCTTGTGCGCGGTATCGAGCCAGCGGCCTTCGTAGATGCCGGCGGCGCAGACGAATTCGGCGCGCACTTCCCAGAAATCGCGCGGCACGAATTTCTTGATCTTCTCTTCACGCTCGACCACGATCGACAAGGTCGGCGTCTGCACGCGGCCGACGGTGGTCAAATAGAAACCGCCTTCTTTCGAATTGAAGGCGGTCATTGCGCGCGTGCCGTTGATGCCGATCAGCCAGTCCGCTTCGCTGCGACAGCGGGCGGCATCGGCCAGCGGCAGCATGTCCTTGTCTTCGCGCAGATGGGTGAAGCCGTCGCGGATCGCGCCCGGCGTCATCGATTGCAGCCACAGGCGTTTGACCGGCTGCTTGGCTTTAGTATATTGCGCAATCAGGCGGAAAATCAGCTCGCCTTCGCGCCCGGCGTCACATGCGTTGATCAGAGACGTGACGTCCTTGCGCTTGATCAGCTTGTTGAGCACCTTGAGGCGCGACTCGGTCTTGGCGATCGGATTGAGCGCAAAGTGCGGCGGAATCATCGGCAGATGGGTGAAGGTCCATTTGCCGCGCTTGACATCGTATTCTTCAGGAACCGCGATTTCCAGCAGGTGGCCGACCGCGGAGGACAGGACGTATTCGTCGGATTCAAAGTACTCATCGTGCTTGGTGAAGCCGCCGAGCGTCTTCGCGATATCGTTCGCGACAGAAGGTTTCTCAGCAATGATGAGGGTCTTGCTCATAGTGTTGTCTCGAAAGTGGCGCGCATTATTTCAGCGCATTATTTTGCTTTTGCTCGCAATGGGTTAATCGTGCTCAAGGCAGCCTCTGAAGCATGAGCCTGATTGCCGAATGGAAATTTTTCCATAATATATCAGCAAACAACTCAGTCAACATCGCAGCAGACCTCAAGGCCAACCTCGCAACTGCGGGCAAATGATAAGCGGGTTGTTGGGAAAGTCGCAAGCGCGGCCGAATAAGCCGTGCATGTAGTTAGTTGGGGTCAATCGCGTTTAGTGCAACTGGCGCGGTTCCGGATCATCGTCTTCGTCGATAAACAATTCATCGAACATCAGGCCGTCCGGCTCCTTGCCCTGGCTCCATAGCACCATCAATACGATCACCTTGAGTTTATCGAGCGGGACCGGAGTCTCGCTGACAGTCAACGCACGCTCGATGACGATCTCGCGTTGGACCGGGTTGAGCATCTTGGCCGATTCCAGGAACTGGATGAAGCCGATTGCGGGAATGCCCAGCACGTCGATCTCTTGCTGAGCGTAGACGCGGATGCCAAAGGAAAAGGCCGTTTGCTGCGGATACTTATCGGCGAATTCGTGATTGGTTTCCGCCAGGTCGGTCAGCCAGCCGAGCGCCTTGGCAATCTCGTCTTCTTCAAAGCCGATCGCCGACAGCTTCTTGACCAAAGCCTCCGGTTCAGGGCAGGCATCGGGCCGATAATAAGTTTCATACAGATAAACGAGGACTTCAAACATGGTTCTACTGTATCGCTAAGGTAAGAGTAAGACAAGTGACAGAGAGATGGTTACCCGCTGCGGTATACGTATACAAGTATCGCAGGATTTATGCAACGCTGCCCATAATGACAAAATTGCATCCCGGCATCCAGCGACACAATCCGGCCGCATCAGCCTACCCGCCGATAGATTCCGCCCGGCAGAACTTCAACCAGGCCGGCCAGTTCCAGCTCAAGCAACTGCCCATTCAAAGTTGCCACATCACAACCACTACGCGCCACCAACTCGTCCAGACTGACCGGATCATACCCGAGTATGACGAGCAGCTTGCCTTTGCCGCCGTCCTGGTCGTCCGCTACAGCGCTTTCCTCGCCGGCCTTGACCGCTGCAGCCTGGGACTCGATCCGGACCGCAGCAGGGCCGCGCAGCGCGCCCAGTTCTTCCAGGATATCCTGCGCCGATTCCACCAGCTTGGCGCCCTGCTTGATCAGTTGATGGCAGCCTTTCGCCAACGGCGAATGAATCGAACCGGGAATCGCAAACACATCGCGCCCCTGCTCCGCCGCCATCCGCGCGGTAATCAGCGAACCGGATTTCAACGCCGCCTCGACCACCAGCACGCCGTTTGAAAGGCCCGAGATAATGCGGTTGCGCCGCGGAAAGTTGGCGGCGACGCCAGGCATGCCGAGCGGATACTCGCTGACAATGCAACCCGTTTCGGCAATACGATGCGCCAGCTCGCGATTCCGCGCCGGATAGACAATGTCGGCGCCGGTGCCGATCACCGCCACCGTACTGCCGCCATCGGCATTGCCCGCCGCACCGCGCAAACCGCCCTGATGAGCGGCAGCGTCGATGCCCAGCGCCAGCCCGGAAATGATCGTCAGACCGCGCTGGCTGAGCGTCTCGGCAAAGCGATCGGCATTGGCGATCCCTTGCACCGTGGCATTGCGGCTGCCGACCACCGCCAGCGACGGCCGACTCAACAGCTCGGCGCGTCCCTTGACATACAACATCAACGGCGGATCGGAGATATCCAGCAGTGCCTGCGGATAGCCGCTATCGGCCAATGTAAACAACTGGTTGCCGGGCTGCTGCAGCCATTCCAGCGTACGATCGATCAGCGCCAGCAACGCATCCGATGGCGCAGCCAGCAGCGCATAGGCAATGCGCTCAGGCACGACTTTGTGCAAGGCGGAAAATGAAACGGAGAAAATATTTGCCGGCAGGCCGAAGGAGGCCAGCAGACGGCGCGCGGTTTCGGCGCCGACACCGGCGGTCTGCTCAAGACGCAGCCATGCGGCTAGCTCGGTCGCATCCACCGCGTCCGTCGAGACATTCCGGTGGGTCAAGCCTGACCCACCGCTGACAGGAGAAATATCTGTATTAACAGCAACAACCTTTAAATTTACTCCGGCGACCTGGCTACATCGCCGATGTCGACCGTATTCTGGACTTCCATAATCAAGCCATACGAAATATGGTTGAAGACGCGGAAAATGAACAGGGTACCGTATTGTTCGTCAGGCAGCTTGACCTTCTTGTTGTGGTCGGCCGGATCGGCAATGGTTTTGCCAAAACGATACAGCTGCAGCACGGTGCCGACATCGATATTCTCGTTCTTGCCCTGGTTGATCGTCGCGATCTGGTTCTGCGCTGCAGTAGCGACACCGCCGTAGATCGATACGATGCGGGCGTTGACGCTGTTGGCCGGAGCATGCGGCACGTAGTTCAGGATCGGCTCGATCGGACGCGGAATGATACGGTCGCCGACTTGCATTTCTTCCTTGGTGTCGACCACGCTGAAAGTGTGCGCCTCATCCGGCGTACTGCCCTTGCGATCCAGCTTCAAAGTGCCGAGATACAAGGCTTCATTGGCGATGACCTTGCCGGTGACCGGATCCTTGAGCGCGTTGCCCGGACGGAACACCTGGAATGCAGTAGCATCTCCCAGATCACCGCGCACATAAGCCTTGTCGCCCTTGCCCAGATTCAGGTGGCCGTCCTGCACCGCGACGATGTGCGGCGCATGCGCCAGTTCGCCATCCTCGATAATCAGCGGCTGCGACAGGAACGGGCCGATTGCATCGGTCGAAATCGCCGTGATGGCATCGCGTCCGACGCCCTGCACTCGCGTTTGCGGCGACAGCTTGACGACGCCAGGCTCGCCACCCATCTCATTGCCAAGGCGCAGGCGGCCGCTGGCGCGGTCGAAATACACGATCTGGCCCGGATAAATCCAGTGCGGATTATGGATCTGTTCCTGATTCAGGCCCCAGACTTGCGGCCAGCACCACGGGTGCTGCAGAAACTGCCCGGAAATTCCCCACAGCGTATCGCCACGCACTACCACGTGCTGGTCGGGGGCATTGGCCAAAAACTCACAACGCATGGGCGTCGCCGACTGCGCGTAAGCCATAGTCGAAATGCCAAATCCCGCGCTTAAAGCAAGAAGGAGTGCAGCTGTGCTAAACTTTTTCATATCGTTTCCGGTGGTTACTGCGTTAAATTGGCGCCTAAACCCTTGAGGACCTCGAAAAAACCTGCTGCATGCCATCGCTACGGTTTTCGAGGCCCCCTTGTTGGCTCGTCGCCCTGGCTTTGATCGAGGCAAAGCAAAAAACTTGCCATAGTGAATCAAATTTTGCCCATAATCGATTGAACTAGCAAGAGAAAACCCCTTCCCAACCGCCTAATTTGTTACGTAACCTCGTATGTCTTTATTAAATATCCTGCGCTATCCTGACGCTCGCTTGCACAAAATTGCCAAGCCAGTGACAGTTTTTGACACCCGCCTCAAAAAATTGATCGCCGACATGGCTGAAACCATGTACGACGCACCCGGCGTCGGCCTGGCCGCTTCGCAAGTCGATGTCCATGAACAACTGGTGGTGATTGACACCTCCGATGGCGGCACCGATCTGCGCGTATTCATCAATCCCGAAATCCTTTGGGCCAGTGAAGAAAAGCAGATCTACGACGAAGGCTGCCTGTCGGTGCCCGGCGTCTACGACGGCGTCGAACGTCCGGCACGCGTGAAGGTACGCGCTCTCGATGCCGACGGCAAGCCATTTGAAGTCGATGCAGACGGCCTTCTGGCGGTCTGTATCCAACACGAAATGGATCACCTGCAGGGCAAGGTATTCGTCGAATACCTGTCGCCGCTGAAGCGTAATCGAATCAAGGCCAAGATGCTCAAGGAAGAACGCGAGCAGAAACGCGACAAGCAATACGCAACAAGATAAAGCTGTTGTGATTACGAAACAAAGCGCAAGAATCGCCAACTGTGCGACTCTTGCGCTTTCGTACATTAAAAGCTCGCAAGGCCTGCGCTTTGCTGCTGGCTTGCACAGTCCTTCATTGTCAAAATGAGTTGCTCGAATAAGTCGTTCGAAGCTCTTCCAATCGTCATTCGGATAAGCCCAAGCGCCGCATTGTTCGCGTTGCCGGTCTTTGAGCCCTGTCCTTCAATTGCTATGATCGCACCATGAAAATTATCTTTGCGGGTACGCCCGAATTTGCCGCCGTGGCATTGCAAGCCCTGCACGATGCCGGTCACGAAATCACGCTGGTGCTGACCCAGCCCGACCGCCCAGCCGGTCGCGGCATGCAACTGCACGCATCGCCGGTCAAGCAATTCGCACTGGCGCATCAGATCCCGGTGGCGCAGCCGGTATCGCTGCGGCTCGACGGCAAGTATCCGGATGTCGCCCAGGAAGCACACGCACTGTTGCAAGCAACGCCGCACGACATCATGGTGGTCGCCGCCTACGGCCTGATCCTGCCGACCAGCGTGCTGACCATTCCACCGCATGGCTGCCTCAACATCCACGGTTCGCTGCTGCCGCGCTGGCGCGGTGCAGCGCCTATCCATCGCGCGATCGAAGCCGGCGACACCGAGACCGGCATCACCATCATGCAGATGGACCAGGGACTCGACACCGGCGCCATGCTGCTGATCGAAACACTGCCAATCGCAGCCAGCGACACCACCGGTTCGCTGCACGACAAGATGGCGAAGCTTGGCGGTGAAATGATCGTCGAGGCACTACGCCGCCTAGAACAAGGCAACTTGCCGGCAACACCGCAACCCGAGCAAGGCGTCACCTACGCAGCCAAAATCAGCAAGGAAGAAGCGGCCCTGGATTTCACGCTGCCGGCCGAAGTACTGGAACGCAAAATCCGCGCATTCAATCCGTTCCCGGCCGCCTCCGCAACATTCGCAGGCACCACGTTGAAGCTGTGGCAGGCACAGCTTGTCGAAACCAGCGAAGGCAAACACGCACCCGGAAGCATCATCAGCGCCGACCCGCAAGACGGCGTGATCGTTGCCTGCGGCAGTGGCGCATTACGCATCACAGAATTGCAAAAGCCTGGCGGCAAGCGACTGCCGGCGGCGGAGTTTTTGCGGGCCTTTCCGATGCAAGGCGGGCAGTTCGATTAAAAGAATACGGCCCGTTCAAATTGACACATTTGCGGGCCGTCTGTCTCATCTGATTGCGCTTATCAAGTCGATTTGAATCGCCGAATTCGAACGCCATCCCTATCCCCCTCGCTTCAACTTTCCACATCCTGAATCACGAGCTCGTCCTCGCCATTTAAGACGTTTGCCGATTTCATTTACGCGGGCCATCGATAAACTGAAGCATGTCTTGTCGCATCCCATATCGCATTAGCGTGCGTTGATGGGATCGACATCAGACGTCTGGCGTCGGATCAAGTCGGTGGCGGCAAAGCGGCAATTTTTCCTTTTGAAAATTTGTCTGTGCAATGTCGATGATCTGACAAACATCCTCGTTTTTCACGCCGAGCCAGTCGGCATTTCTGATTTCCTGATCGCAGGAAATCGCTGGCTTCTTACGCGCGAAATTTTCTCTTAAAGGGATAGGCAAATGAAAAAAATTAAAATGGCGAAATCTGTACAGCGTGGCTTCACGTTGATCGAGTTAATGATTGTGGTGGCGATCATTGGTATCTTGGCTGCTGTTGCGGTGCCAACTTATCAAAACTATGTAGCGAAATCACAAATAGCGACCGGCCTGGCCGAAATTACTCCGGGAAAAGTGAATGCCGAAAGCGCACTCGCTGCGGGAATTACTGAAGTCATCACCGATGTAACCAAACTCGGGCTGAAAGCGACCACTCAGCGCTGCGCAATTACCGCGAGTATTGGTACAGATGGCGCAAGCACCATTACCTGCACGCTATCTGGGAGCTCACAGGTTGCGGGGAAAACTGTGACATGGACACGCATCGCAGATACCGCTGCAGCTGATCTTGGTCCAGGGACTTGGGCGTGCACTTCAACCGCATCTGCGGCATTGAATCCAAAAGAATGTTCGGGAGCATAACCTAGCTCTTCGCGATTCAAAGTTCGAACATTACAAAACGCTAGCGCGGAGGTATTGCCGTTCAGCGAAAACTGAACGGCATTATCATTTTCGAGAAGTGGTAGGGTGGGCACTGGTGCCCACGCGGGAGGCTCCTCACTTATTTAGTGAGTTCGGCGTGGGCAGAAATCTGCCCACCCTACGACTCGGCGCCTTGCCTCTGCGCCTGCCGCTCCCGCGAACGCGGGAATCCAGTTTCAAAGAAATAACATTTCCTTCGGAGTCGAGGCCACCGCAGTATGAGATTAAGCGACGGTGAGGCACTCGAGATTTTGATATCCGCTCCAGCTGCCATGCGGCGCCAGCGCTATCGGATGTTCGACGGCAGCAGCTTCCACGCAGACAAAATGCTGGTATGAATCGAGCTTCAGGTCGGCGATTTTTTCGCAGCCGTTTTCCCATGGGTTCCATACCACCGCATCGGCAAAGCCGGATTGCGTGGCGATGATGCTGTGCTTGCGACCGCTTACAGTGATCGGCTTGTCGACTGAAAAATACACGCGATCTACTTCCCTGGTGATATGCAGGGGCTCTTCATCCGCATGTTTGATGCGGCGGCCGTCGACCGAGTCACGGTAGCGATAGCCGTTGAGGCCGTATAGCGCTGTGTCGGCAATCTGCGCATCCAGGTAGGTATGCAAGGCGCAGGTGAAATCGAAGGATTGGTCGCCGTTGTTGGTCACTACCAACTCGGTGTTGAGGGTCTGGCCGGAGAACTCGACGCGTAGCTCCAACGCAAAGGCATGCGGAAAAATCTTCCTGGTTTCCTCGGAATCGCTGAGGCCTAGCCGCAGCAATCCGCTACCATCGGTTTGCTGCGACGACTCCAGCAAAGTCCATGGACTGACACGGGCAAAGCCATGCTTGGGCAGCGGTCCCTCGCTGGCGAATTGCGGAAAAATTACCGGAATGCCGCCGCGGATTGCGCTGTCGCTGCGCCAGTTGTTCAACGGGCTCATGAACAAACGTTCGACGCCGTCCGGCGTGCGCCAGGAGCAGACGTGGCCGCCGTGCAAGGCAAGCTCCACCTGGGCGCCGTCGGCTGCGGTGGCGACGATGAATTCGTTGGTCGGTTGTTGGTTTTCCGGATTGGACAAGGTTTTCTCTCCTCAGGCTATCCGTCTATTATGCGCCCACGCCAGGCATTTCCCAATGCCCCGGCGAGCGTCGGCGTGCAGTCCACGCGCAGTCGACGTTATGCTCACACCGATTTGGGCGCTGGAATGGCCAGGCTAATCCCATGCTGTTTGAAACCGAAATTCTCGTAGAAGCGATGAGCGTCCATGCGCTTCAGGTTGGACGACAGCGCAATTTTGTAGCAACCGGCCTCGCCGGCAATCCGCACCGCGTGATCAAGCATCACGCTGCCAATGCCCTGGCCACGGCAAGCGCGGCTGATGACGACGGCGTCGAGCACGGCTTGCTGGGTTCCTTCGTGAGTCAGGCTGCAAAACACCAGGATACTGAAGGTGCCAACCGCAACGCCATCGGCAAACACCAGGTAGGCCCGGAAATACGGATAGGCGGCCATCTTGTGCATGATCTGGCGGGCGCCGTCGGCGTCCAGGGTGGCATCGCGCGTCGGTTCGTCATCCATTTCGGCCAGTAGGGCCACTAAGGTTTCAGCATCGTCGAGTGTCGCTTGGCGTACCGTTACGTGCGGCAACGAATCGATGGAAGTGGGGGAAGTCATGCGTCTTTACTCCATATCGGGATGATGCAGAAAATAAAGATCATACCGAAAATCCGGCGCACGAAAAAAATGGCGCTATCGACTTGCGATAACTCGCAAGCGATGCGCCATCAACGGGAATCCGGATTGAAACTTGATTAAATGAACAATTTACGCAAGCGCGATGACACCAGATCGATCAGGCTGACCGCAATCACGATCATGATCAGCACCGAGCAGGTCTGTGCATATTCAAAACTGCGGATCACTTCCCACAGGATCACGCCGATGCCGCCGGCGCCGACCATGCCGACCACCGTCGCCGAGCGCACATTGGCTTCGAAACGGTACAGCACGTAGGAAATCCAGAGCGGCATCACTTGCGGCAACACGCCGTAGACGATTTCTTCCAGCGCATTGGCGCCGGTGGCGCGTATGCCTTCGACCGGTTGCGGATCGATTGCTTCGACCGCCTCCGAAAACAACTTCGACAAGGTGCCCGTAGTCGCCACGAACAAGGCCAGCACGCCGGCAAATGGCCCCAGCCCGACCGCCACCACGAACAGCATCGCGAACACCATTTCGTTGATCGCTCGTGCCGCATCCATCAAACGGCGCACCGGCTGGTTGACCCAGGGCGGCGCGATGTTGGAAGACGCCAGCAGACCGCACGGCACCGCGCACACCACTGCCAGGGCTGTGCCCCAGACAGCGATCTGGATGGTGACCAGCAGCTCTTGCAGATAAGTGCGCCACTCGTGGAAGTCCGGCGGGAAGAAGCTGGCGGCATAGGTGCCCATGTTACCGCCGTCGCGCAGCAGTTCCAGCGGCCGCATGTCGGCGCCCTTCCAGGAGGCGATCAGGACGGCCAGCAGCACGCCCCAGAACAACGTGCGGCCAATCGATTGCTTTGGCGGCTCAAGGAACGTGGTTTGCATTTTCAGAGGTACGGAACTTGTCATTGCTTAGGATTTGGCCAGGTCGGACATTTTGCGGTTGATGTCATCCAGCTTGGCTTTCTTTTCATCGGCGCTCAGGTTGGTGTCGGATTCGATCTTGCCTTTTTGCTTGAACAGTTCCAGTTGGCGGATCGGGTTCAGCTGGGCATCATTCGATTCTGCGAAACCGCTGTATTGCAGCTTGGCCAGTTGCGCTTTTTCCTGTGCGGCGTTAGGACCGGTCTTGCCATAGCTCAGGAAGAACTCCTTGATCTTGGCCTTGGTGTCGGCTGGCAGATCCTTGCGCCATACCAGTGGGTCAGCAGCGATCAGCGGCGATTTCCAGACGATGCGGACTTCCTTGGCGACGGCCGGTTGACGCTCTTCGATACGGTCCATCGTGTCTGATGCAAACACGGCGGAATCGATCTGCTTGTTGGCCACAGCCAGGATGTTGGCTTCGTGGTTCGAAGTACGGATCACTTTGAACGCGGTCTTCGGATCGACATTGTTCTTGGCGAAGATGTAGTAGTTCGGCAGCAGGTAACCGGAAGTCGAGTTCGGATCGCCGATACCGAAAGTCAGGCTTTTCGAATTTTTCAGGATATCGTCGATGCTCTTGTATGGGCTGTCTTTGGACACACCGACCAGGCTGTAATAGCCCGATGTGCCATCTGGATTGACCACGTGTGCAAACACTTCACCGCTGGCGCGGTCAACCGCTTCCATCGCCGATTTGTTGCCGAACCAGCCCATCTGCACTTTGCCGAAACGCATGCCTTCGATGATGCCGGCGTAGTCGGAAGCGAAGAAGCCATTCACCTTGATGCCGATGCGCTTGCTCATTTCATCCAGCACCGGCTGCCAGTCCTGCTTCAGGTTTTGCGACGATTCGGTCGAAATGATGCCGAAGTTCAGCACTTTAGCGTCGTCAGCGTGAGCAACCGAAGCTGTCACTGCCAGCATTGCCATGGCCACGCCGGAAAATAATTTTGCAAACATGATTTGAAACTCCTGATTGTTATGAGAGCTACGAGTGGTGTTAGGTATTTAAATTGTTGCCGGGCGCGATTCCGTTCAGGCAGCTACGGCAAGTGCCGGTATGCTGTCGAACGGCGTCGGTACTGCTACCGCTGGGCGGGTCAGGGTATTGGAACCGCCCAGGATGTCTTCTGCTTCACTGCCGTATAGTTCACGCAGCATTGGCTCGGTCAGTGCGCTGGAAGGGCCGTCGTACACCACACGGCCTTTATGCAAGGCCACCGTGCGTGGGCAAAAACGCAAGGCGACGTCGACCTGGTGCAGCGATACAATCACGGTGCTGCGATCGCGCTGGTTAACATCAGCCAGCGTTTGCATTACGCGGCGCGCCGATTCCGGATCGAGCGAGGCGATCGGTTCGTCGGCCAGCACGATGCGCGCTTTCTGGACGATGGTGCGGGCAATCGCAGCGCGTTGCTGCTGGCCGCCGGACAGTGCCGAAGCACGTTTGTAGGCGTGGTCGGAAATACCGACGCGCGCCAGCGCTTCCAGGCCCAGGGCCTTTTCTTCAGCAGTAAACAATTTGAAGCAGCTGCGCCAGAGCGGGATGCGTGACAAGCCGCCGGTCAGGACATTGGTCAGGACCGGCAGGCGGCCGACCAGGTTGAACTGCTGGAACACAAAACCGACATTGGCGCGCACCGCGCGGATGTTGCGATCGACGACGCCGTCTTTCTGCACCGATTTACCATCGATGACAATTTCGCCGCCGCTGGCATCGGCCGACATCAATCCCGAAATATGGCGCAACAGTGTCGATTTTCCGGAGCCGGAAGCACCGATCAATGCCACCATTTCGCCCTGGGCAAATGATAGGGAAACATTGTCGAGCGCGCGGAAACCGCCTCGGAATGTCTTCGATAAACCTTTGATTTCAACCATGATATATACCGCCAATGGGCTTTTGGAATGGCCGAAGTATTGCGGTCAAATATGTCAGGCGTATGAAAGTTTTATGACCATTCGATTACAAACCGAAAAATGTAGACAATCTACAACCCGATTTTTGGCTGCTTTCATCGCTTAAAAAGTGCTCTTTTGCACGGAAAGTCAGCTGTGCGGGACCCGGTTATGCGTGAACCAGCAATGTGACGAAATCGCTCGGCTCATGTGCCCGATCATAGGCAACGTGCCTCTGCCGGGCTGGGTAGGCTGATGAAAATTACAGGGAATGGAGTGGGCTTGGACGTACAGTTGTGATGACGGCAACGAACGAGCACGACCTACCGTGCCGGCCCGGCGCGCCGGATGCAAAACAAGGGAACGATATTAGGGAAATAGCTTAACGTTGCACCACAATCGGATTGACGCTGCTGCGTTGGCGGATTTGCTGCAGGATGCTGTCGGCATCGGAACGGTTTGCGTAAGGTCCGGCGTAAAGACGATACAGGCCGTTGACCGCGACGCTGTTGAGAGTAGTGACCACTCCCGACAATTCCTGCATTAGGCGATTGCGAGCGCCTTCGGCATTGGCTTGCTGCGCATAGGCGCCGAATTGCAGGTAGAAGCCGCTGGCCAGGGTATTTTCACTATCGCCCTGCGGCATACCTGGTGCGGCGGCAGCGGGGGAAGATGGCGGATCGAGCAGCAGCGGCTGCGACGTCAGCACCGGCATGTCTACCGCTTCAGTCGTCACGATTGCCGGCGCACTGTTGTCCCTGAGCGGCTCAACTTGCACTTGTCGCTGCGGCGGCGCGGCGGCCAGCGTGCCGTTCTGGCGCTGCTTGTTCATGGCGATGATATCGGCCGGCAGCAAACGCTCCACTTCCAGTTCACCGCTGCCGCTGCCGAGGTAACCGAGCTTCAGCGCCGCGGTATAAGACAGGTCAATGATGCGGCTGGAGTGGAACGGACCACGGTCATTCACGCGCACGATCACCTGCGCGCCGGTTTTCAGGTTGGTGACACGGGCGTACGATGGAATCGGCAAGGTCGGATGCGCTGCCGTCATCTTGTACATGTCGTACAGTTCGCCGGACGAGGTTTTCTGCTTGTGGAATTTCTTGCCGTACCAGCTGCCGATACCGCGCTGCTTGAACGGCTGGTCGTCGGTCATCGGCGTGTAGGTCTTGCCAAACACAACATAAGGCTTGTTGCCAGTGCGCGAGTAGGGTTCGACGGTCGGTATGGCGTCAGGCACATCGAGCAAACCTTCCGGTATCGCGTCGCCAGGACCATCGTCCTTGTAATAGCCGCCACGCCCGGAGCCGGCCGGCGGCAATGCTGGAATCCCGCGGCCGGCGTTGCCGCTGGAGGCGGTCTTGGTCGGTGGAGCGGATGCCGAAGGCGCTTTCGGCGAGCTGCCGCAGCCAACCAGAATCAGCGACAACAACAGCGTGCTTGCGTACCCCGCAAGGCTGATGTGACGTCGGTTATGGTTGGATGGCATGCACTCTCCCTGGCAATTCGGATGTTGGTGAAAACGAAAATAACTGCATCGATGGACCGCACTTTTGCCATGCAAGTTCCATCGCAGCGGGTACGGCAATCAGGTCTGTATCAGCTTGCGATGACGCTGAATGCTCATCAGTATGCCAGCGCCCAGGCCCAGCGTCACCAATGCCGTACCGCCATAACTCATCAACGGCAACGGCACGCCGACCACTGGCAGGATGCCGCTGACCATGCCCATGTTGACGAAGGCATAAGTAAAGAAAATCAAGGTGATGGCGCCGGCCAGCAGGCGCGTGAACATGGTTGGCGCATTCACTGCGATCATCATGCCGCGGCCGATCAGCAGGATGTACAGGAACAACAGCACGCCATTGCCGATCAGGCCGAACTCTTCGGAAAATACGGCAAAAATGAAGTCTGTGGTGCGTTCTGGGATGAACTCCAGATGGGCTTGCGTGCCTTTCAGCCAACCCTTGCCGAAAATACCACCGGAACCGACTGCGATGGTCGACTGGATGATATGGAAGCCCTTGCCGAGCGGATCGGAAGTTGGATCGATCAGCATCATCACGCGCTGTCGTTGATAATCGTGCAAGACCGACCACAGCACCGGCAGGCTGGCGCCGACTGCGACCGCCAGGCCGATCAGGATGCGCCACGACAGACCGGCCAGGAAGATCACATAGAAGCCGGCCGCCAGCACCAGCGTACCGGTGCCCAGGTCCGGCTGACGGATGATCAAGCCGACCGGCAGCACCAGCAGCAACGCCGCCACCACGTAATCACGCCAATTGATCATGCCTTCGCGTTTCTGGAAATACCAGGCCAGCATCAGCGGCATCGCGATTTTCATGATTTCGGATGGCTGGATGACCATGCCGATGTTGATCCAGCGGCGCGAACCTTTTTTCACGATGCCGAACACCGCCACGGCAATCAGCAGCGACACGCCCAGCGCATACACCGGTATCGCGAAACGCATCAAGGTCTGCGGCGGAATGTTCGCAGCCACCCACATGATCACGAACGCCACCAGGATGTTGCGCAACTGATCTTCGACGCGTCCCGGAAAATCGATCCCGGCTGAATACAGTGTGACAATGCCGACCGACAGGATCAGAAACATGATCAACGACAGAGCGCCATCGAATACCGCAATATGCGATTTGATGCTTTGCCATACAGTATGTTTGTCGGTCAGATTCATGATTCTTCTAGTCACTCGCGATTGCCCGGCGTTACCTCGCCTGGCTTGTAGCTATCTTCAGATTTATCGCCAGAGCCGACCTCAGCGCCGGGCGGCGGCACGGCGGCATCCGGCGGCGCTGCAGCGTCGTCTGCTGATTCAGCTGCAGTTGCAGCGCCCGGCGTCTTGCCGACTACGCCAGGACGTTTCCCCAGCAGATAATAATCCATCGCCTTGCGCACGATCGGCGCCGCTGCGGTGGCGCCCCAGCCGCCGTTTTCCACGATCACTGCAATCGCAATGCGTGGTTTGTCGGCCGGTGCAAAACCGATGTACCAGGCGTTGTCGGCCAGGCGCGTGCCATTATGCCGCTTGTCGTATTTCTCGCCTTGCTTGATGCCCAGCACCTGCGCCGTTCCGGTTTTGCCGCCGGAGTCATAGCCGGCGCCGGCAAAGATGGCGCGACCGGTACCTTCGCGCGTCACGCCTACCATCGCCTTCTTGATGAAATCGACATTTTCCTGTTTCAACGGAATCCGGTAACTTTCCTTCGGCACGGTTTGCGTCTGCGCGCGCGTGGTGCCGTCTTCAATGATCTTGACCAGATGCGGCTTCATGACGACGCCATCGTTAACCAGCGTCGCTACCGCATGCGCCATTTGCAAAGGCGTAAAGGCGTTGAAACCCTGGCCGATACCGAGCGAAATGGTGTCGCCGCCGACCCATTTCTGCGCAGCCACCCGTTTGTAGTATTTGCGTTTCCAATCGGTCGAAGGCAGGATGCCGCGTTGTTCGTGTTCCAGATCGATGCCGGTCAACTGGCCGAAGCCGAACGGTTTCATGAAGTCATGAATGGTGTCCGGGCCCAGATCGTTGGCCAGCATGTAGTAATAGGTATCGCACGATTCGACGATCGACTTGTACATGTCGACCCGGCCGTGGCCGCCCACCTTGTCGTCGCGGAATTGGTGGCCACCCAACATGAAGTAGCCGAGATCGTTGATGGCAAACGACGTGGTGCGCTTGCCCAGTTCCAGCGCGGCCAGCGCCATGAACGGCTTATAAGTCGAGCCGGGCGCGTAGGTGCCGCTCATCGGACGATTGATCAGCGGATGATCGGGAGAGTTGTTCAACTCGTCCCAGCTTTGCTGGTCGATACCTTCGACAAACAGGTTGGGATCGAATGACGGCTGCGACACATAGGCCAGCACATCGCCGGTGGACGGCTCGATCGCCACCAGTGCGCCACGCCGGCCGGCGAATGCTTCCTCGGCCACTTTCTGCAGTTCGATATCGATCGACAGGATCAGGTTGTCGCCCGGCGTCGCCGACACGTGCGACATGCTGCGCACCGCGCGACCGCTGGCGGCAATCTCGATCTCTTCGTAGCCGGTGGTGCCGTGCAGCTGCCGCTCGTAGCTCTTTTCCAGGCCATCCTTGCCGATGTAGCTGGTGCCTTTGTAGTTGGCAGCATCGTCGCTGTCGTCGATGCGGTCGGCATCCTTCTGGTTGATGCGGCCGATATAGCCAATCACGTGCGCCGCCACCTCGCCCAGCGGGTACTGGCGGAACAGGCGCGCCTGCACATCGACGCCGGGGAAGCGATAACGCTGCGCGGTGAAGCGTGCAACTTCCTCATCGCTCAAACGGGTACGGATCGGCAGGCTGGCAAAGCTCTTTGAATCTTCCAGCAATTTCTTGAAGCGGCGTCGATCCTTCGGCGTGATGGTGACCACCTGCGCCAGGTCGTCAATCAGGCTTTCGAGGTCGCCCTTGATTTTGGAGCGGGTGATTTCCAGCGTGTAGGCAGAATAATTGCGCGCCAGGATGACGCCATTGCGGTCCATGATCAGGCCGCGGTTCGGCACCACCGGCACCAGCGAAATCCGGTTGTCTTCGGCTTGCGCCGCATAGGCATCGTGACGCACCACCTGCAGCCAGATAAAACGCGCGCACAACAGGCCGAAGCAGATCAGCACGAACACGATGGCGGCGGTGATCCGCAACCGGAAGTTTCGTAGTTCGCGTTCGGTGTTCTTGAATTCGGTCATAGTTAATATTGCACCAGCGGATACTCCACCTGCGATTGCGGCATCGGCAAGCCGTCCAGCCCGCCGATGCGAAAACTAAATGGGGCGGTTGTCATCACGGTTCACGGCACGTCGTTGCGGCGCCAGCAGCAGCCAGACCACGAGCGGCCACAACGCGACAGAAACGAAGCTCTCGGCAAAATACAGCCAGCCGGGAAATTTGCCGCTGACCAGCATGCGGATCACCAGTTGTATCAATTGCGTCATCAGCATCAGCGGCAACACATGCAGAGCTTGCACGCCGACCGAAAACCACAGGACGCGACGGTGGATCATGATCGCAAAATACGACAGCAGCGTGTATGCCAACGCGTTCTGGCCCAACAGCGTCGCTTCATGCACGTCCATCAGCAGGCCCATGCAAAAGGCAATGCCGATGCCGATCTTGCGCGGTTGATGAATGCTCCAGAACACCAGGACCAGCGCAACGAAATCGGGAACGCCGGGCCATTGGCCCCAAGGCAGCAAGTTCAGCAGGAAAGCCGCCAGCAACGTCATTGCAATGAACAACGGATTGGCAGGCAACAGGATGTAATGTGGGCGCATCATTGGACACCAGCTCCGCGTGGATTCTTGCGCGCCGCGTCCGGACCGCCTTCCTTGGCGGCTTCTTTCGCCGCCTCCTTCTTGTCGCGGGTGCTCTCGGTCAGGCGGCGCTTGTTGAGTATGTCGTCCTTGCTGTTGGCGACAGCCGGTTCATCGTCGGGACGGGCGACCGGATTCGGATCGACCAACAGGATCAACAACTGAGTATGGCGATCGATGCCGGCTACCGGCTCGCAAACGATATGGGCAAAAGCATCGGTCGATTTGCTCTCTACCTGAATCACCTTGGCCACTGCCAGGCCGGCGGGATAGACGCCGTCGATGCCGGAAGTCACCAGCAGGTCGCCCTTCTGGATATCGGCATTGGAGGACATGAAACGCAAATCAAGATAACCGGACTGGCCGCGTCCATAAGCAACGCTGCGCAACCCGTTGCGCAGCACCTGCACCGGGATCGCCTGGTCCTTGTCGGTCAGCAGCGTCACCTCGGAGGTGAACGGGAAAACGCGCGTGACCTGGCCGACGATACCGGCATCGTCGATCACCGGCTGACCAGTCGCAATGCCTTGCTGCGAGCCGCGGTCCATGATCACCTTGCGCGCAAACTGGTCGCGAGCGTCGTACAGGATTTCACTCATCACCGACTTCACCTGCAAGCGCTCCTGCGCTCCCAGCAATTTGCGCAGCTGGGTATTTTCAGCGGCAAGCTGCTGTGCCTGCTGCAACTGCTGCGCGCGCGCGCCTTGCTGGCTGCGCAATGCCTGGTTTTCTTTCTCCACCGTCGATAGCGTAGAAAAATAATCGACAACCTTATTCGCCGCGTCGCGCGGCACCAGGGCTACCATCTGCAACGGATAAAGCGCGGTGCCGACCGCTTGCCGCAATATCAGCAAGGCATGAATCCGGGAATCGGCAATCAGCAGCGCCAGCGCCAGCAGCGTGCATATCACCGCCTTGGCGCGGGCGGAAGCACCTTGCTTGAAGAGGGGTGGTGGACTGTATTCCATCAATGACAGACAGATTGGGATTGGTTAGCAACGGGTGGCGCCGACAGGCGCAGCATGGATTGCCGCACTTGCTTGCACCCCCGCTCAATTGCCGGTATCGCTGTGACGCAGATGCCGCAGATACGAAAGCGGGTCGCATGCACTAGTGCACCGACCCGGTTGCCGTCACCCGACCTCAAGACCAGCAAGGAGAGGTGGGGCAAGCGTCGCATCAGTCTGGATTATTCGTAGGAAAAGATCGAACCCAGCTTGTCCATCCGCTCCAGCGCCATGCCGGAACCGCGCACCACGCAGGTCAGCGGGTCTTCGGCGACGATCACCGGCAAGCCGGTTTCTTCCATCAGCAGGCGATCCAGATCGCGCAGCAGAGCGCCACCACCGGTCAGCATCATGCCCTTCTCGGCGATGTCGGCGCCGAGTTCCGGCGGCGTCTGTTCCAGCGCGTTCTTGACGGCCGAAACGATGTTGTTGAGTGGATCGGTCAATGCTTCCAGGATTTCATTGCTGGAGATGGTGAACGAACGCGGGATGCCTTCCGACAGGTTGCGTCCCTTGACTTCCATTTCACGCACTTCGGAGCCTGGGAAGGCCGAGCCGATTTCCTTCTTGATCGCTTCTGCGGTCTGTTCGCCGATCAGCATGCCGTAGTTGCGGCGGATGTAGTTGACGATGGCTTCGTCGAACTTGTCGCCGCCGACGCGGACCGAACCCTTGTAGACCATGCCGCCCAGCGAGATGATACCGACTTCGGTAGTGCCGCCGCCGATGTCGACCACCATCGAACCGGTTGCATCCGACACCGGCAAGCCGGCGCCGATGGCTGCAGCCATTGGTTCTTCGATCAGGAACACCTGCGAAGCGCCGGCGCCCAGCGCCGATTCGCGAATCGCGCGACGCTCAACCTGGGTCGAACCGCAAGGGACGCAGATGATGATGCGCGGCGAAGGCTTGAACAGCTTGGTGTCGTGCACCATGCGGATGAATTGCTTGAGCATTTGCTCGGTGACGGTGAAGTCGGCAATCACGCCGTCTTTCATCGGGCGAATCGCCTCGATGTTGCCAGGAACTTTACCCAGCATCTGTTTTGCTTCCTTACCAACGGCTTGAATTGTCTTCTTGCCGTTAGGACCGCCTTGCTGGCGAATCGCCACAACCGATGGCTCGTCCAGGACGATACCTTGATCGCGTACATAAATCAGCGTATTCGCGGTACCCAGGTCAATCGCCAGGTCGTTCGAAAAGTAACTGCGTAAAAATCCAAACATGAATTGTTCCAATGCGCAACAATAATGCGCTTAAACGTTTTTTAGGGGGGTGTCTAGTATCCGGCGCATGGCAAAGATCGATTACCTGCCGCATGGACGCAACATTCTACCTTATAATTTGACTCAAATTAGGGCGTATGGCGCTCAAAATGCTTGCTTTTTGCAAATCCAGGGTAGTTCTCCTACAAGCATATACTTTCCTTTTTAACCACATTTATGCAAGCGCGCTCCAGCGCGCCCTCGAAAATCATGTCATTAGCCCTTTCCGACGTTAAGCGCATTGCCAATTTGGCACGCCTCGAACTCACCGAAGACCAAGCTGCCTCCACCCTGGACAAGCTGAACGGCATCTTCGGCCTGGTCGAGCAAATGCGCGCGGTCGACACCACCGGCATTGAGCCGCTGAGCCATCCGATAGCAGCGATCCGCGACGATCTTTGCCTGCGTTTGCGTGAAGACGAAGTGACCGAGCCGAACCGCCGCGAAGACTATCAGGCAGTTGCCCCGGCCACCGAAGACGGCCTGTATCTGGTGCCCAAGGTCATCGAATAAATTACTCGCACCTGCTTGCGCCCCTGGCGCCGTCACGCAAAGTTAATATTAAAAAGTACTCATGCATACCAAAACACTCAAGCAACTGTCGGTGCTGCTGCACGAAAAGAAAATTTCCGCCGAAGAGCTGGCAAAACTGTATCTGGCCCGCATCCAGCAAAGCGATCTCAACGCTTTCCTGCATGTCGACCAGGACCTGACGCTGCAACAGGCGCGCGCCGCCGATCAGCGCCTGGCGCAAAACGACAGCACCGTCCTGACCGGCGTGCCGATCGCTCACAAGGATATTTTCGTGACGCGCGGCTGGCGCTCCACCGCCGGTTCGAAGATGCTGGAAAACTACGTCAGTCCGTTCGACGCCACCGTAGTGGAACACTTCAACAACGCCGGCATGGTGACGCTGGGCAAATTGAATTGCGACGAATTCGCGATGGGCTCGTCGAATGAAAATTCGCACTTCGGCCCGGTCAAGAATCCATGGGACAAGCTCGCGATTCCAGGCGGCTCATCCGGTGGTTCGGCCGCCGCAGTTGCTGCGCGCCTGGCGCCGGCAGCCACCGCCACCGACACCGGCGGCTCGATCCGTCAACCCGCCGCCATGTGCGGCGTGACCGGCATCAAGCCGACCTACGGCAGCGCCTCGCGCTTCGGCATGATCGCCTTTGCCTCGTCGCTCGACCAGGCCGGCCCGATCGCGCAAACCGCGGAAGACTGCGCATTGCTGCTGAACGCAATGACCGGTTTCGATCCGCGCGATTCGACCAGCCTGGAACGTAAAAAAGAAGATTTCAGCCGCGATCTGAACAATGATCTGAAGGGCCTGCGCATCGGCATTCCGCGTGAATATTTCAGCGCCGGCCTGGCGCCGGATGTCGAGCAGGCAGTGCGTGTCGCGTTGCACGAATATGAGAAGCTGGGCGCCAAACTGGTTGAGATTTCGCTGCCGAAAACCGAGCTGTCGATCCCGGTTTATTACGTGATCGCGCCGGCCGAAGCATCGTCCAACCTGAGCCGCTTCGATGGCGTCCGTTACGGCCATCGCGCGGCCGATTACAAGGACCTGGCCGACATGTACAAGAAGTCGCGCGCGGAAGGTTTCGGTGAAGAAGTGAAGCGCCGCATCCTGGTCGGCGCCTATGTACTGTCGCACGGTTATTACGACGCGTATTACCTGCAGGCGCAAAAGATCCGCCGCCTGATCGCCGAGGATTTCCAGAATGCGCTGAGCGGCCCGAACCGCCAGTGCGACGTCATCATGGGGCCGGTATCGCCAACCGTGGCGTGGGACCTGGGCGCCAAGGCCGACGATCCGGTCGCCAACTATCTGGCCGATATTTACACGCTGTCGACCAGCCTGGCAGGCCTGCCCGGCATGTCGATCCCGTGCGGCTTCGGCAGCGGCGAGAAGAATGCGCGGCGCCCGGTCGGACTGCAGATCATCGGTAACTATTATGACGAAGCCAAGTTGCTGAACGTCGCGCACCAGTACCAGCGCGTGACCGACTGGCACCTGCGCGCGCCTGACTAAAAAGTGAAACGCGCCATGCCATCGACCACGCGCAACAGCGTCCGCCGCAGTTGCCTGCTGCTGTTTATGCTGGCAACGACGCTACTGGCGCCGGTCGTCCAGGCGCAGCAGCTGCAGACCAAGTTCGGCTGCAACATGACGCGCGATCAAGATGGTGAAAAGGTGATTTACGGCGACACCGGCGAATTCAAGCTCAACGGTGAGCGCATCGAAGCATTGCGCTGGGAATCGGCGCTGTACCGGCCGACCCATGGCTTCGAATGCAGCATCGACACCAGCGACGATCCGCAGGCTGAAGTTGAACACGACGGCAACAAGGATAACTGGCGCATCACCTTGAAAGATCCTGTCGCCGCACGTCACCAGCGCGGCTACGATTTTTATAATCACGGCATGAACTGCAGTATCCGCCTGCAGCGCGACGGCGACAAACTGCACGTGATACCGAGCTGTCCGGCGCTGTGCGGCTCACGCGGAAATTTTACGGAGCTGTCGGTGGATTTGAAAACCGGCGAATGCAGTTACGAGCAAAAATAATTGCAGGATCAAGCTGCAAAGCCATCGCAGGGTGGGCAAATTTTTTTGCTCACGCGTATCGAAAAAAGAAGTAAAAATGAAATTGATGTAGCGCGTGGGCACAGCTGTCTACCCTACTTAATAGATGAGGAAATAATTATGCAGTGGGAAGTCGTGATCGGTCTGGAAACGCATACGCAGCTCTCGACCAAGTCAAAAATTTTCAGCGGTGCATCGACTCAGTTCGGCGCTGCTCCCAACACCCAGGCCAGCCCGGTTGACCTGGCGTTGCCTGGCGTGCTGCCAGTACTGAATCGCGGCGCTGTGGAGCGCGCAATCCAGTTCGGCTTGGCGGTGAACGCGAAGATCGCGCCGCAATCGATTTTCGCGCGCAAGAACTACTTCTATCCCGACCTGCCGAAAGGCTACCAGATCAGCCAGTTTGAAATTCCGGTGGTGCAAGGCGGCAAAGTCTCTTTCGTATTGGAAAAAGACGGCAAAAGCGAGCTGCGCACTGTGCAACTGACGCGCGCTCATCTGGAAGAAGACGCCGGCAAATCGCTGCATGAAGACTACCAAGGTATGACCGGCATCGACCTCAACCGCGCCGGCACGCCGCTGCTGGAAATCGTCACCGAACCAGACATGCGCAGCGCTGCCGAAGCGGTCGCCTACGCCAAGGCCTTGCACTCGCTGGTGATGTGGCTCGGCATTTGCGACGGCAACATGCAGGAAGGCTCTTTCCGTTGCGACGCCAATGTATCGGTGCGTCCGGTCGGACAAGCTGCTTACGGCACCCGCAGCGAAATCAAGAACCTCAACTCCTTCCGCTTCCTCGAAGAAGCCATCAACTACGAAGTACGGCGCCAGATCGAACTGATCGAAGACGGCGGCACCGTGGTGCAGGAAACCCGCCTGTACGATCCGGACAAGAAAGAAACGCGCTCGATGCGCAGCAAGGAAGATTCGCAGGATTATCGCTACTTCCCGGATCCTGACTTGCCACCGCTGGCGATCAGCGCCGAATGGGTCGAGCGCGTGCGCGCCACCATGCCGGAATTGCCGGACGCGATGCGCGAGCGTTTCGTCAACGATTTCGGCTTGTCGGAATACGACGCTGCGGTGCTGACCCAGTCGAAAGCCATGGCGGGTTACTTTGAAGCGGTCACCGTCAAGGCCGGCAAGGAACAAGCCAAGCCTGCGGCCAACTGGTTGATGGGTGATGTCTCGTCGGCGTTGAACCGGGAAAATGTCGACATCGCCGATGCGCCTGTCAGCGCTGCGCAACTGGCGCTGCTGCTGCAACGGATCGCCGACGGCACCGTTTCCAACAAGATCGCCAAGGAAGTGTTTGGAGCGATGTGGGAAGCCAAGTCAACGCAGGAAAACCTGGCGGACGAGATCATCGAGAGCAAGGGACTGAAGCAGATTTCCGATAGCGGCGCGCTGGAAAAAATCATCGATGAAGTGCTGGCAGCGAATGCCAAGTCGGTCGAGGAATTCCGCGCCGGCAAGGAGAAGGCCTTCAATGCGCTCATCGGCCAGGCCATGAAAGCCACCAAGGGCAAGGCCAATCCGGCGCAATTGACCGAGCTGTTGAAGCAGAAACTGACGGCTTAAAAAACGGATCGCGGCATGGGCGCTAGGCGCCTGTGCCGCTCCCTGCTATTTGTTGCGCAGTATGCATGGGCGGGAAAGTCGTTGCCTACCCTACTTCTCTCGCTCGACAACGCCCTCACTGAATTCCGGCTAGCGCACGACCTGCGCGTCTGGCATCGTACTGACCAATTCCCGATAGTGCTTCAGCGTTTCATCATACTTGCCATTGATGCGCGCCAGCTCGGCCTGATGATCCGCCATGTTCTTCTGGTTGGCGGCGATGGCGCGGTTGGCCTCGTCCATCTTGTTGCGTAACTCTAAAGGCAAAGTCTTGCGGTTCTTATAAAACTCGGCTTCGGTATTGGCGGCTTTCAGCTGGTTGCGCGCATCGTCGATCATGGTCTGGTCGCGCTTGATCAAGTCTTGCGACAGCGACAGGTAGTAGCGGCGCGAATCCTCGATGTCGGTTTCGCTGCGATAGCGCGCCAGCAAAGCACGGTCCTGCTGACGCCGCTGCTCTTCCGCCGCCGCATCGGCCCTGCGCTTTTCATCCAGTGCTTGCTGCTGGCGCTTCTGTTCGGCAGTCAACGGCGCCGGAATTTCGCGCTTGACCACACCCATCTTGCTTAATTCGACGACTTTGCGGTCGGCGCACTCCGGCATCGGATGATCGCCGGTGACGGTGCGCCCGGCGGCATCCTTGCAGGTGTAAATCTGGCCGTGCGCCAGCAGCGGCAACAGGCCAGCAACCGTGCACAACGCAGCGCGTCCAAGAGTTATAGCAATCCGTTTCATTCCCATCATCCACGACATATGTCGACACACTTTTTCTATTTGTACAGCGCATAGAAAACGCCACAACCACGGCTTGTGTGTCGCATCAAGCCGCGGATCAGGCTACGCCATAGCGCTCCCGGTAAGCCGCCACTGCCGCCTTGTAGCGCGTCAGTTCCGCATTGGCGCCGGCGCCGGAAATGTATTCCAGCAAATCGTTCAGGTTGCCGATTGAAATCACCGGCATGCCATACGCCTTGGTCACTTCCTCGACTGCGGAATTGGCCGACAACGCATCGTCCTTGCCGGACCGTTCCATCCGGTCCAGCGCAATCACCACCGCACAAGGCGTGGCGCCAGCCGCGCGGATCATTTCTACCGATTCGCGCACCGAGGTTCCGGCCGAAATGACGTCGTCGATAATCAGCACGCGGCCCTTCAGTTCAGCGCCGACGATGTTGCCGCCTTCGCCATGGTCCTTGGCTTCTTTGCGGTTGTACGCAAACGGCACGTTGCGCCCTTCCGCCGCCAAGGCTACCGCCGTTGCCGATGCCAGCGTGATGCCCTTGTAGGCTGGCCCAAACAGCATATCAAATTGCAAACCCGAATCGATTAAGGTACGGGCATAAAATTGCGCCAGCTGGCCCAGTGCAGCGCCCTCGTTAAACATGCCCGCATTGAAGAAATACGGTGAGGTACGTCCTGCCTTGGTCACAAACTCGCCGAATCGCAACACCCCGGCCTTGACCGCGAATTCAATAAATTGTTGACGTAAATTGTTCAAAATGCATTCCAGACGGTTTAAGTTGACAAATTTTGTCGCTATTTGCCCCGCAAAAGCGACACCAAACCGCCATTTTAAATGGAGTTCATCCGATACACAGCAGTAAGTGCAAACACCGTGCCTGCCTTAAGGCAATGTTTTGACCCACGGTCCGCTGCGCCCGGCGCGCTGCCCAAGCGGAATCGGTTATGCTTGAGGCCTAGCCCGGCATCCGTGCCTTCCAATTTTTTTCATATCGACCAAACATGCCAAGAATCATTTCCGCCAACCTCAACGGTATCCGCTCAGCCGCAAGAAAAGGTTTCTTCGAGTGGATGGAGAAACAATCCGCCGATTTCGTCTGCGTCCAGGAGTTGAAGGCACAGGAAGCCGACATGACGCCTGAATTCCTTACCCCGAACGGATATCACGGTCACTTTCACTATGCGGAGAAGAAAGGCTATTCAGGCGTCGGCCTGTACAGCAAGCGCAAGCCGAATGCGGTGCGGATCGGTTTCGGCAATGCCGAGTTCGATGCCGAAGGACGCTACGTCGAGTGCGATTTCGGCGACCTGACCGTGATTTCGCTGTACTGCCCGTCCGGCTCGTCGAGCGAGGAACGGCAAATCGCCAAATTCCGTTTCATGGAAGCCTTCCTGCCGCATCTGCAGGAACTCAAGGCGAGTGGGCGCGAAGTCGTGATCTGCGGCGACTGGAATATCGCGCATCAGGAAATCGACCTGAAGAACTGGAAGGGCAACAAGAAGAATTCAGGTTTCCTGCCGGAAGAACGCGCCTGGCTGACGCAACTGTTCGAAGAAGTCGGCCTGGTCGACGCCTTCCGCAAGGTCGATAAACGCGATGAGCAGTACACCTGGTGGAGCAACCGCGGCCAGGCATGGGCCAAGAACGTCGGCTGGCGCATCGATTATCACATCACCACGCCCGGCATCGCAGCCCAGGCGCATACGGTTGGCATCTACAAGGATGAGCGCTTTTCCGACCACGCGCCGCTGACTATCGACTACTCGTAAAGCGCCGCTGGCGGCGACCGCAAACTCAAAGCGGCTCGCCGTCGACAAACACGATCAGCTCACCTTCGCCGAACTTGGTCCACACTTCATTGGTGGTCAACGGTTCGGTGACGATCACCGCGACCCGATCCTGCGGCGTGGTGACCTGCGAGAAATCAACGCTGACATCTTCATCCGACAGATGCGCTTCGGCGAATGGAAACTTGCGCACGATGTAGTACAGGTTGGTCGAGCAGTGGGTGAATAAGGCTGAGCCGTCCGACAGCATCATGTTGAAGGTGCCGTAGGCGGCGATTTCGCGCGTCAACTCGGTCAGCGCTACAGTCAGGTCAGCCTGTGCCGGTGGCGTATCGCCGAAACGTTGGCGCAATTGCTGCAGCAGATAGCAGAACGCCAGTTCGCTGTCGGTATTGCCGACCGGGCGATACGGGCCGTCGATGCGCGGCGCAAATTCCTTGAGGTCGCCGTTATGGGCGAACACCCAGTAGCGGCCCCACAACTCACGCACAAACGGATGGCAATTTTGCAAGGCAACCTGGCCTTGCGTCGCCTTGCGGATATGGGCAATGACGTTTTTCGACTTGATCGGACAGCGCCGGATCAGCTCAGCCACCGGCGATGCGATCGCCGCCTGATAATCGACGAAATGGCGCACCCCGCTGCCCTCGAAGAAGGCGATGCCCCAACCGTCGCTGTGATGGTCGGTCTGGCCGCCGCGTGTGGCAAAGCCGGTAAAACTGAACACAATGTCGGTCGGCACATTGCAGTTCATTCCAAGTAACTGACACATATTCCTAAACCAAATGAGATAAGGGGACCTCGAAAAACCTACTGCACGCTGCAATCTCGACACTGCGACGTTCGCTAGGCTTTTTTGAGGGCCCCATAAGCGAAATACAATCCGGTAACGGTATCACGCAGCAGCCGTAATAAAAAGTGAAATATGGTGACGCATTTCCGCTCCTCTTTCCAATTGCCGGTTGCACCTGGCGCCCGGCATATCAGTATCGCGCAATAGCTTGTATAGCGCCCTCCGAATGGCAACACCTCGCTTTGCCAGCAATATGTGCGGACAACTGCGTGCCGGCATCAGATCCGGCGCCTTATAAAAAGGAAGAGACAATGTCGCATATCCCCCATAGCTCCAAAATCAGGCAATCCCAACCGGCAAGCGCAGGCTCGACATGGCAGCGCCTGCTACTGACGCTAGGCCTGGCTCTCGGATGCATCGCCGGCACGATGGCTGCTGCGGCCGACCTGCCCAAGATCATTTATGTCAGGCCGGTGCCGAATAATGACGATGTCCTGCTCGCCCAAGGCAGCAGCGGCGTCAACAACGCCGCCAAGCTGTACCGGATGGAAGCGCTCACGCTCGAAAGCCAGGCGACCCGCGCCGGCCGCCTGCAGCAGCTCGATAACGCGGTCAAGCAAGGGGCCAGGATCGTGGTGGTGATGGGCATCGAGTTCAAGGACATCCTGGATGGCGTTGCGCGCCAGGCGCCGCAGACCCGTTTTTTGATTCTCGAACATTGCATCGACAACGCGGCAGCCAATGTCACCTGTATCACGTTCCGTGAAAACGAAGCCAGCTACCTGGCCGGCATGCAGGCGGCGCTGGCGTCGAACGGCGGCAAGATCGGCATGATTGGCGCCAGCAACACGGCCCTGCGCCAGAAAAACAGCGCAGCCTTCGCCAATGGCGCGCGCGCCGCCAAACCGGGGATTACGGTCCACGAAACATTGTGGCTGGAAGGCCCGCAGCCGTTCAACGATCCGCCTCGCGCAGAAACCTTGACGAAAACCATGCTCGGAGATGGCGTCGACGTGATCTGGGCCGCGGCCGCCGGCAGCAATTCCGGCGTATTCAAGGCACTGACCCCGCAAACGCGCGCCAAGGCAATTGGCAGCGGCAGCAACCAGTGCGTGCAGGCGCCGGGACGGGTACTCGATAACGTTGAGGTGCACGCCGACACCGCGATCACACTGGCCGTCGGCCTGCTGGTCAACGGCTCTACCGCACCGCGCTTTGACTTTGGACTGAAGGAAGGCGCAGTGACACTGACCGCACTCGGCCTGGATGCAGCTTACTCAGAATGCGACATCCTGCACCTGCGCCCGGTATTGCTCAAAGTGCGCGAAGCCAACAACGCCATCATCGGCGGCAAGCTAAAAATCGAATAAGCCGGCGCAAAGCAACGACAGCCCATCCAGTTGGATGGGCCTATGCCTGTCCGACGGTTCAGGTCTTCGACGATTTTTCGGTGGAATGGTATCGTATGCCGCGCGGGCAACAATGATGCTTAGTGCAGATGAAAATGACCTGTGCCGAACATACCTATCAGGCCGATGGCGATCAGGTAGAAGGCGACGATATAGTTCAGGAGTTTTGGCATGACCAGGATCAGGACGCCGGCGATCAGGGAAACCAGTGGAATGACCGAAAGGTGAATATTCATAGGCAATCTTTTTATGATGAGGAATGGCAAATACGCAACGCAACTTGAAAGCAAGGCCGACTGTCGCAGCCGGCCTCGGGATTTTACAAGACGTTGTCATCATACGGCTATTTGGAATAGCGGATTGAGAAAGCGCAATCATGTCGACTGACGACGAAAAATTCACAGTGCGCATCGCCGCAATGGACTGGACCTTCGAAACATCGGCCGCGATGCCGTTGCTGGAAGCGGCACGCCTGGCGCGGATCGATCTGCCGAGCTCCTGTCGCAATGGCACCTGCCGTACCTGCATGTGCCGCCTGCTCAGCGGCAGGATCAGTTACCGGATCGAGTGGCCCGGTCTGAGTAGCGATGAAAGAAAAGATGGCTACATCCTTCCCTGCATCGCTTTTGCGGAATCAGACTTGGTCATTGAGGAACCCAGAGCGCGCGCTCAGCGTAATTCGTAATTCAACATCACGCCACTACGCAAGATCCTGGTGCGCTTTGGTCGCGCCGCTGATCGCGCAATACGATATAGGCGGCGCAGCCCAAGCGTCAGGGGAATTCCGGTTCCACGCCGAGCGCAATCAGTTCCGGCGCGAATGGCTCCCAGAATCCCGGCGCCGTCAGATCGGTATAGAAATAGCCTCGATAGCTGGCGACGCCAATCTGCACAAGCTCCCCGTCAACGGGCAGGAAAAGCGGACCGCCGCTGCCGCCGCCTGAATAGCGATTGCCGCCGACACCAAAACCAGTGCCCGCGCAGATTGGCGGCGTCGGAACTGTCACCCTGAGACAGGTTTGTGCAACGTTTACTGTGGCGATGTTCTCGCGCAGGCGGATCGGCTGGCTATTGAGATTAAAGTAATCCGTCCACCCCCAGCCGGCCGTCATTGCACTCGCACCGACAATGGCCTGGCTCGGAGCAGCAACGCGGATCGGCGCGATCTGGTCCATCGGGATCGGTTCATTCAGCACGATAAGCGCCGCATCCTTGTTGTTGACGTATGGATTAGTGTTATCCAGATCATCGATGAGCTGTCCCGCCACCCATGTGTAGCCCGGGTGGCGCACAATCGTGTGCGCAGCTTTTTCAACGACGAGCGGAGGTTCCGTGCTGCGATCGGTTCGATTGAAAACCAGACGCCGGTCGAATGGCTCATATTCAACGGACACGCAGTGTGCTGCCGTCAGCACCAGTCGATCGCTGATGAGCGTGGCGCTACATCCGTGGCGCCATGGATCCGTGCTACCGACGGCGCGGCGTTCTATTTCGACCAGCCATGGGTATTTCCCATTCGGTACGTCAACCCCGCTGACGGTGGGTGGGCGCAGCGAGTCCCCCCAATATGGCGGGGAACCACCTGATGGCGAATAGCCGCCTGACGGAGAGTAATTACCGGATGGCGTGGTGCCGCCCGGTGGTGAGGTACCACCCGATGGGGAGGAGCCTTTATCGGAACCACCGCCACAGGCGCTCAAGACCACTGCTGCCGCTACGGCCACTGTACTTTTTGCAAAAGACATGTCGTCCTCCTTCTCGTCCACTTGGTCCACTGAATAAATGCGCTGGCGATTGTCTTCCAGCACTTGAATCGCCGCTTTTTGAGGCGACGAGAAATTGCTGTTTTAATAATAATCCGCCCGACAAAAGCCAAGTCCAGGAATGACTTTTTTAAGCAAAAAGAAGGTCATGTGAAGGCTTGATGGCGATCTGGCGTGCCCGCATTAAGCCAACGATCAGGCAGAGGACGGCGGATCGGCTAGGGCAATTTCGACGAATCGGTGGACGATGTTGGCGCCCGCCCTTTTAAAGGGAGGCGCCAGAAAAATTCAAGACTTGAACCTTGCGCAATAGCGGAAGGTAATCTCTGGCAAGAGCAGGATCATTGATGAAATTCGCAGGGAGATTGTCTTTACCGCATCATTTTCGATGCCTGCAAAGAAGACGCGATCGCATCGCGTTGCTGAGAATCCAGCGCCCTAATCCCCCAACGGCAGGGGACTGGACGGTTTGATCTCTTCCAGGCAAACCATCGAGCGTACCCCCGCCACTCCCGGCACCTGCATCAGGCGGTCGGTCAAGAATGCCGACAGCGATTTCAGATCGCTCGCCGCCACTTTCAGCAGATAGTCGAAATCCCCCGAAATCGTGTAGCACTCTAGGATTTCTGGAAACAGGCGAATCGCCTTTTCCAGCTTGCGCACCTGCTTGAACTGTTCACGCGCGATGTTCAGGTTGACGAAAGCCACCACGCCCAGCCCGATCGCCGCCGGCTCCACCTGCGCCGCATAGCCGCGGATGATGCCATCCTTCTCCAGCCGCTGGACCCGCCGGTAGCACTGCGGCGGCGATAGGTTCACCTGTTCGGACAATTCCACATTGGAGGCGCGGCCGTTGGCCTGCAGGGTCCGCAGCAGGATACGGTCATAGCGATCCAGTTTTTCCGTCTTATTTTCCATGCTTGTCTCCATATATGCACGATTCGTGCGTATTACATCGAATTCATGCGTCATTATGCACAAATATTTCCATCGCTTGTGATTATCATGTAGCCAGATGCAATACACCTATACAACAGCATTTTGCAGCTACCTCTAAGCGTCTCAGCCAGCGTCCGCCAGCGGATAAAAAGTCAGCGGCCCGTCCGCCTGTGACCAGGCTAGGTTTTTAGAAGTGGCCTCACCAGGAGCAGACCATGAAGAACCATGCAATAACTCTCGAAGACCGATACTGTGCGCACAACTATGAACCGCTGCCTGTCGTACTCAGCAGCGGCAAAGGCATCTGGCTGTGGGATCAGGACGGCAAGCGTTACATGGACATGATGTCGGCCTATTCCGCCGTCAGTTTTGGCCATAGCCATCCAACCCTGGTCGGCGCGCTGACCAAACAGGCGGCGCAGTTGGCGATCGTCTCGCGCGCCTTCTACAGCGACCAGCTTGGGCCGTTCCTGCAACTGCTGTGCGAAATGACCGGCATGCCGAAAGCGCTGCCGATGAACAGCGGCGCCGAAGCTGTCGAAACCGCGATCAAGGCGGCCCGCAAATGGGGCCACAAGGTGAAAGGCATTGCCGAAAACAGCGCTGAAATCATCGTTTGCCATGGCAATTTTTCCGGCCGCACCACGACCATTATCGGCTTCTCGTCGGAAGCCCAATACCGCGACGGCTTCGGCCCGTTTTCCGGTGGTTTCGCCAGCGTGCCGTTCGGCGATGCTGCCGCCATGGAAGCTGCGATTACGCCGCGCACCGCGGCCTTCCTGCTGGAACCGATCCAGGGCGAAGCCGGCATCATCGTACCGCCGGAAGGCTATTTGGCGAAATGCCGGGAAATCTGCGACCGTCACAACGTGCTGCTGATCTGCGACGAAGTCCAGACCGGCCTCGGCCGCACCGGCCGCCTGCTGGCCAGCGACCATGACGGCGTCAAACCGGATGGCCTGATCCTCGGCAAGGCGCTGGGCGGTGGCTTGCTGCCGGTGTCGGCCTTCCTGGCGCGCGAAGACTTGATGGCGGTGTTTACGCCTGGCGATCACGGCAGCACCTTCGGCGGTAATCCGCTGTCGGCAGCGGTCGGCCATGCCGCGCTGCGCTTGCTGCGTGATGAAAAACTGGCCGACAACGCCGAGCGCATGGGCGAACGCCTGCTGAGCGGATTGCGTGCGATCAAGCATCCCGCCATCCGGCAAATCCGCGGTAGAGGCCTGCTGATCGGCATGGATCTGGATCCTGCCTTTATCTCCGCGCGCGAATTCTGCGAACGCCTGATGGAGCAAGGCATCCTGTCGAAGGATACCCATGACACCGTGGTGCGTTTTGCGCCGCCGCTGATCATTACCGCCAACGACATCGACGCCGCACTGGAAGCGATTCGCCACACATTTACAACCATCGATACGCCTGCAACTCACCTGACCGAAAGGAGCTACGCATGACCAACCACCTGCTGGACCATACCGCGGAAGACACATTCTTGATGTGCGCTCCGGATCATTTTGAAGTGTCTTATGTCATTAATCCGTGGATGGCTGGCAATATTGCGCATGGCAACCGTAGCGTCGCCATGCAGCAATGGCAGGCGCTGGTGGACGCCATCAGCCAGGTGGCCAAAGTCAAGCTGATGCCGGCCATGCCGGGCGTGCCGGATCTGGTGTTTACCGCCAACGCCGGCGTCGTGCTGGGCAACAAGGTAGTGTTGTCGCGTTTCCGCCACGTTGAACGACAAGCTGAAGAAGTCTATTTCGACGCCGCCTTCACCGCGCATGGCTTTGAAGTGTTGACCCTGCCGCCAGAACTGCCGTTCGAAGGCGCCGGCGATGCGCTGATGGATCGTAGCGAAAACCTGTTGTGGTTCGGTCATGGCCACCGTTCGGATATCGCCTGCGCTACCCGTCTGTCGGAAATGCTGCAGATTGAAGTACAGCCGCTGAAACTGGTCGACGCCCGCTTCTACCATCTGGATACCTGCTTCTGTCCACTGGCCGGCGGCTACGTGATGTATTTCCCGGAAGCATTCGACGCCGCTTCGCAAGCCGCAATCACCGCCCGCGTGCCTGCCGACAAGCGCATCGTGGTCAGCAGCGAAGATGCCCTGCATTTTGCTTGCAATACCGTCAACTCGGGCCGCCATATCTTCCTGAACCAGGCGTCTCCGGCGCTGGTCGAGCAACTGCAAAGCCGCGGCTTCATCGTTCACCAGACCGCCCTGACCGAATTCCTGAAGGCTGGCGGCGCGGCAAAATGCCTGACCCTGAAGCTCAATGAACCACAACAAACGGTTGCGCGGGCAGTGGATCAGGAAGCAGCGTAATCAGCTATCAGAAATACGCAAGCCCTTGATTTAACGTATAATTTCTGGCATTGCCATTGCAAAAAACCCGGCGCTATCGGCGACCGGGTTTTTTGCGTCCCTGACCAGAGTACCCCATGACACTTGCCGTGACGCCTTCAGCAACCACTTCGACCGCTTCGATCAATCCCACCGAAACCCGCCTGCGCGAGCTGCTGGCGCAACGCATCCTGATCCTGGATGGTGCGATGGGCACCATGATCCAGCAATACAAGCTGACGGAAGAAGATTACCGTGGCGGTCCCAGCGGCCGTTTCATCGATTTCACCGGGCCGGGCCGTGAGCTGTTCGTCAAGGGCAACAATGAATTGCTGTCGCTGACCCAGCCGCACGTCATCAGCGAAGTGCACGAGCAATACCTGGCGGCCGGCGCCGACCTGATCGAGACCAACACCTTCGGCGCCACCACGGTCGCGCAAGATGACTATCACATGGCCCATCTTGCTTACGAAATGAACGTGGTGTCGGCCAAGCTGGCGCGCGCCGCCTGCGATAAATATTCGACACCGGACAAGCCGCGCTTCGTCGCCGGCGCCCTCGGCCCGACACCGAAAACCGCGTCGATCTCGCCTGACGTCAACGATCCGGCGGCGCGCAATGTCACGTTCGACCAACTGGTCGCCGCCTACCTGGAGCAAACCCGCGGCCTGGTCGAAGGCGGCGCTGATGTGCTGTTGGTCGAAACCATCTTCGACACCTTGAATTGCAAGGCGGCGCTGTTCGCCATCGATACCTTCTTCGAAGAATCTGGCCTGCGCTTGCCGATCATGATTTCCGGCACCGTCACCGACGCTTCCGGCCGTATCCTCTCGGGCCAGACCGTGCCTGCCTTCTGGAATTCGATCCGCCATGCCAAGCCGCTCACCGTCGGCCTCAACTGCGCGTTAGGTGCGGCGCTGATGCGTCCTTATGCGGAAGAATTGTCGAAGATCGCCGACACCTTCGTCTGTATCTATCCAAACGCCGGCCTGCCCAATCCGATGAGCGACACCGGCTTCGATGAAACACCGGACGTGACTTCCTCATTGTTGAAGGATTTCGCCGAAAGCGGCTTCGTCAATATCGCCGGCGGCTGCTGCGGCACCACGCCGCCGCACATCAAGGCGATTGCCGACACCGTGACCAAGATTCCGCCGCGCACCGTGCCGGAAACCACGCATGAAATGCGGTTGTCGGGACTGGAGCCATTCACCATCGACGACAACTCGCTGTTCGTCAACGTCGGCGAGCGTACCAACGTCACCGGTTCCAAAGCATTCGCCCGGCTTATCCTCAACGAGCAGTACGACGAAGCATTAGCGGTGGCGCGCCAGCAGGTGGAGAACGGCGCCCAGGTGATCGACATCAACATGGATGAAGCGATGCTGGATTCGATCGCCGCCATGCAGCGCTTCCTCAACCTGATCGCATCCGAACCGGATATCGCACGCGTACCGATCATGATCGACTCCTCGAAATGGACAGTGATCGAAGCCGGCCTCAAATGCGTGCAAGGCAAGGCGGTGGTCAACTCGATTTCGATGAAGGAAGGCGAACCGGAATTCCTGCGCCAGGCCAAGCTGTGCCGGCGCTACGGTGCGGCGGTGATCGTGATGGCCTTCGATGAAAAAGGCCAGGCCGATACTTTCGAACGCAAGATCGAAATTTGCGAGCGCGCTTATCGGTTACTGGTGGACCAGATCGGCTTCCCGCCGGAAGACATCATTTTCGATCCGAACATTTTCGCAATCGCCACTGGCATCGAAGAGCACAACAACTACGCGGTTGATTTCATCAACGCCACGCGCTGGATCCGCGAGAACCTGCCGCATGCCAAGATCAGCGGCGGCGTCTCCAACGTCAGCTTCAGTTTCCGCGGCAACGATCCGGCGCGTGAAGCGATCCACACGGTGTTCCTGTATCACGCGATCAAGGCCGGCATGACCATGGGCATCGTCAACGCCGGCATGATGGGCGTCTACGACAACCTGCCTGCAGAGCTACGCGAACGGGTCGAAGACGTGGTGCTGAACCGCCGTGAAGACGCCACCGAGCGCATGATCGAAATTGCCTCGACCCTGAAAGCCGGCGACAAGAAAGAAGAAGCCACGCTGGAATGGCGCAGCGGCACTGTGCAGCAGCGGCTGGCCCATGCGCTGGTGCAAGGCATCACGCAATGGATCGTCGAAGACACCGAGGAAGCGCGCCAGGAATTGCTGAACAACGGCGGCCGCCCGATCCATGTGATCGAAGGGCCGCTGATGGATGGCATGAACATCGTCGGCGACCTGTTCGGCCAGGGCAAGATGTTCCTGCCGCAGGTGGTGAAATCGGCGCGCGTGATGAAGCAGGCGGTGGCGCATCTGATTCCGTACATCGAGGAAGAGAAGCGGCTGCATGAAGAATTGACCGGCATCGCTGCCAAACCGAAGGGCAAGATCGTCATCGCCACGGTCAAGGGCGACGTCCACGACATCGGCAAGAACATCGTCTCGGTGGTCCTGCAATGTAATAACTTTGAAGTAGTGAATATGGGCGTGATGGTGCCGTGCTCGGAAATCCTGGCGATGGCCAAGGCCGAGAATGCCGACATCATCGGCCTGAGCGGCCTGATCACGCCGTCGCTGGAAGAAATGGCTTACGTCGCCAAGGAAATGCAGCGCGACCCGTACTTCCGCAGCGTCAAGATGCCGTTGCTGATCGGCGGCGCCACCACCAGCCGCGCCCATACCGCGGTCAAGATCGCGCCGAATTACGATGGCCCGGTGGTGTATGTGCCGGACGCTTCACGTTCGGTGTCGGTGGCGCAATCGCTGCTGACGCCGGAACAGCGCGACCAGTACATCGAGGAAATCGCGGTCGATTACGAACGCATCCGCGAACAACACGCCAACAAGAAAGCCGTGCCGTTGCTGTCGCTGGCTGCTGCGCGCGAGAATCGTACCAAGCTCGAGTTTGCGCCAGTCAAACCCAAGTTCATCGGTCGCCGCGTTTTCAAGAATGTCGATCTCGGCACGCTGGCGCGCTACATCGACTGGGGTCCGTTCTTCCAGACCTGGGACCTGGCTGGTCCGTACCCGGCGATCCTGACCGATGAAGTGGTCGGTGAAGCCGCCAGCAAGGTATTCGAAGAAGGCCAGGCGCTATTGAAGAAGCTGATCGATGGCCGCTGGCTGACCGCCAACGGCGTCATAGCGCTGATGCCGGCCAACACGGTCAACGATGACGACATCGAAATCTATACCGATGACACCCGCAGCAAAGTCGCGTTCACCTATTACGGCTTGCGCCAGCAAACCGTCAAGCCGGTGATCGATGGCGTCGCCCGGCCGAACCAGTGCCTGTCCGATTTCATTGCACCGAAATCGTCCGGCATTGCCGACTACATCGGCCTGTTCGCCGTGACCAGCGGCATTGGCATTGAAAAGTACGAGAAGCGTTTTGAAGATGCGCATGACGATTACTCGTCGATCATGCTGAAATCACTGGCCGATCGCCTGGCGGAAGCGTTTGCCGAATACATGCATGAGCGGGTGCGCAAGGATTTGTGGGGCTATGTGCCTGATGAAGAATTGTCCAACGAAGCCCTGATCAAGGAAAAGTACAGCGGCATCCGCCCTGCTCCCGGCTATCCGGCGTGTCCGGAACACACGGTCAAGGCCGACATGTTCCAGCTGCTGCAATGCGACGAGATCGGCATGCAGGTGACGGAGTCCTTCGCCATGTTCCCGGGCGCCGCCGTCTCCGGCTTCTACTTCGCCCATCCGGAATCGAAGTACTTCGTGGTCGGCAAGATCGGTGACGACCAGGTCAGCGACATGGCGGCAAGGCGCGATGTGCCGAAGGAAGATGTCGAGCGCTGGCTGGCGCCCAATCTGTAACCGATATCGTAGGGTGGGCAGGTTTTTCTGCCCACGCGGTACGCCTATATCATGCGATCAACGGATCGCGAAGTTCCGCCTGGGCACGCGTGCCCACGCTACGTTGTCAATCGTTGTCAATCGCCACCCAGATGGATGAACTTGAACAGGAAGATCGCAGCGATCACCCACACCATCACCGGCACCTGCTTGGCACGCCCGGTGAACAGCTTCAGCGCCGCATATGAAATGAAACCGAAGGCGATGCCGTTGGCGATCGAATAGGTGAAAGGGATCATCAGTATGGTGATCACGGCAGGCACGCTTTCAGTGCTGTCTTCCCAATTCAGATGCACCACTTCACGCAGCATCAGGCCGGCGACATAAAACAAGGCCGGCGCCGTTGCGTAGGCCGGTACCGCGCCGGCCAGCGGTGAAATGAACAGGCAAGCCAGGAACAGGATGCCGACCGCCATCGACGTCAGTCCGGTGCGTCCGCCGGCCTGCACGCCCGCCGCGCTTTCGACATAGGCGGTGGTGCTGGAGGTGCCCAGCATGGTGCCGGCCACAATCGCCGTACTGTCGGCCAGCAAGGCTTTGTTGAGGCGCGCCATCTTGCCGTTGACCAGCAAGCCGGCACGGTTCGCCACGCCCATCATGGTGCCGGTGGCGTCGAACATCTCAACCAGGAAAAACACCAACACGATGTTCAGGATACCCATCGACAAGGCGCCCATGATGTCGAGCTTGAACAAGGTCGGCTCTATCGATGGCGGCATCGCCACCACGCCGTTGAAGGTATTGCCGCCAACCACAAAGCTGAGCACGGTCACGGTCAGGATACCGATCAGGATCGCGCCCTTGACCTTGAGGTGATCCAGCACCACGATCAGCAGGAAACCGAGGATCGACAAGATCACCGGAATTTTATGCAGGTCGCCGATTTGCACGAAGGTCGCAGGATTCGCCACCACCAGGCCCGAGCTCTTCAGTGCGATGAAGCCAAGGAACAGGCCAATGCCAGCGGTGATTGCAATCCGTATCGTCGGCGGAATGCCGTTGACGATCATGCCGCGAATGCCGACCAGGCTGACGATGATGAACAGGCAGCCGGAAATGAACACGGCGCCTAGCGCCACTTCCCACGACACACCCATGCCCTTAACCACCGCGTAGGCGAAGTAGGCATTGAGCCCCATGCCGGGCGCCAGGGCAATCGGATAGTTGGCGTACAAGGCCATGATCAGCGTACCGATGGCGGCGGCAACACAGGTCGCAACAAATACTGCGCCCTTCGGCATGCCGGCATCGCCGAGGATCGCTGGATTGACGAAGATGATGTAAGCCATCGTCAAGAAAGTGGTCAATCCGGCAATCAATTCCGTGCGGACGTCGGTGCCGTTTTCTTTCAGCTTGAAGAATTTTTCCAGAAATTGCATGGTCATGTCCCCTTTTTTATTGTGTAGAGACTGTCACGGCAAACTCGAATGCCGTTGATTTGCCATGACAAAGCGACATCGGCAACTCTGGTTTCTGCTCTATTCCGGTGAGGGAATTGGCGCCATTTTGGGGAAAACCGCGTCGCCGCGATGGGTTACTGAATGGGGTCAAGATAATGCTCCGAGATAAATATTGATTATTCCAGCGAGATGATAACCGGTCCCGGCGCGGCATAGCGGGGATTCACGCCGACAAATGATGCTCCTGAAACCTAATTAATTATCTGAGCGACCACATTTTCCGCGTTTGGTCATTGAATGAATTATCAAAAAAATACCAAACCAAACGGCACCATTCATGTGCATCGATATGCGTTGAATGGAATTACTTATTCTTTCTCTATTCCATATTGCAGATAATTGACATTAGCCCTTTCGCTATATAGACGACCGGCGCAAATGCTAATCTGCGATCATAATTAATAGGCCGTTGCAAAGCTCTTCTAGTTATCAGTACCGCACCCCGGCAAACCAGGCAATACGGTCAACAAGGCAGAAGTTTTGCAATAGTCGCCCATCCAGAATGGAGATCGTCTTGTCTACGTCCGCATCCAAATCCACGGCCGAAAATGTCATCCGTTTCTACTACCGTGGCGCAGTCCACACAGTGGATCAGGCCGCGCCTACCCGCACCATCCTGCAACACCTGCGTGAAGACCTTCACTGCACCGGCAGCAAGGAAGGCTGTGCGGAAGGCGATTGCGGCGCCTGCACGGTTGTCATCGGCGAACAGACTGCGGACGGCGTCACGCTGAAATCGGTCAACTCCTGCATTCAATTCCTGCCGACACTGGATGGCAAAGCCTTGTATACAGTCGAAGACCTGAAGCAAAACGACGGCGGCCTGCATCCAGTGCAACAGGCGATGGTCGAATGCCACGGTTCGCAATGCGGCTTCTGCACACCGGGCTTCGTGATGTCGCTGTGGGACCTGTACCTGAAGAACGACGGCAGCCAGGCGCCATCCTGCAAATCGGCAGGCGCATGTCAGCCGCTGCAACGCAAGGACATTGACATCGCTCTATCCGGCAATCTGTGCCGCTGCACCGGCTACCGGCCGATCATCGACGCTGCGCACCGGATGGGCGAATTGCCCGCGGTCGGCTTCGATCGCCAGGCATTGGAACAGGCGCTGCAACCGCTGCAACGCGACGAGATGTTCACCTACCGCCACGAAGGCCAGACTTTTTACGCGCCGCGCACGCTGGCGCAACTGGTGGAAGTACGGGCCGCCTACCCTGCTGCACGCATCCTGGCCGGTTCGACCGATGTCGGCCTGTGGGTCACCAAGCAAATGCGCGACCTGGGCGACATCATCTATCTCGGCCAGGTGGCCGAATTGAACGCCCTGGCGGTGCGCGACCAGCAGCTCGAAATCGGCGCCGGCGTGACGCTGAATGACGCCTATGCCGAGATCTGCAAGCACTACCCTGAGTTATCCGAGATGTGGCAACGCTTTGCCTCGCTGCCGATCCGCAATGCCGGCACGCTGGGCGGCAATGTCGCCAATGGTTCGCCAATCGGCGATTCGCCACCATGGCTGATCGCGCTCGGCGCGCAAGTCGTGTTGCGCGGCCCTGCCGGACAACGCGTGATGCCGCTGGAAGCGCTCTACCTCGATTACATGAAGAAAGACATGCAGGCCGACGAGTTCGTCGAGGCGGTACGGATTCCATTGCCGCACGCCGGGCAACGCTTCCGCACCTACAAACTGGCCAAGCGCTTCGACCAGGATATTTCCGCAGTCTGCGCCGCGTTTTCAGTCACGCTCGATGGCGACAAGATCAGCGATATCCGCATCGCCTTCGGCGGCATGGCGGCAACTCCGAAACGCGCCGCCCTGACTGAAGCTGCATTGCGCGGCCAGGTCTGGAGCGAAACAGTATTGGAAAAGGCCGTTGCCCTGATGACGGACGATTACAAGCCGCTGAGCGACATGCGCGCTTCCAGTGAATACCGGATGAAGACTTCGCAAAACCTGTTGCGCCGCTTCTGGCTGGAAACCCGTGTCGATGCGCCATTGCGGACCGATCAGGTGAATCCTTTCGTGTGTGCTTGAGACAGCGCCATCGCCCACGAAAAAGACAACCGAGCCATAACTGAGACATTGCGAGTGAAACGGCATGAATAAGCAAACCGAAGATTTTATGAAAACCAATGCACCGGCGCAAAACGGAAGCGCGGCCTGGGCGGAAGTCGGGCAATCGCATCCGCACGAATCGGCGATCCTGCATGTACTGGGCGAAGCCACTTACACCGACGACATCCCGGAAGCGCAAGGCACGCTGCACGCCGCGCTCGGCATGTCGCAAAAGGCCCATGCCCGTATCCGCTCGATCAACCTGGATGCAGTACGCAGTGCGCGCGGCGTGGTCTCGGTCCTGACCGCTGCCGATATTCCGGGCACCAACGATTGCGGCCCGATCATTCACGACGATCCGATCCTGTCCGAAGGCCTGGTCGAATATGTCGGCCAGCCAATCTTCGTGGTCATCGCCGACACGCATGACAACGCCCGACGCGCAGTGCGCAAGGTGGTCATCGATTACGAAGAATTGCCGGCCATCCTGACGCCGCAAGCTGCGCACGCAGCGAAATCGTATGTGCTGCCGCCGATGCGCCTGACGCGTGGCGATGCGCAAAAGGCTTTTGAAACAGCGCCGAACCGCGTCAGCGGCCAGCTATATGTCGGCGGCCAGGAACAGTTTTACCTGGAAGGCCAGATTTCCTACGCCATCCCGAAAGAACAGAACGGCATGCTGGTGCTGTGCTCGACCCAGCACCCGACCGAAATGCAGCACGTGGTCGCACATGCGCTCGGCGTGCATTCACACAATATCGTGGTCGAATGCCGGCGCATGGGCGGTGGCTTTGGCGGCAAGGAATCGCAATCGGCCTTGTGGGCTGCGGTAGCGGCAATCAGCGCGGCAAAGCTGAAGCGTCCGGTCAAGCTGCGCGCTGACCGCGACGACGACATGATGGTCACCGGCAAGCGCCACTGCTTCCACTACGACTATGAAGTCGGTTACGACGACACCGGTCGCATCGTCGCCGCCCGCGTCGAGATGGTCAGCCGCGCCGGCTTCTCGACCGACTTGTCGGCGCCGGTGGCAACCCGCGCGGTCTGCCACTTCGACAATACCTATTACCTGTCCGATGTCGACATCAAGGCCATGTGCGGCAAGACCAATACCCAATCGAATACCGCGTTCCGCGGCTTCGGCGGCCCGCAAGGCGCGATTGCGATCGAATACATTGTCGATGAAATCGCCCGCAACCTGGGTCGCGACGCACTCGATATCCGCAAGCTGAACTTCTACGGCCGTAACGATGAAGAAGGCCGCAACGTCACCCAGTACGGCCAGAAAATCGTCGACAACGTGATCCATGAACTGGTCGCCGAACTCGAAGCCACCAGCGAATACCGTCAACGCCGCGCCGCTGTCGAGGCGTTCAATGCTTCCAGCCCGGTATTGAAGAAAGGCCTGGCGCTGACGCCGGTCAAATTCGGCATCGCCTTCAACGTGACGCACTTCAACCAGGCCGGCGCGCTGGTTCACGTATATACCGACGGCTCCGTGCTGGTCAATCACGGCGGTACCGAAATGGGCCAGGGCATCAACACCAAGGTTGCACAGGTGGTGGCCCACGAACTCGGGATTCCGCTGGAGCTGGTGCGCGTCACCGCTACCGACACCAGCAAGGTGGCGAATACTTCAGCTACCGCAGCATCCACCGGCGCCGACCTGAACGGCAAGGCAGCGCAAAATGCAGCGCATACCATTCGCCAGCGCCTGGCGGAATTTTTCGCCAAGCTGCATAACGGCGATGCCAAGGAAGTGACGTTCTCCGCTGGCGCCGTGCATCTGGGTGAGCACAGCCTGCCGTTCGGCGAACTGACGCAGAAAGCCTATCTGTCACGGGTACAGCTGTGGTCCGACGGCTTCTACGCGACGCCCGGCCTGCACTGGGATCCGAAAACCATGAATGGCCGGCCGTTCTCGTACTTCGCTTACGGCGCCTCGGTATCGGAAGTGGTGGTCGACACCTTTACCGGCGAATGGAAGTTGCTGCGTGCCGACGCGCTGTACGACGCCGGTCAGTCCTTGAATCCGGCATTGGATATCGGCCAGGTCGAAGGAGCCTTCATTCAGGGCATGGGCTGGCTGACCACGGAAGAACTGTGGTGGAACAAGGACGGCAAGCTGATGACGCATGCACCGTCGACCTACAAGATTCCCGGTATTTCCGATTGCCCGCAGGATTTCCGCGTCAAGCTGTTCAAGAACCGCAACGTCGAAGACAGCATCCACCGCTCCAAGGCGGTCGGCGAACCGCCGCTGCTGCTGCCGTTCTCGGTGTTTTTTGCGATCCGCGACGCCGTCGCCAGCGTCGGCGGCAACCGCTTCAATCCGCCGCTGAATGCACCAGCGACCAGCGAAGCGATTCTGAAATCGGTCGATGCGGTACGCGCCCTGGCTGCGGCCAAGTCGAACGCGGCCTGATCCGTTACTTTCGGGAGCCTCATCATGAGCAACTGGCTGGATGCACTCACCACGCTGATCACGCAAGCTTCGCAACCCGCGACGGCGATTTTGATTACCGTGGCGCAGGTCGAAGGTTCGGGGCCGCGTGAGCCGGGCGCAAAAATGGTAGTCACCACGGTCGGCCAGTTCGACACCATCGGCGGCGGCCACCTGGAATTGCAGGCGATCCGGATCGCCCGCGACATGCTGGCCGAAGGTTTATCGTTAAGCCGGGAACGTCGCTTGCAGCGCTTTTCCCTCGGCCCGTCGCTGGGCCAGTGCTGTGGCGGCGTCGTGCATCTGGCGTTTGAACGCGTGACCAATGCATCGGCCGACTACTATGGCTTCCTGCAACGCCGTTTGCGCAATGCCGAAGACAGCTGGCGTTTGGTGGCGATGGATGACGATGCACCGCCGACGCTGTGCGACTCGGATGGCGAACGCCTGCACGGACCGGGGCGCTTGCCGACCCTGCCGGCGTTATCGGCACCGGCAATCGCACCGCAAGGCCAATGCCTGATTCTGCGCGACGACAATAGCGGCCGCTGGTTGCTCGATGCTTGCCTGGCGACACGGCCGCAACTGTTCCTGTTCGGCGCCGGCCACGTCGGTGCGGCGATCGTCAAGGCGCTCGGCGATCTACCTTGCCGTGTGGTCTGGATCGACGAACGGGAAGAAATGTTCCCCGACGAACTTCCGGCCAACGTCAGCATGGAAGCGACCGATACACCGGAAGCGCTTGTCGATGGCGCCCCAGACGGTTCCAGCTTCCTGGTCATGACGCATAATCACGCGCTCGATCAGCGCTTGTCGGCGCAGATCCTGCAACGCGATGGCGTCGCCTGGTTCGGCCTGATCGGCTCCAAGACCAAACGCATGCAATTCGAGCACCGCCTGCAGGAACGGGGCATTTCCGCTGAACGCCTGGCTGACATGGTCTGTCCAATCGGCATTGCGGGCATCGTCGGCAAGGAACCGGCCGTCATCGCGGTCTCGGTTACCGCGCAATTGCTGCAGGTCTGGGAGCAGATTGCCAAACAACAGAAAGCTGCATCGACGGCGCCGCAATTGCGCTTGCAAGAGCAGGTTGTCGGCGCCATCTAATCGAAGACAGTTGCTCACTCAGTTACCAATACTCGCGCTTGTCCGCGCTTTCATTCAAGGATAGTTCTCATGGCAGTTCCCAATTTCAGCAACCTCGACCAGTCCACATTACAGGCATATCGCGCCAGCATCCTGCATTTCAACGCGGATCCTGCCCATCATGCCGATGCCTATGAGTGGCATGAAGACGGTTTGCTGGTGATCGCTGACGGCAAGGTGGCGGCAGCTGGAGATTACGTACAGTTGTCGGCGCAATTGAAGACATCTCTGCAAACGGAACTGAAGATCCAGGATTTCCGCGGCAAGATCATCATGCCGGGCTTTATCGACAGCCACGTCCACTATCCGCAGACCGACATGATCGCGTCGCCGGCGCCAGGCCTGCTGCCTTGGCTGGAAAAATATACTTTCCCGACCGAACGCAAGTTCAGCGATCCGGCGCATGCCAGCGACGTCGCGCACTTCTTTGTCGATGAGCTGCTGCGCTGCGGCACCACCACGGCGATGGTGTTCTGTACCGTCAATCCCGTTTCGGTCGATGCATTCTTCACCGAAAGCGAAGCCCGCAACCTGCGCATGATTGCCGGCAAGGTGATGATGAACCGGAATTGCCCGGATTTCCTGCAAGACACAGCCGAAGGCGGCATTCGCGAAAGCGAAGATCTGCTGAAGAAATGGCACAACCGCGGCCGCCAGTTGTATGCGATCACGCCGCGCTTTGCGCCGACCTCGTGCAACGCGCAATTGCAACTTGCGGGAGAACTGGCCGCCGCCTATCCGGACGTCTACCTTCAAACCCACGCAGCAGAAAACACCGATGAAGTGGCTTGGGTCAAATCGCTGTTCCCGGATGCACGCAGCTATATGGATGTCTACGACAAGTACGGCATGCTGCGGCCACGCTCGATGTACGCACATTGCGTCTGGCTCGACGACAGTGATCGCCGGCGCATGGCCGAAACCCAATCGGCGATTTCGATCTGCCCGACCTCGAATCTGTTCCTCGGTAGCGGCCTGTTCGATTTCGAAGCTGCCGACGCCGCGCAAGTGCCGTTGTCCTTGGCTACCGATGTTGGCGGCGGCACCAGTTTCTCGATGCTGCAAACCATGAACGAAGCCTACAAGGTGGCGCGCATGGGCAACACCTACCTGCCCGCGCTGCGCATGTTCTACCTGGCCACGCTGGGCGGCGCACGCAGCCTGCAACTGGAAGGAACCATCGGTAATTTCGCGACCGGCGCCGAGGCAGATTTCATCGTCCTCGACCCGCAATCGACGCCATTGCTGGCGCGCCGTACGGAGCGGACTGAAAGCCTGGAAGAGTTGTTGTTTGCGCTGGCGCTTCTGGGTGATGACCGGGCTATTGCCGCGACTTATGCGGCCGGCAAGCTGGTGCATAGCCGGGATGGTGCGCGCCTATAAGCTTCGGTAGGTTGCGTCATGTCCATGCCGTAACCTACCTAATATGCTCCAGCTATCACCGTCACGCGTGGGCACGAGGTGCCCACCCTACGGCCGCAATACGTATTTGTTTTCGCTGACACATTCATAGCGCTGCAATACATTGCCGCTGTCGTCGACGCTCTCCAGGTACACATCGAACTGCCACAGGCGCGCCATGTGGCGCAGCATTTCATCGGTGCCATCCGCCAGCGGCCGGCCGTCGCTGCGGAAATGCCGCAAGGTCAGGCTACGGTCGCCGCGTGTATTGACCGCCCAGACCTGGATGTTCGGTTCCCGATGGTTGATATCGTATTGGCGCGACAATGCCTGGCGGACGTATTGATAGCCTGCGCCGTTGTGGATCGCCGATACTTCCAGCTCGCTGCGATGTTCATCGTCGAGCACCGCAAACAAGCGCATGTCGCGTATCAGCTTGGGCGACAGGTATTGCGCAACAAAACTTTCATCCTTGAAGTTGCGCATCGCGTAATGCAAGGTATCGAGCCACGGCGAACCAGCCAATTCTGGAAACCATTCGCGGTCTTCATCGGTCGGATTTTCGCAAATACGCCGGATATCGCTCATCATTGAAAACCCGAGCGCGTAAGGATTGATGCCGCTGTAGTACGACTTGGTCACCGGCGGCTGGTACACCACATTGCTGTGCGAATGGAGAAACTCCATCATGAAGCCGTCCGTCAGGCGGCCTTCATCGTAAAGCGTATTCAGGATCGTGTAGTGCCAGAACGTGGCCCAACCTTCGTTCATGACCTGGGTCTGGCGCTGTGGATAGAAATACTGGGCAATCTTGCGCACGATGCGGATGACTTCACGCTCCCAGGATTCCAGCAGCGGTGAATTTTTCTCGGCAAAATACAGCAAATTTTCCTGCGGCTCAGGCGGAAAACGCCCTTCGACCTGCTCTGCCGCCTCAGCCTTCTTTTCGGGCAAAGTGCGCCACAACTCATTGACTTGCGACTGCATGTACTCTGCACGTTCGCGACGCTGCGCCTGTTCCTTCTCCAGCGATAATTTTTGCGGCCGCTTGTAGCGATCGACGCCGTAATGCATCAGCGCATGGCAGGAATCGAGCAGTTCTTCAACCTTCGAAAAACCGTAACGTTCCTCGCACTCGGCAATATAACTCTTCGCATACACCAGGTAATCGACGATGGCGTGGGCATCGGTCCACAACTGGAACAGGTAGTTGCCTTTGAAAAAAGAATTGTGTCCGTACGCCGCATGCGCGATCACCAGCGCCTGCATCGTCATCGTATTTTCTTCCATCAGATAGGCGATGCACGGATTCGAATTGATGACGATTTCGTAGGCCAGGCCCATCTGGCCACGCTTGTAGTCGCGTTCCGTCATCAGGAAATGCTTGCCGAACGACCAGTGCCGGTAATTCACCGGCATGCCCGCCGACGCGTAGGCATCCATCATCTGTTCGGCAGTGATGATCTCCAACTGGATCGGATAGATATCCAGCTTGTAGCGCGCCGCCACGCGGGCAATTTCATCGTTGTACTGTTCAATCAGATCGAAACTCCAATCTGACGGACAAGGCAACTGGTGATTGATCAGACGGTCGTTCATGTCTGCACCTGCTTCTCGAATAATTCGCGGAACACCGGATAGATCTCGCTGGCAGTCTGCACTTTTTTCATTGCAAACTGCGGATTGACCGCAGCGATCTGCTCATATTCGGTCCATAGATTCTGCTCTTCGACGGTCACCTGGATGTAGGCGAAATAGCGCGAGCGCGGCAAGATTTCCTGTTCCAGCAGTTGCCGGCATTTCGGCGAATCATCATTCCAGTTGTCGCCATCCGACGCCTGCGCGCCATAAATATTCCAGTCGCCCGGCGGATAACGGGCATCGATGATCTGTTTCATCAATTCCAGTGCGCTCGACACCACCGTGCCGCCGCTTTCCTGCGAATGAAAAAAGGTTTCTTCATCGACCTCGTCGGCACGCGTGTGGTGGCGGATGAACACCACTTCGATATGTTCGTAATTTCGAGTCAGGAACAAATACAGCAGGATGAAGAAGCGCTTCGACAAATCCTTGCGCTGCTCATCCATCGACCCCGACACGTCCATCACGCAAAACATCACGGCGCGGCTTGAGGGTTGCGGCACCTTGACCCGGTTGACGTAGCGCAGGTCGAAAGGATCAATGAACGGAATGCGCCAGATGCGTCCCTTCAGGTGATGGATATCGTCTTCCAGGCGCATGATCTCATCGCGCCTATCTTGCGGATCGGCCTTGAGCGTCTCCATCAGCTGCTCCAGTTCGCGCAGCTTGACCACCAGCGGCGAACCGAGCGCAATGCGCCGCCCGAGCGAGCTACGCAGCGAGCGGACGATGTCGATATTGTTTGGTGTGCCGTCGGTCGAGTACCCTGCGCGCATGTTCTTCCAGCTTGGCACTGCGATCAGGTTGGTCTTGATCAGGCGTGGCAACTCCAGGTCTTCGAAGAAGTACTGCATGAATTCTTCGCGCGACAGCTGGAATACGAAATCGTCTTCGCCCTCGCCTTGATTGCTGGGTGAACTGCCACCGCCCCCGCCGCCGCCCTGCGGACGGGCAATGCGATCGCCCTGCAGATAGTCCTGGTTGCCGGGGTGGACCATTTCGCGCTTGCCGCCTGGCCCATGGCCGAATACCGGTTCGCTGATGCCCTTGCGCGGAATGCTGATGCTCTTGGCGTTCTCGATTTCCTTGATGCCGCGGTCGCGCACCGCTTCGGTCACCGAGCGGTGAATAGCCGCCCGGAAGCGCCGTAAAAAGCGCTCCCGGTTGGCAATGCTCTTGTTCTTGCCAGAAAGTCTACGGTCGATTATCTGATGCAACACGGTCGGCTCTCCTGGTCGGAATGCATCTGGTGAGCTGCTGGTAATTGGCGCTTTTCTCTTTGTGCTGCTTACCGGCGATCCACCTTATGAGGATTTGCGTACACGCAAATACCATTCGCACAGTAATCGTACCTGTTTCGGCGTGTAACCTTTGCTAACCATGCGATTCACAAAATCCTCATGCTTGCGCAATTCTTCGTTGGAACCCTTGGCATTGAACGAGATAACCGGCAGCAAATCCTCGGTATTCGAAAACATTTTCTTTTCGATAACCACGCGCAATTTCTCGTAGCTGGTCCACAACGGATTCTTGCCGGCATTCGAGACGCGCGCACGCAATACGAAGTTGACAATTTCGTTACGGAAATCCTTCGGATTGCTGATGCCGGCCGGTTTTTCGATCTTTTCCAGCTCACCATTCAGGGCCGCACGATCGAAACTTTCGCCGGTGTCGTGATCGCGGAATTCCTGGTCCTGGATCCAGAAGTCGGCATAAGTGACGTAGCGGTCGAAAACATTCTGACCATATTCAGAATACGACTCAAGGTAAGCGGTCTGGATTTCCTTGCCGATAAATTCAGCATAACGTGTCGCCAGCGTATCCTTGACGTAGGACAGATACTTTTGTTCCACCTCTTGCGGGAATTGCTCGCGTTCGATCTGCTGTTCCAGCACATACATCAGGTGCACCGGATTGGCTGCGACTTCGGTCGAATCGAAGTTGAATACGCGTGACAGTATCTTGAACGCGAAACGCGTCGACACGCCGGTCATTCCCTCATCAACGCCCGCATAATCGCGATATTCCTGGAACGATTTGGCTTTCGGATCGCTGTCCTTCAGGTTCTCGCCGTCATACACCTGCATTTTCGAGAAGATGCTCGAATTTTCCGGCTCGCCCAGACGCGTCAGGATCGAGAACTGCGCCATCATCTTCAATGTGCCCGGCGCACAGATCGCCTTGCCCAGCGAGGATGTGCGAATCAGTTTTTCATAAATCTTGATTTCCTCGGAAACCCGCAGGCAATAAGGCACTTTGACGATGTAGATCCGATCCAGCAGCGCTTCGTTGTTCTTGTTGTTGCGGAAGGCTTTCCACTCCGATTCGTTCGAGTGGGCCAGGATGATGCCGTCAAACGGAATCGCGCCAAAACCTTCGGTGCCCTTGAAGTTGCCTTCCTGCGTTGCAGTCAGCAAAGGATGCAGCACCTTGATCGGCGCCTTGAACATTTCGACGAATTCCAGCAAGCCCTGATTCGACAGGCACAGGCCGCCGGAATAGCTATAGGCATCGGCGTCGTCTTGCGAATATTGCTCCAGCTTGCGGATATCGACCTTGCCGACCAGGGTTGAGATGTCCTGGTTGTTTTCGTCGCCCGGCTCGGTCTTGGAAATCGCAATCTGCCGCAAGATCGATGGATAGCGTTTAACCACGCGGAATTTGCGGATATCGCCGTTGAATTCATGCAGGCGCTTGACGGCCCACGGACTCAGGATCGATTTCAGGTAACGACGCGGAATGCCGTACTGTTCTTCCAGGATCGCGCCATCCTCTTCGTAATCGAACAGACCGAGCGGCGACTCATTGACCGGCGATCCTTTCAGCGAATAAAACGGCACGTGCTCCATCAACTGCTTGAGGCGCTCGGCGATCGACGACTTGCCGCCGCCGACAGGACCTAGTAAATAGAGAATTTGTTTGCGCTCTTCCAGGCCTTGTGCGGCGTGGCGGAAATAGGCGACCACCTGCTCGATCACCTCTTCGGCGCCGTAGAATTCCTTGAATGCGGGATAGACCTTGAGGACCTTGTTGGCAAAGATGCGCGACAACAAAGGATCATGACGCGTGTCGACTTGTTGCGGTTCGCCTATCGCCATCAGCATGCGTTCACCAGCTGTCGCATAACAGCTTGGATCGTTCTTACAAAGCGACAGATATTCTTCTAGTGAAAACTCTTCTTCTCTGGTCTTGTCGAACCGGCTCGCAAAGCTGCTGTAGATATCCATATCACCCCCGCATCAACGATGTTGCGAAAACAAATTGAACGAATCTTTCTGCTAAGTTTGACATCTTCCGGTACTCGCAGTTCCGCGGTGTAGCCCATCATTTCTGCAGGGCTCGGAAGAGCATGACACGATCTGATTCTACTGCTTTTTTTAGGATGTAACAGGGATTTCTCCGTGAACACATAAACGATTTCATTTGTTACGCATTTTCCCTACATATCATTTCTGATTCCACGGCGCGACCTTGAACAAAATCAGCATGCCGGGCAGCGCCAGCGCGAAACACAAAATGAAAAAATTGAACCAGCCTGTTTGAGCAACGATGTAACCCACCGATGAGTTGACAAAGGTGCGCGGCACCGCGGCAAGACTGGTGAACAGCGCGTATTGCGTTGCAGTGTAGCGCGGATCGGTAGTACGGGCGATATAGGCAACAAAAGCGGCGGTGCCGAGGCCGACGCCAAACGCTTCGCCGCCGATCACGATCGCCAGCACGAACGGATCGGCGCCGACCTGCGCCAGCCAGGCAAATCCGAGTATCGTCACGGCCTGCACCACGCCAAAAATCCACAAGGCGCGATTGATACCGATCTGCACCATCCATATGCCGCCGACCAGGCCGCCGACCAGACTGGCCCAAAGACTGGTGGTTTTGGAAATCACGCCGATTTGCGTCAGCGAAAAACCGAGATCGATATAAAACCTGGTAGCAAGCGCGGTGGCCATACTATCGCCGAGCTTGTACAGGAAAATGAACCCGAGCACCCACAACGCGCCGCTCCAGCCATCTCTGGCAATGAACTCCTGGAACGGCAAGACCACGGCTTCGCGGATATTCTTCGGTGGCGAGCCGTACACTTCCGGCTCCTTGATCAGCAACGTGCAGATCAGGCCGGGCAACATGAACGCCGCAGTAATCCAGAACACAGCATGCCAGCTCATGTGATCGGCCAGGAACAGCGACAGCGCTCCCGGCACCATGCCGGCTACCTTGTAGGCATTGACGTTGATCGCCGCGCCCAGGCCCTGCTCGTTGTCCGGCAGGATTTCACGGCGATAGGCATCGATCACGATATCCTGGCTGGCCGACAGGAATGCCACCACTGACGCAACGAAGGCGATCGTCGCCACTTGCGTATGCGGGTCGAGCATGCCCATGCCGCCGATGGCGACGAACAGGCAGGCCTGGGTCAGCATCATCCAGCTGCGCCGGCGTCCCAGCTTACCGAAATGGAAGCGGTCCATCAGCGGCGACCACAGGAACTTCCAGGTGTACGGGAACATCACCAGCGCGAACAGGCCGAGCGCTTTGACGTCAAGGCCGGACTTGCTGAGCCACGCTTGCAACAAGCTCAGCAGGATGAATAGCGGCAGGCCGGAACTGAAACCGAGGAAGGCGCAAATCAGCATGCGCCGGTTGAGGTAGTGATGCCAGGGATTTGAATCTGATGTCATGAATGCGCCCGCGGCGGCGGGGAGTTGGGTATCTGCCGCCAGACTACAGCATCAACTGCAGTCCGACATTTTAAAATCGCCTTCATGCGCGCGCCGGCAGGAATCCATGTTGACAGCAAAATGGATCCCCGCCTGCACGGGGATGATATGGCTAACGTTGTATCGAAACAGCTGTTGCAGCCCTGCTTGTATTTATTTCTTACCGGTTTATTTCTTGCGAAAGCGGAATACCGCAAGACTACCACGCCAGTTGGGCAAGACCGAGATCGGCTGGCCGTCATGCAGCGCCACACATTCGAGTACTTCCAATCCGACTTCGTTCGCCAGCTCTTCAAAATCCTTGATGGTCGCGCAACGCAGGTTGGGCGTGTCATACCATTCGTAAGGCAGGCTCTTGGATACTGGCATACGGCCGCGCAATAGCGCCACTCTATGCGGCCAGTAGGCAAAATTAGGGAACGACACGATCGCCTCGCGGCCGACGCGGGCGATATCGCGCAAGACGCCCTCGACATTTTTCATCATCTGCAAGGCCGACAGGCACAGCACCGTGTCGAAGGCGTTGTCGGCAAACAGCGTCAAGCCGGCTTCCAGATCCTGCTGGATGACCGAGACGCCGCGCGTCACGCACGCCGGAATCTTGTCATCGTCGATTTCGACGCCGTAGCCCGCGCATTGCTTGTCGGACTGCAGGTAATCGAGCATGACGCCATCGCCGCAACCCAGATCGAGCACTTGCGACTGATCGCGCACCCAGTGCGCGATGAAGGCCAGATCGGGACGCAGACTGCTTAATTGCTGGAAATTCATGCGCTTGCTCCCGCCACTTCGGTCTTGTGGTTATTCGTCGATAATTGCGGCCGCTCCAGCTCCTGCCAGATGCGGTTGTAGTATTCACGCACCACGCTCATGTAACGCGGATCGTCGAGCAGGAACGCATCATGGCCGTGCGGCGCGTCGATCTCGGCATAGCTGACGCGACGCTTGTTGTTGACCAGCGCCTGCACGATTTCGCGGCTGCGCTCCGGCGAGAAGCGCCAGTCGGTCATGAACGACACCAGCAGGAACTGCGCCTGGGTCTTGCTCAAGGCGCGCGTCAGGTCGCCGTCGAAGTCCTTGGCCGGATCGAAATAATCGAGCGCCTTGGTAATCAGCAGATAGGTATTGGCGTCGAAATACTCGGAGAATTTATCGCCTTGATAACGCAGGTAAGATTCGATTTCGAAATCGATGCCGAAGCCGAACTGGTACTCGCCGGAGCGCAAGTCGCGGCCGAATTTTTCAGCCATGTCGTCATCCGACAGATAAGTGATGTGACCGACCATGCGCGCCACCCGCAAACCGTTCTTCGGCACCACGCCATGCGCGTAGTAATCGCCGCCATGAAAACCCGGATCAGTCAGGATCGCCTGCCGCGCGACATCATTGAAGGCAATATTCTGCGCCGACAGCTTGGGGGTCGAAGCGATCACCACACAATGGCGTAACCGGGTCGGATACATCAGGCTCCAGGCCAGGGCCTGCATGCCACCCAGCGAGCCACCCATCACCGCGGCAAATTGGACGATGCCGAGCGCATCGGCCAGCCGCGCCTGTGCCTGCACCCAATCCTCTACCGTGACGACCGGAAAGTCGGCGCCGTACGGCTTGCCGGTGGCGGCGTTGATATGCATCGGGCCGGTCGAACCGAAGCAGGAACCGAGATTATTCACGCCGATGACGAAGAACTTGTCGGTATCAAGCGGTTTTCCCGGCCCCACCATGTTGTCCCACCAGCCGACATTCTTTTCGTCGTCCTGATACACGCCGGCGACGTGATGCGAGGCATTCAGTGCATGGCAGACCAGCACTGCATTGGATTTGTCGGCATTGAGGCTGCCGTAGGTTTCGTATACCAGCGTGTAATCCGCCAGCAGCGCGCCGCTTTGCAACTGCAGCGGCGTCGCGAAATGCATCGATTGCGGTGAAACTATTCCTTGGGACATGGTTCGGGCGCCAGGAGGCTGTTGAATGGTTTGGGGTGCTGTTTCGTCGCTAACGGTATTTTATGTATTGCGGTCTATCTTAGTCAGTTGAGGACAGAGTAATTCGCCACGCTACGGTGGCTTTTAAACTCTGTCCCGCAAATATTATTGCTTAGTTGAGGACAAAGTAATTCGCCACGCTACGGTGGCTCTTAAACTCTGTCCCACAAGCAAACAAAAAGCCCGAGAGCTTTCGCTAGTCGGGCTAATAATGGGCTTGTACTTCAAGCTCGCTTTAGCCGTATTTATTTAGCATTTCCCGATCCATGACGAATCCGGCAATGCCGCGCGCCCGCAAGCTGAGGTGGTGAGACCAATCAAATCGGCGCGATATACAAGAATAACCAAGTCGAGGCCTGGCGTCAAACGCTACTGGGTTGCCGGCCTTCTATGCTGTTGCACGCATTTGGCCCACTGCCGCCGCAATCGCGCTGGGTTCGGTGCTGCGCAGGATCTTTTTGGTTTGCAGGGTCAGGTCATCGAGATCACTGTTCAGGACTTCTTGCTTGACCGCCAACAACTGTGCCGGATGCATCGAAAACTCCAGCAAACCCATGCCAAGCAACAAACGCGTGAACTTGACGTCGCCGGCCATCTCGCCGCACACCGACACCGGAATCCCGGCCTTGCGGCCCATGGCGATCACTGTCGACAGCAGGAACAGCACCGCCGGGTGCAGCGGGTTGTACAGGTGCGCCACTTCGTGATCGACGCGATCGATCGCCAGCGTGTACTGGATCAGGTCGTTGGTGCCGATTGACAAAAAGTCCATACGTTTGATGAACATCGGCAGCGCCAACGCGGCCGCCGGGATTTCGATCATGGCGCCGATCTTGATGCTCTCGTCGAACGCAATGCCTTCATCGCGCAACTGCTGCTTGGCTTGCTCGATGATGGCCAGCGTCTGGTCGATTTCAAATGCGTGCGCCAGCATCGGAATCAGCAATTTGACGGTGCCGAAGGCGGAAGCGCGCAGGATCGCCCGCAGTTGTGTCAAAAACAATTGTGGCTCGGCCAGACAATAACGGATTGCGCGCAAGCCCAGTGCCGGGTTCAGCGCGGTCTGTTCTTCGGCGCTGAGCGGCTTGTCGGCGCCGACATCCAGCGTGCGGATGGTTACCGGCCGGCCCTTCATCGCCACTACCGCCTGCCGATACGATTCAAATTGCTCGTCCTCGGTCGGCAATTCATGCTGGGGACCGATGCGACCCATGAACAGGAATTCCGAGCGGAACAGGCCGACACCGTTGGCGCCGGACTCCATCGCCGATGCACAATCGCTGGGCAATTCAATGTTGGCCAGCAGGGTGATTTCGGTGCCGTCCAGCGTGACCGCGCGGGTTTTCTTGATCTTGCCGAGCTTGCGGCGTGCCCGCAGTTGATGCGCCTGGAGTTCGCGGTATTGTTTCAATATCATCGGCGCCGGATCGACAATCACTATGCCGGCGTCGCCGTCGATAATGATCCAGTCGTCCTGCTTGATCAGCTTGGAGGCGTGGTTCATGCCCACTGCTGCCGGGATATCGAGGCTGCGCGCGACAATTGCTGTATGCGAGTTCTGGCCGCCGAGATCGGTCACGAAACCGGCAAAGGCGCGATCGCGGAATTGCAGCATATCGGCCGGGGAAATGTCGTACGCAACCACCACGATGTTGGCGAACGATGCGCCATCGCTATCGACTTCCGGCAAGCGGGTCGCCGTGCCGGTGAGAACTTTCAGCAAGCGCTCACCAACTTGCAACACGTCCATCTTGCGCTCGCGCAGATAGGTATCTTCGATTTCGTCGAACTGCGCCGACAATTCATCGATCTGTGTGACCAGCGCCCATTCGGCGTTGTACTGGCGGTTGCGGATGATATCGAGCGACATCTCGGCCAGCATCGGGTCCGACAGGATCAGCAGGTGGACGTCGACAAATGCGCCCAGTTCGGGTGGCGACTCTTTCGGCAAATCGCTGCGGATGGTCTGCAATTCGGTGCGCACCTTGGCCACCGCATTCTGCAGGCGCTGGACTTCCGCTTCGATCTCGGTCTCGCCGATCAGGTAATGTTTGACGTCCATTGCCGCCGGCGCGAGCAGATGGGCACGGCCAATCGCAATGCCGCGCGATACCGGAATGCCATGTAGGGTAAAGGATGCCATCTGGTCAGCCCGCTGGAAAATTCAATTCAAATGATCGTGGGACAGAGAAGTCGTACAAGTCTTACCGTATTGGACAAGGTGCATGCATCGCCAAGGCCATCCTTGCGACAAATTACCTTATCGCCAACCGATTAAACAAGAAATATCAAGTCACCAAAAGTCACCAAGTAAGCTTGCCGCCCCGGGCGGCTGCAGCCCGGCTTTATTCGCCTTCGCCGAACTTGTCCTGAATCAGCTGGTTCAAGGCGTCGAAACAGGCTCTCTCGTCCTCACCCTCAACTTCCAGCAGGATCGTGCTGCCTTTGCCGGCTGCCAGCATCATCACACCCATGATCGACTTGGCGTTGACGCGGCGCTTGTTGCGCGTCATCCACACTTCGCTTTTGAATTTGGTTGCCAGTTGTGTAAATTTGGCCGAAGCACGAGCGTGCAGGCCGAGCTTATTAATAATTTCGATTTCTTGTTGAATCATTTTGTCTTTTAATTAATGTTGTTTTATCGAAATACAATCTTGAATGATCAATGCATCATCAACCGCCGCTAGTGCGCCACGCGGACCCGGTTATCGACCCGCACCGCGCCGCCCTGACCACCCGCCAGCGCCATTTCGGTGACGACGTCGAGCGTATCGTTACGATAAGTCAGCGCCCGCAACAGCATCGGCAAGCTGATCCCGGCAATCACCTGGGTCTGGTTGCCGCTGCAGAACGGCAGCGTGCAATTGGACGGCGTGCCGCCCATGACATCGGTAATCACCAGCACGCCCGAACCGTCGTCCAGACGTGCAGCGGCCTGCTTGGCCAGTTTTTGCACTTCAACGGGATTCTGGTCGGCGATGACATCGATCGCTTCGAGCCGCTCCGGGGTCTGGTGAAACACATGGGAGGCAGCTGCGATAAATGCCTGGCCCAGTGGGGCGTGGGTTAGTAGAAGAATGCCAATCATAGTTTCAATCTCAAATCCGCCAGGCGGATCTATCCGGTTTACAACGGTTTTACAGCAACTGCATCGTGCCTGCATGCTTGAAAACGCAATCCACGATAACGAAAAATAAACTTTCCTTTTACTTCAGCGCTGCTTCCAGCGCATCGATGAACATTGCGGCAACATCGAAACCGCTTTGCTGCTTGATTTCCTGGAAACAGGTCGGGCTGGTGACATTCACTTCTGTCAGGTAGTCACCGATCACATCTAATCCTACCAGTAACAAGCCGCGCTGTGCCAGCACCGGTCCAAGCGCCTCGCCGATTTCGCGATCGCGCTCTGTCAAAGGTTGCGCCACGCCAATTCCGCCCGCCGCCAGGTTGCCACGCACTTCGCTGCCTTGCGGAATCCGCGCCAGCGAATACGGCACCACCTTACCGCCAATCACCAGCACGCGCTTGTCGCCGGCGACGATTTCCGGGATGAAGCGTTGGATCATGATGGTGCGATTGCCGTTGTCGGTCAGGGTTTCGATGATCGAACCGAGATTCAGGCCATCCTGCCGCACGCGGAAAATCCCGGTGCCGCCCATGCCGTCGAGCGGTTTCAGGATCACGTCCTGGTGTTCTGCGTGGAAGGCGCGCAGGCGAGCAGAGTCACGCGTTACCAGCGTCGGCGAGGTGAACTTGGAGAATTGCGCAATTGCCAGCTTTTCGTTGTGATCGCGAATCGCCTGCGGCTTGTTGAACACCCGTGCGCCTTGCGTCTCGGCCAGTTCCAGCAGGTAGGTGGTGTAGATGTACTCCATGTCGAAAGGCGGATCCTTGCGCAACAGGATCGCATCGAATTCCGACAGGAACATCGAGGTCGCAGGGCCGGCCCGATACCAGTCCTTGTCGTCGCCGGTCAGCGTAACGCGAACCACGTTGGCGGTGACGATGCCGCTTTCCAGCGCCATGTCTTTCTGCTCGAAGGCATAGATCGTATGGCCGCGCTTGACGGCTTCGACCATCATTGCATAGGTCGAGTCTTTATACGTCTTGAAGGTGTCGAGTGGATCGGCGAGGAAAGCGATTTTCATTTTTTCAGGTCCATATCAGTGAGTAGGTGGGCACCCTGTGCCTTCGCGACGCCACATCCAGTTCATTTGAACGCGTGGGCAGAAAAACTTGCCCACCCTACGGTGGCTCTTAAACTCTGTTCGGTTACTTTTCTTAAAAATTTAACCGCTTTATCTAGTCAGTTGAGGACAGAGTCGCACGGATAGAGTAATTCGCCACCCTACGGTGGCTCTTAAGCTCTGTTCGGTTACTTTTCTTAAAAATTTAACCGTTTTATCTAGTCAGTTGAGGACAGAGTAATTCGCCACGCTGCGGTGGCTCTTAAACTCTGTCCCACAAGTATTAATATTCTTCCGGATTCGGATCAGTCTTCTCCATCTCCAGCGATGCTGCCAGCAAACCCAGGCGCGCCACCACGCCGTACATATAGAAACGGTTCGGCGCGGTTGTACCTGGCTTGGCCAGCATGTCCGGCAGCGCGTGCTGCTGGGCGAAGGCGAGCGGTACGAAATGGGCGCCGGGGGCGTTCAGGTTTTCGTTGATGCCGCGTTCCGCGTGGACGCGATAAAAACCGCCGACCACGTAGCGGTCGATCATGTACACCACCGGTTCTGCGACCGCGTCGTTGATGTGCTCGAAAGTATGCACGCCTTCCTGGATGATCAGGTCATGGATTTCGCCATCGGCCTTGCCTTGCGACAGTTTCTCGCGCTGCTTGCGGCTGAGTTCCTTGATCTGGCCGACTTCGGTCACGCTCATCACGCCCATGCCATCGGTGCCGGCGTCGGCCTTGACGATCACGAACGGTTTTTCCGTGATGCCGTATTCCTTGTACTTCTTGCGTATCTTCGCCAACAGCGAACTGACGCTGGCGGCCAATTTGTCTTCGCCGTCGTTGGCCTGGAAATCGACCTGGTCGACCTTGGCGAAGAACGGATTCAGCATCCACGGATCGACATCGACCAGCTTGGCGAATTTCTTCACTACATCGTCATAGGCGGAGAAATGGTTGCTCTTGCGGCGCACAGTCCAGCCGGCATGCAGCGGCGGCAGCAGGTTTTGCTCGTTGAGGTCTTCCAGGATACCCGGCGTGCCGGACGACAAATCGTTATTCAGCAGGATCGTGCACGGATCGAAATTCTTCAGGCCCAGACGACGGCCGTTGGCGGAGCGTTCCAATGGCTCCAGCGTGATCGTACTGCCATCCGGCAGTTCGATGGTCTTGGCTTCCTTCAGGTCCGGCGACAGCGAACCGAGCCGCACATGCAGGCCGGTCTGGCGGAAAATCTGCATCAGCCGCGCGACGTTCTGCAGATAGAAGGTATTGCGCGTGTTCTGTTCCGGCAGCAGCAACAGGTTCTTGGCGTCCGGACAATATTTTTCGATGGCTGCCATCGCAGCTTGCACGGCCAGCGGCAGCATCTCCGGCGACAGGTTGTTGAAACCGCCCGGGAACAGGTTGGTATCGACCGGCGCCAGCTTGAAACCCGAATTGCGCAGATCCACCGAACAATAGAACGGCGGCGTGTGCTCTTGCCATTCCATCCTGAACCAGCGCTCGATGGCCGGAGTGGCCGCGAGAATTTTCTTTTCTAGATCGAGCAACGGGCCATTCAGGGCCGTGACAAGGTGGGGAACCATAAAAACTTTCTTTTGGGAACTAAATGGCGTCTTTTACTGCAACTTCCTGGGCAACCGCCTATTGCAAATGGCGTATTCCACGACAAACAGGAGACGCCGATTCTAACGGGAATTGCACAATTTCGCCGATCACCCGGCGCACTGTTGCGAAAATGGTGCGAAAGCCCGGCGAACCAGGGCCAACTTTAAATCGGGTCGTTTATGTTTTTTTAAAGTGCCAGGAAAGCAAAAAAGCGCCACTTGGCGCCTTTTTGATTGTGTCATATTAGCATCAAATTCGATAGCGGACGGCTGCATCACACTCAGGCTATTTTCTTGTACATGAAGCTGGTATCAGCCAGCTTACCTGCGGTCGAACGCGCATAGTCAGGAATAACGCCTGCCAATTGGTAGCCGAGCGAGCGATACAGAGATTCTGCGGCATCGCCGGTGCGCGTATCGAGCGTCAGCAGCGAACGGCCGTCGGCGCGCGCGACGGTCTCAGCCTGCTGCATCAAACTGCGTGCTACGCCTTTGCGACGGACATCCGGATGTACCAGCAATTTCGAAATCTCGGCACGATGGCTGCCGTTGGCCGGGGTTGCCAGCACCACCTGCACGGTGCCAACCACCTGTCCGGCAAAACGGGCCACCAGCAGACGCCGGCCACCGCTCACCAGCGAGCCATTCACGCCATACCAGAATGAGAAAGCATCCTCGGTGTCCGGTGCACCCAGGAAGCCGACACTGGCGCCCTGCTTCACGCAAGCGACCAGGATGTCGGCAAGCGGGCCGATCACCTGATCGAACTGGCCGGCCCTGACGTCTTCCACCGTGCACGTCGTCAGCCGTTGCGGCGTGATGCTCGGATCCACTGTACAACCTCCGGTAACGAATACTTCAAACCGCAAACAAAAAATCCCAGGTCAGGACTGCCGACCCGGGATCACATGACGCTTCGACCAAGCCACCGGACAGCCGCTACTGCAGCGGCCCGGTGTAATCAAACCATGCTTAATCGTGATAGGCAGATTCGCCATGGCTGGAGATATCCAGGCCTTCGCGCTCTTCCTCTTCCGTTACACGCAATCCCATGACGATGTCGACCAGCTTGAACGCAATGAAAGAGACCACGCCGGACCAGATCAAGGTCGTCATCACGCCTTCGAACTGAATCAACAGTTGGCCGCTGATCGAGTAGTCAGGCGCTACCGCATTGGCGACATAGTCATAGATACCTGTGCCACCGAGGCTAGGAGCAGCAAACACACCGGTCAGCAATGCACCCATGATGCCGCCCACGCCATGCACGCCGAACACGTCCAGCGCATCGTCCGCGCCCAGCAATTTCTTCAGGCCGGTCACACCCCACAGGCAGACGAAGCCAGCCAGCAGACCCATGATCAAGGCACCCATCGGGCCGACAAAGCCAGCCGCAGGAGTGATCGCCACCAGGCCGGCAACGGCGCCGGAAGCACCACCCAGCATCGATGGCTTGCCTTTACCGATCCATTCACCGGCACTCCAGCTCAAGACCGCAGCGGAAGTCGCCAACAGGGTATTGATGAAGGCCAGGGCAGCGCTGCCGTTTGCTTCCAGTGCGGAGCCGGCGTTGAAGCCGAACCAGCCGAACCACAGCAACGAAGCACCAACCATGGTCAAGGTCAGGCTATGCGGCTTGAACGCTTCCTTGCCGAAACCGACGCGCTTGCCGATGACATACGAACCAACCAGGCCAGCGATAGCAGCATTGATATGCACCACGGTGCCGCCGGCGAAATCCAGCGCACCCTTTTGGAACAGCCAGCCGCCGGTTGCTGTCAGCTTTTCGGCAGCAGCAGCGTCGGTGAAGCCATCAGGACCAGGCCAGAACCAGACCATGTGGGCGATTGGCAGGTAGGCGAATGTGAACCACAGCACGGTGAACACCAGGATCGCCGAAAACTTGGCGCGCTCGGCGAATGCGCCGATGATCAGTGCGCAGGTGATGGCGGCAAACGCGCCCTGGAACACCAGGTAGCCGAACTCAGGCACGACCACGCCCTTGCTGAACGTGGCGGCGACGGAATCCGGCGTCATGCCATGCAAGAACAAACGGCTGAAGCCACCAAAGAATGCATTGCCTTCAGTGAACGCGATACTGTAGCCATAGATGCACCACAGCACGATGATCAGCGAGAAGATGGTGAAACATTGCATCAGCACCGACAGCATGTTCTTGCTGCGGACCAGGCCGCCGTAGAACAGGCCCAGGCCTGGCAGGGTCATCAGGATCACCAATGCGGTACACACCAGCAACCAGGCGGTGTCGCCCTTGTTTGGCACTGGCGCAGCTGGGGCCGCAGCAGCAGGCGCTGCCGCAGTTGCTGTGGCGGGCGCCGGTGCTGCTGCAGCAGCCGGAGCAGGTGCAGCAGCAATGGAGGCCGCCGGTGCTGCAGCGGATGCGTCGGCACTGGTCGATGCCACGCTGGCGCTGGCCGCCGCGGATGCTTCATCCGCGGCCGACGCCGGCGCCATGGCGGTAGCTGCGAGCATCAGCGTGCAGGACGCCAAAACCGTAGCAAACATTCTTTTGATGTTCATATTTTTATCCCCTTAGATTGCGTCTTTGCCGGTTTCACCGGTACGAATACGAATAACTTCTTGCAGATCGAAGACAAAGATCTTGCCGTCGCCGATCTTGCCGGTGCGCGCCGCTGTTTCGATGGCTTCCACCGCTTGTTCCAGGATCGCATCGTCGACTGCCGCTTCGATTTTTGTCTTCGGCAGGAAATCGACGACATACTCCGCACCGCGATACAGCTCGGTGTGACCCTTCTGCCGGCCGAAGCCCTTGACTTCGGTCACGGTGATGCCTTGCACACCAATCGCCGACAGCGCTTCACGCACCTCGTCGAGCTTGAACGGTTTGATGATCGCAGTAATCAGTTTCATGTTGGCCTCGTTATAGTTAATTCAAAATTTCTACGTTGCGCTATGTCGCTTCAAGCGTTCTGCAATGCGTTAGAAGGTTTTTGCCAGCGAGAACACAACACCGTTGCGGCCCAGGTTCTTGCCGCTTGGACTGACGTACGCGCCATCCTTGGCGTTGGTGCCGACAAACGCCAGCCCCAAGGTCACGCCGCCGATCTGATCGAAAGTCTTGGTGACGCCGGCTTTCCAGTCGGTATAGCTGGCGAAGCTGAAATTCTCGACAGTCTGGTGGCCGACATGCAGGCCCAGCGTGACGCCCGCTCCGACATCGAAGTTGGCGCCGGCATCGTAGTAAGCGCTGTTCTTGCTGTCGACGGTGCCGAACAAGGTCGTCATCGCATGCGAGTATTTGAAGTAAGCCGGGCCGTAGCCGAGCTGGCCATACAGTTCGAAGGTATTGGCGTTGCGGCCGATCAGGCTGTAGTTATTGGTCGGATAGTAGTAGTACAGGCCGCCGACGTCATAAGTAAAACCGCCCGGCAGGTCGCCGCGCTTGCCAGCGTAGAGATCCCACTCAATCGGACCCTTGCCGCCGGTGCCGGTGTTGGCGCTGTCGACCGCATCCTTGATCCACTTGATGTTGGAAAGCCAGGTGCCTGCGTAGAGGCCGGTCGGATTGTTGGTATAGTCGGCGCCGCCCTGCACGGCGGGATCGAAACGCGTTTGCGAAATGCCGCGGAAGCGGTAATCGTTAACCACGCCGATGTTGTAACTGACTTCATTATCAGGTTTGGCATCTTCCGCATGCGCAAACCCGGTGGCGAAACTTGCTGCTATTGCTGCCGCTAAAATCAGCTTTTTCATGGAAGTCCCTGTTGGTATGTTGAATGAAAAACCGATGAATCGTTACTCTCCCAACTTTCCATAGCAGAACCCATGCCAACTGAAGCAGCTATCCTTTTCCCCTGCCGCCGCCCGCTTGTAGGGCATTTGGCGACGGCTTTTTCTGATTGTTAATTACAAAAGCTTTTCAAGCAGAAATAATGTCGGCTGATCGCACCATGATGGCGCATTTAAAAAATATTCGCCTTGTTATGGTGCAGCAATCGTCGACTCCTCCTACATGACAGCTTGTAGCTGACTACAACATTAAAGCCACGCCTGCTGCAGGGCCAGCAATGCGCGCTGGATCGCGGCTTCATCCACACCGGCAAATCCAAGCGCCAGGCCAGCACGATGCTGCGCACTGACGGCCTGCCCGGGCAGGCAGAAGCGGCTCATCGAATTAATTTCAACGCCGGCAGCCAATGCCCGCGCCACCAGTTCCGTCTCTTGTGCGGCGCTGGCCAGGGGCAGGCTCAGATGCAGGCCGGCGGCGACCTTCGGCAACGGCAATTGCGCGCCGAATAGCGGCTCCCAGCCATTTATCAGGGCATCGCGACGCGCACGGCTGGCGCGACGCATGCGCCTGATGTGACGCTGAAAATGTCCGGCTGCGATGAATTCCGCCATCACCGCCTGATCGGCGGCGGGCGGATGACGGTCGGCCATCGCGCGCAAGGCGCTCAGCGCCGGCACCAGCTTCTGCGGCAGCACCAGATAGCCCAGCCGCAAGCCGGGGAAGGCGATCTTGGAAAACGTACCGACATATAGCACCCGCGCAGTCTGATCGAGCGCGGCCAGCGGCGCCAACGGCGTGCCGTCATAGCGGTACTCGCCGTCGTAATCGTCTTCGATGATCCAGGCGTCGTGACGCTCGGCCCAGGCCAGCAGCTCCAGACGGCGCGGCAGCGACAGCGTGACGCCGACCGGATACTGGTGCGACGGCGTCACATAAGCCATGCGGCAGTTGGCGTGTTGCGCCAGCTGTCCGGTATCCATGCCGTCCTGGTCGAGCGGAATCCCCACCAGTTGCGCACCGGCCAGCGTCAATGCTGCCGCCGCCGATGGGTAGCAGGGATTTTCAACCGCGACCCGATCGCCGGCATCGAGCAGCAATTGCGCGCACAAGGCAATCCCGTGCTGCGCACCGGCGGTAATCATGATTTGCGACGGATCGCAGACCAGGCCGCGCGCTTGGCGCAGGTAGACGGCTATCAGTTCGCGCAAGCGCGGGTTGCCGGCGGCTTCGCCATAGCCCATCTGCGCCAACGGCGCATGACGCCAGAAGTTGCCTTGCAAGCGCCCCCAGATTTCATTCGGAAACAAGTCGTAGGCCGGAATCCCCAGGCGAAAGGCCCGCGCCGGGCCCTCGAAGCGGCGACGGCCACCAAAACCGCTCAAGCGCCGCTGCATGGCCGACAGTTGGGTAGCGGGCGCGCCCGACGGCGCCTGATCCGCACCCGGCGCCGCTGCTGCCAGGCCATCGGCATAGGTGCCGTCGCCGACCCGGCTGCTGATATAGCCTTCGGCATACAGTTGTTCATAGGCGCGCACAACGGTGTTGCGCGAAACCAGCAAGGCCAGCGCCAGCTCACGCGAGGTAGGCAGCTTGATGCGATAGGTGTCGGGCGTCGCCAGGATGCGCTGCCGCAGCGCCAGATACAGCTGCTTGGCAAGGCCCTTGCGGCCATCCAGCGTAATGCCGGCGGGATCCAGATGCATCGACAGGGAGGCGGGCTTGGGTTGCGGCATCGCTAGCGCAGGAACAATGGCTTTATATCGCACATGATTGGACCTATAAATACAGTCATTATTGGATCTTTGATGATACCAACTTATAGCGCTACGATGAACGCTGTTTCGCATCGACAAACAAGCAATGGCAACCACAGGAGAGTATTTTGGCCACAGATTCAGCAACCCGCCCGGCGGCCACTATCAAGCCGCTGACCGAGCAAGACTATGAAATCTGGTATCCGCAATGGCAGGGTTACCAGGACTTTTATCAGGTCGACATCCCGCTCGCCACCAGGAAGATAACCTGGCAGCGCCTGCTCGATCCCCAGGAACCGATGTTCGGCGCGCTGGCGATGGTCGGCGAGCAGGCGGTCGGCATGGTGCACTGGATCTTCCATCGCTCCTGCTGGACGGTGGAAAATTCCTGCTATCTGCAAGACCTGTACGTCGACGCCGGCCAGCGCGGCCTGGGCCTTGGACGCCTGCTGATCGAGCACGTGTGCGCACAGGCCAAGGCCGCCGGCAGCACACGCGTGCATTGGCTGACGCACGAAACCAACAGCACCGCGATGCAACTCTACGACCGCATCGCGCAACGGCCGGGATTCGTGCAATATCGCAAACAACTCGACTAGTTCGTCAACGCCATCCAACCTGATCATGCAAAGTACAACCATGCCACAACAATCCACCACAGCCGACACCGGCCGTCCGTTACCCGACTGGAAGCCGGCGCCGCTGCCGCAACCCGTTCCGCTGCAAGGCGACAGCATTCGCCTGTTGCCGGTCGATCCCGCGCGCGATGCATCGGACCTGTACGAGGCTGAACATGCCGCCGACGCCGATCCGACCCAATGGGATTACCTGGCGGTAGGGCCTTTCGACAATCCGCAGGATTTCAGCGCCTGGCTCAAGAACTGCGCCACCAGCCGCGATCCGCTGTTCTTCACCGTCGTCGACCAGCACAGCGGCAAGCCGACCGGCGTGTTGAGCTACCTGGCGATCACGCCGGAGCACGGCTCGATCGAAATCGGCCATATCTGGTTCAGCGCGCGCATGCAACGCACACGCCAGGCCACCGAAGCGATCTACCTGCTGGCGCGGCATGCCTTCGACGATCTCGGCTATCGCCGCCTGGAATGGAAATGCAATTCGCTCAACCTGCGCTCACAAAAGGCGGCGCTGCGCTTCGGCTTCACTCCCGAAGGCCTGTTCCGGCAACATCGCGTGTTCAAGGGCAAGAACCGCGACACTGCCTGGTTTTCGATGCTCGATAGCGAATGGCCGGCACAACGGGCCGTCTTCGAAGCTTGGCTGCACGCCGACAATTTCGACAGCGCCGGCAAGCAGAAAAAATCGCTGCAACAAATCCGCGCCGAACAGGCCTGATTTCTACGGCGTCACGGCCAGGCGGAAAATTGCTTAAACCGCCGGGCCGGTTCATAATTTGCATGTCAGGGCGGAACGCATCGGTTATCATTTTTCGTATTTGTCGAGGGTAGAGCAATCCGCCACGCAACGGCGGCCGTGGAACTCCGTCCCACCATACCTTTTCACTCCCAGAGGACGATCATGAACAAACCCAACTTCTTCGACGACATTCAAGCCAAGATCAACCAGGCGATCGAAAACTCGCCAGCCAAGGACATCGAAAAAAACGTCAAGGCCATGCTGGGCCAGGGCTTCTCCAAACTGGACCTGGTCACACGCGAGGAATTCGATGTGCAGGCGCAAGTGCTGGCGACTACCCGCGCCAAGCTGGAAGCACTGGAAGCACGCGTCACAGAACTTGAAGCACAACTGAAACGCCCTTGATTCCGCCAAGCCGGTGACGCTAGCGGTATTGAAAAGTCGGGCGCTGGCAGGCATGCAGGCGCCCGAAGTCACAGTAGAAGTCCATCTGGCCAATGGTCTGCCCTCCTTCACCATCGTCGGCCTGCCCGAAACCGAGGTCAAGGAATCCAAGGACCGGGTCCGCGCAGCGTTGCAGAACGCGCGCTTCGAATTCCCCTCACGTCGTATCACCGTTAATTTAGCGCCGGCCGACCTGCCCAAGGAATCCGGCCGCTTCGACCTGCCCATCGCACTCGGCATCCTGGCAGCATCGGGACAGATGCCGGCGGACGAACTCGACGCCTACGAATTTGCCGGCGAACTGTCGCTGTCGGGTGAGCTGAGGCCGATTCGCGGCGCCCTTGCCATGACGTTTGCCATGACGTCGGATAAGCGCAATGCCGACGCCTCCTCCAAGACCGGCAATAGCGCTTCATCTGCATCGCCACGTGCCTTCATCCTGCCGCACGCCAATGCAGATGAGGCGGCACTGGTGTCGGACGCACATATTCTTCCAGCCGAATCGCTGTTGCAGGTATGCGCGCACTTTTCCTCCAGACAGGCCGAAACCAGGCTCCAGCGTCATATTCCACAAGCCCAATCGAAACCACGCAGCCATCCCGATTTCAGCGATGTAAAAGGCCAGCTGCAAGCGAAACGCGCATTGGAAGTGGCTGCGGCCGGCAACCACAGCGTCTTGCTGATCGGCCCACCAGGCACCGGAAAATCGATGCTGGCGTTGCGTTTCCCGGGCATCCTGCCGCCGATGAGCGATCTGGAAGCGCTGGAGTCGGCGGCGGTGCAATCGTTGACCAAGGGCTTTTCCGGCGATGCATGGAAAATCCGTCCTTACCGCGCGCCGCATCACACTGCATCCGCGGTGGCGCTGGTTGGCGGCGGCAGCCCACCGCGTCCCGGCGAGATTTCGCTGGCGCACCGAGGCGTTTTATTCCTTGATGAATTGCCGGAATTCGATCGCCGTGTCCTCGAAGTATTGCGCGAACCGCTCGAATCGGGTCACATCACGATTTCAAGGGCGGCACGTCAGGCGGACTTTCCGGCACGCTTTCAATTGATCGCGGCGATGAATCCCTGCCCTTGCGGCTATCTGGGCCACGCCACCAAGGAATGCCGCTGCACCCCGGACGGCATCGCTCGCTACCAGAACAAAATCTCCGGGCCGCTGCTGGATCGGATCGACATGCAAATCCAGGTGCCGGCGCTGCCCCACGAGCAATTGCTGCAGCAAGCCGATGGCGAACCGTCGGCGCTGATTGCGGCCCGCGTCGAGCAGGTGCACGCGCTTCAGCTATCGCGCCAGGGCAAACAGAACCAGGCCTTGTCGACCGCTGAAATCGATCATTTCTGCAAACCCGACAGCGCCGGTGAAAAGATATTGCGCAACGCCATGACGCATCTGCACTGGTCGGCGCGCGGCTATCATCGCGCGCTAAAGGTGGCGCGCACCATCGCCGATCTGGCCGGCGCCGACAACATTGCCGCGGCGCACGTGGCGGAAGCGATACAGTATCGGCGCGCGTTGCGCGATACCTAGCGCCTGTCGGCTTGCGGGAAGATTAAAGACCATTACCGCAACACAGCGAAAACGGTTAATTCCGCGCAATTTTTCAGATTTAAGTTTGTTTTAATTTTAATATCCTATTCTGTAGTTGTGAGCTGAGCCAGCTTATTTGTTGCCATACCGACCTGTTTTTTTTGTGGAGGATGCATCATGAACAAGCACAGTCTTTTTGCGCTATCGGTGTTGGTTGCCGCCACCACTGCTTTCTCCGTCAATGCCGCGCAAGCGCAGAATACGCGCACTGCCGCCGCTGCTGCCGGCTACCTGTCGGGCGGCATCGGACAAGACGACGCGGCCAACATGCAGCGAGAAGCAAAAAATTATCCGTTGGAGCTTGAATTTGTCGTCAAGGCAACACCCAAAGATGAATTTACTGCCGACGTCCATGTGAAAATCAACGACGCTCACAGTCAGACCGTTCTCGATGCGGTATCCAAGGGCCCGTTCTTCCTGGCGCAATTGCCTCCCGGGCACTATCGCATCGAAGCCATCAAGAATGGACAATCGAAAACCCGCGATGTCGCCATCACCACGGGATCACATCAGCACATCATGTTTGAATGGATTGAGTAAGCGCCTTCAAGCCTGACGCTGCCGCCGAACAGTCTCCCTGGCGGCACTTGGCGATATACAAATATTGAGTAAGCTTTTAGTAAAAATGCATTGCCTTCATCATTATTTAATACGTGACAAACATATCGTGTGGCGTACTATGTAACGAAACGGTGCATCAATTCTTTTGTCAGTGAAATATGTCTGTCCAAACGGGAACATATCTATCGGAAAAGGAGCTAAAAAATAATATTTTCACCAGCTGGCTTGAAAACTGCTTACTCAATCATTACCTTCTGTCTTAATTACCGGGAGCGCATATGAACCTGATTTATAACAGTGACCAATACAGCGTCGTCGAATTTGGTGCCGATGAACAACGTGAAGCTTTGCGTTTCGGTGGCTATGAAATCGTCGATAAATCGTTCAAGCGCGAGATTTTTATTGCTGGTGCATTGGCGGAGTTTTTCCGTAAAGGGGTCGAAGACCTGATCGCAACAGAGCCGAGCATCGAAGACATTGATGCTTTCCTGGGCAATTACGACTCGATGATGAGCCAGCCCGTTACCTTACAGTAAGCCGGACAGATTCAGATCAACCCAGTTTCCAACCCGCCCGCCTTGCATCGGAAGCAAGCGGGTGGCTTGGGGCTGCTTTTGTATTGCCAGGTTCCCGACAGCCGTTAAACTAGCGAACCTGGCACACAGCAACGCGCCGATCGGCAAATAGCCGGCAGGCGTCCTGTAGCGTGCCCCACCCTCATCCTCACGTTTCATGTTCGCCAACTCCAGTCCCATCCACAGTGCGCAAACCGGCGTCCACGACCAGCTTGCGGCAACCGTCGCCAAGCACGCAGCACACAAATTCCAGAAACCTGTCAGCAGCTATAACCAGGCGGCATTCGACGCCAGCATCGCCGCCTGGCATGCTGCCGGCAGCATGCCATTGATCCTGGATGCGGGTTGCGGGGTCGGCTTGTCGACCATGCATCTGGCGGCGCAATATCCGGATCATTTCGTGATCGGCGTCGACCAGTCGGCGGACCGGGTTGGCCGCAATACGCTGTGGTCCGGCAATGCGCCGCAGCCGCAAAACCTTATCCGGATCCGCGCCGATCTGGTGGATTACTGGCGCTTGTTGTTGGCGGCGCAGATTTATCCGGTGCGCCATTACCTGCTCTACCCGAATCCGTGGCCAAAGATCGGCCAGTTGAGCCGGCGCTGGCACGGCCATCCGGTGTTTCCGGATATCGTCGCGCTGGGCGGCATTCTCGAATGCCGCAGCAATTGGCAGATCTATGTGGAGGAATGCGCCAGCGCGCTGACGCAGTTGAGCGGCATCGACGTCGGCTGCGAGCCATACCAGACGGCAGCGCCGATTACGCCGTTCGAGAGCAAATATCTGGCTTCGGGACATCAATTGTGGCGTTGCCAGGTACAGCTCGGCAAACCCGGAGAGAACTAGGACCGGAGCACCGCGCCGCGCGATATCCGATCCTGTGCAAAAGCGGAAGCCAGGACGGCTTCCGCTGAAGGGTGTAGCGCTTAAATTTCGACTTTGGTACCGAGCTCAACCACGCGATTGACCGGGATGTGGAAAAAGTCGGATGGTTTGGCGGCATTCTGATACATCCACGCAAACAGTTTTTCCCGCCACAAGTGCATGCCCGGAATCTTGCTCGGGATCACCGTGTCGCGCGCCAGGAAGAACGAAGTATCCATCACGTCGAACTCCAGGCCGAACTGCGCAGTGGTCAGCGCCATCACGGTCTGCACGTCCGGCGCTTCCTTGAAGCCGAACGCGGCGCGCAGCACATAAACGTCCTTGCCCAGTTCGCGCAAGGTCAGGCGCTTGCTGTCTTCGACGAAAGGTACGTCCCAGATACTGATTTTCAGGAAGAACACGCGCTTGTGCAGGATGCGGTTGTGCTTCAGGTTGTGCAGCATCGCCACCGGTACTGTGTCGACATTGCCGGTCATGAACACGGCAGTGCCTTCGACCCGATGCGGTGGATGCGCCAGCAAGCCTTCGACGAACGGCTCCAGCGGAATCCCTTCATCCTTGCTGCGTTCACGCAGCAGCATGCGGCCTGCGTACCATGTCATCAACAGGAAGAAAGCGAAGCCGCCGAGCAGCAACGGGAACCAGCCGCCGTCGACAATCTTCAACAGGTTGGCGGCGAAGAATGCAAAGTCGACCACGAAGAAAGCACTGATGACCAGCGCCACCAGGAAAGGATTCCATTTCCAGACGGTGCGCATGACGACTGCCGCCAACACCGTAGTGATCAGCATGGTGGTGGTCACCGCGACACCGTACGCAGCGGCCAGGTTGTCGGATTTCTTGAAGGCCAACACCACTGCAACCACCAGGATCAGCAGCATCCAGTTGATCATCGGGATATAGATCTGGCCGCGTTCATCTTCCGAGGTGTGCAGGATACGCATGCGCGGCACGAAGCCCAGCAGGATAGCCTGGCTGGTCAGCGAGAACGCGCCGGAGATCACCGCTTGCGACGCAATCACGGTGGCGGCGGTCGCCAGGATCACCATCGGCATCAGCAATGCATCCGGCACCATCAGATAGAACGGGTTCTGGATCGCGCTTGGGTTGACCAGCAGGTTGGCGCCCTGGCCGAAATAATTCAGCAACAGGCATGGCATGACGGTGTACAGCCAGGCAAATCGGATAGGACGGATGCCGAAGTGGCCCATGTCGGCATACAGGGCTTCGGCCCCGGTCAGCACCAGCACTACCGAACCCAGCACCACGAACGCTTGCAGCGCATGCGCCTGCATGAACGCGTAGGCATAGTAGGGATTGATCGCGGCCAGGATCTGCGGCGCCTTGATCACATTGAAGACGCCGAGCAGGCCAAGCGATACGAACCAGATGAACATGACCGGACCGAACAGCTTGCCGACCACGGTGGTGCCGTGCTTCTGGATCAGGAACAAGCCGATCAGGATGACCAGCGATAACGGCAGCACGTAGCGGGTAAGCCCCGGCGTGGCGATTTCCAGCCCCTCCACCGCCGACAACACCGAGATGGCCGGAGTGATCACGACGTCGCCGTAGAACATGCAGGCGCCGAATACGCCCAGCATCATCAATATCTTGGCGCGCCGCGAGCCGTGCTGAGCGGTGCGCAGCGACAACGCCATCAATGCCAGCACGCCACCTTCGCCGTTATTGTCGGCGCGCATCACGAACAATACGTACTTCAGCGACACCACGATCGTGATCGCCCAGAACAGCATCGAGATAATCCCCAGCACGCCATCCGGTGTAAACGGGATGCCATGCTCGGTACTGAAACATTCTTTCAACGAGTACAGCGGACTGGTGCCGATATCGCCGAACACGATTCCCAGTGCGGCCAGCGTGACGATGTGCAGACGGGATGACTTGAATCCGGCGCTGTTACCGCTGGTTTGCGTATTGCTCATGGTTTCTCTCATCTTGTTGGTAAGGGCAGGTCCGGCATCCAGGAATGCGTGAACCACTTACTTCTCATTATTGCTTTTTAAAAAACTTTTTGACGCATTGCACAAGGTGGCGGATTTTACTATCGAACCCCGGCCGGGAACTAATTTGCGATGTCAGTGCCGTTGTGAAAATACATCGCCGCATTGCTGAATTTGTGCTTATCTGATTTCCCTTACCGGCCAATCCGCATAAGACAAATCTGATTAATCATGAAAACAATGACGAAAAATTAATAACAAAATATTCTCATTCTGCCTGCCCGTCAAAACCTACTCGCTTTTCAGGGCGAGAGCTCTTTCATAAAGGGCATTCTTCTTTTGACCGGTAATTTGCGCCGCCAAGGCAGAAGCTTGCTTGATTGACAATTCGGCCAGCAGAATCTTCAATACCCGCTCTCCTTCCGCACTATCGTCGAGTGCAACCGGCGCCGCCTCGACCAACAACACGAATTCGCCCTTTTGCCGATTGGCGTCGGCCGCCAGCCACGCCGGAGCGTCGCCCAATGCGCAGCGATGCACGCTTTCAAACAGTTTGGTGAGTTCGCGCGCCAGCACCACCTGGCGCTCGGGGCCGAAGGCCAGCAACAGTGCGTCGACGGTTTCGATGATGCGGTGCGGCGCCTCATACAGCACCAGCGTAGCGCTGGCGCCGACCAGGCCGCTCAGCACGATTTCGCGCTGGCGACCCTTGCTCGGCAGGAAGCCGACAAACTGGAACTGGTCGTTGACCAGGCCGCTGACCGACAGCGCGGTAACGGCTGCCGACGGCCCCGGCAACGGCAATGCACGCAAGCCGGCGCGCAGCACCGCATCGACAATCCGCGCGCCCGGATCGGACACCGCTGGGGTGCCGGCATCGGACACCAGCGCGATCCGCTCGCCAGCCTGCAGGCGGGCGACGATCTTGTCGGCGGCTTCGCGCTCGTTATGTTCATGCGCCGCCAGCAAAGTCTTGGATAAGCCGTAGCGACTCAACAAATGCGCAGTATTCCGGGTATCTTCACAAGCCACCGCATCAACCATCGACAATACGTGCAATGCGCGCAAGCTGATATCGCAGACATTTCCGATAGGCGTGGCCAGCACATATAATGTGGACGCGGGATACGCCTGCTGCGCCACCTCATCCAGGATTGACGAAGTGACGAGGGCGCTTGCAGATTGATGAGTCATGGGGAGTTATGCATGTTATATAAATGGGCCAAGCTGACATTGGTGGCAGGGATCCTGTTGAACGGATTGTGCCCGCCTGCGCTGGCAAACACAACCATCGTCGAAGCGGCCAGCCCCGATCCAAGCGGCAACACCATTCCACTGGCCAGCATCGCCTTGCTGCTGCCACTACGCTCCGGCCCGTTGGGCGCGGCTGCTGACGCAGTGCGCGCCGGCTTCCTGAATGCCTATGAACGCGACAAGAGCGACCTGGCGGTGACCGTGATCGAATCCGCTGATACGCCGGCCGACATGCTGGCGACTTATGCGGCGGCCAGCAAGAAATACGACATCCTGGTCGGCCCGCTGTCGCGCACCGGCATCACCGCCATCGTGCAGAACGGCCAGGTGACAAAACCGACGATTGCGCTGACCCAGCCGGATCTCTCCAGCGACAAGGACCAGGCGTTACCGACGCAATTGCTGCCGATCGGGCTATCGATCGAAGCCGAAGCGCGCCAGGTTGCCAGCTGGGTGGGCGCCGAACTCGCGCCGGGCAAGGTATTCGTGCTGAGCACCAGCGCCGCCTGGCAAAAGCGCGTCGCCAGCGCCTTCACGCAACAGTTGCAAGGCAGCGGCCTGCACGCCGACCTGATGACATTCAGCATGGCCGACGGCGCGCTCAACCCCGGCGCCCTGACGCAATTGCAGCAACGCATCCAGAACGAAAAACCGCGCCTGCTGTTTGCCGCCCTCAATGCCGACCAGACCAAGCAGATACGCAATGCGGTCGGCGACGAGACGCCGATCTACGGCATTTCGCAAATGAATCCTTTGACGCTTGGCGACAGCAATCCCGAACATCAGATTCCTGAGTTGAACGGCGTACGGCTGCTGGATATTCCTTGGCAGGTCCAGCCTGACCATCCGGCCGTGATGGTCTATCCGCGTCGCACCGATGGCGCCGAGCAGCAACCCAACGCCGATCTCGATCGCTTGTACGCGCTCGGCATCGACGCCTTCCGCATTGCCCGCGAGGTGGCCGCGCGCAACAGCGTATTCCAGATCGACGGCGTCACCGGCCGGCTCAATGTCACTTTCGGCGTCGGCATCGATGCCCCCAGCTTTGAGCGCGTCGAGCCGGAGGCGGTGTACCAGAACGGCGTTGTCACGCCGCTGTACGCACACTGAGCGCGTGTCCCCGCCCAACTGCATGCCATCGCCGCCATGAGCATCCTCGGGACTCTCCTGCCCGGTCGCTCGAATCAACGCGGTCAAGCAGCCGAGGACATCGCGCTGGCGTATTTGCAGCAGCGCGGGTTAAAACTGGTGGAACGGAATTTCCGCTGCAAGGGCGGTGAAATCGATTTGATCCTGAGCCAGCCGGGCCCATCGCCGCAACTGGTGTTTGTCGAGGTCCGGCAACGCAGCAGCAGCCGCTATGGCGGCGCGGCAGCCAGCGTGACGCACAGCAAGCAGGCCAAGCTGATCATCGCCGCCCAGGTTTTCCTGCAGCGCTACCCGCAACCTCCGGCCTGCCGCTTTGATGTGCTGGCCATCGAGGGTGAGCACATCGAATGGATCAAAAACGCATTCGATACCTGATCCTCGCCACGTTGTGCCGGTAAAGCTGCGGCGCCAGCTATAATCTGGCCAGCGCAACCCATGACGACCGTCAGCCAGCATATTAACCAGAAAACAATTCCGAGAAGATCGCGCGGCAACACAGCTTCAAGCCGCCACGCGCATTTTCAACAGCGTCCACCACCATCCAAACCGACATCATGATAAATCAACGCATCCTGGCGCACTTCAACGAAAGCGCCGAACTCAAGGCTCGTGCAGCAGAGGTCCTGGCCGGGCCGATTTCCAATGCGGTTGAACTTATGTTCTCCGCGCTGTCCAATGGCAACAAGATTCTTGCTTGCGGCAACGGCGGCTCTGCTGCCGACTGCCAGCATTTTGCAGCGGAACTGGTCGGACGCTTTGAACGGGAACGGCTGCCGCTGCCGGCATTGGCGCTTACCACCGATACCTCGATCATCACCGCAGTCGGCAACGATTACAGCTTCAACGAAATCTTTTCCAAGCAGGTGCAGGCGTTTGGGCAGGCCGGCGATATATTGCTGGCGTTCTCGACATCGGGCAATTCGGCTAACATCCTGGCGGCGATCGATGTTGCGCTGGAACGCGAAATGCGCGTGGTTGCGCTGACCGGCAAAGGCGGCGGCGCCATCGGCAAGAAACTGACTGAGGCAGATGTCCATATTTGCGTGCCGCACGACCGCACCGCACGCATCCAGGAAGTCCATCTGTTGACAATACACTGCTTATGCGACGGCATCGATGTCGCTTTATTTGGAGGAGATGCGAATGATTGATCGGGGAAGTTGGAGCAAATGGCAGCGTCCATTGGCCGCAGTGGCATTGTGCGGAACGGTGGCGCTGGGCTTGCAAGGCTGCGTCGCATTGGCGCTTGGCGGCGCCGCCGTCGCCGGCAGCTTCGCAGTGACTGACCGGCGCACGCTGGGTGCGCAAACCGAGGACAAGGGAATCATTGTCAAGGCCGAATCGCGAGTTCCGGGTGTCGTCGGCCAGGATGGCCACGTCAACATCACCAGCTTCAACCGCAAGGTATTGCTGACCGGCGAAGTACGCGACGATGCAGCCAAGGCCGCCGCCGAACGCGAAGTGCAGGGAATCGAAAACGTCCATTCGGTCGATAACGAATTGGCGATCGGCGCACCGTCGACATTCTCTTCGCGCTCCAACGACACCTTCATCACCAGCAAGGTCATCGCCTCACTGGTGGATGCGAAGGATGTATTCAGCAATTCGATCAAGGTTGTCACCGAACGCGGCAATGTCTACCTGATGGGCCGGGTCACCGAGCGTGAAGGCAATCGGGCAGCGGAAATCGCTGCCGGTGTCGGTGGCGTGCAAAAGGTGGTCAAGGTGTTTGAATACATCACCGAGGACGAATTGACGCAGATGTCGTCCGCACCGCGCGAGAGCGCCAAGTAAGCCCCCACTCCTATTGCTCGAAGCCGAAGAACCTGTAGTTCACTTGCTTTTCGGCTTCTTGTCATATAACGTTGCCGCTGGATAATTTGTCCGGCGGCTTTTTTTTGGGGAAAACAATGATCGGTTTCATCATTTTTCTGGCAGTCGTGCTTGCCATCGTGGCCTGGATGGTCGGCATCTATAACCGTCTGGTGAGCTTCCGCAACCGCTTCAAGAACGCCTTCGCGCAGATCGATGTGCAGCTGAAACGCCGTTACGACCTGATCCCGAACCTGGTGGAAACCGCCAAGGGCTACATGAAACACGAGCGCGAAACGCTCGAAGCGGTGATCTCCGCGCGCAACCAGGCCGTCACCGCCAACGCCAAGGTGGCCGGCAACGCCACCGACGCCGCCGCAGTCCAGCAGATGGCCGCCAGCGAAGGCGCGCTCAGCTCCAGCCTGGGAAAACTGTTTGCATTGTCGGAAGCCTATCCGGACCTGAAGGCCAACGAGAACATGATGCAACTCACCGAAGAGCTGACCGGCACCGAGAACAAGATCGGCTTCTCGCGCCAGGCATACAACGACAGCGTGATGGAATACAACACGGCCATCGAGCAGTTTCCCGGCTCGATTTTCGCCAACATGTTTTCATTCAAGCCTGCCGAATTGCTGCAAGCCACCGAAGCGCCGGAAGAACGCAAGGCAGTCAAGGTCACATTCTGAGCTGGTCCGATGCGGCCGGCGCGATGCCGGCTGCCTATGCCTGGCATCCCGACCTCTCCTGACTGAGCTGCGAGCATGACTTTCTTTGAACAACAGCACCAGGCACGGCAGGAAACCAGGAAACTGGTGTTCCTGTTCGCGCTGGCGGTGATAGCGATCGTGGTGGCGGTCAACCTGGCGATGGCGCTGGTCTGGACCTTCAAGTTCGGCGCCCATCATGGCGTCATGCGCAGCTATCCAAAGGGCTTCTTTGAAACCAACACGCTGATCACGCTGCTGCTGATCGGCGGCGGTACGCTGATCCAGACCTTCAACCTGCGCGACGGCGGCGACGCTGTTGCGCAAATGGCTGGCGGCCGCCTGGTCTCGCCGGCCACGCGCGACCTGCAGGAGCGGCGCTTGCTGAACGTGGTCGAGGAAATGGCGCTGGCTTCCGGCATCGCCTGCCCCAAGGTATATCTGCTGGAGCAGGAAGACGCGATCAATGCCTTTGCCGCCGGCTACAATCAGAATGAAGCGGTGGTCGCGGTCACGCGCGGCACGCTCAACCGCTTGACGCGGGATGAATTGCAAGGCGTGGTCGGCCACGAGTTCAGCCACATCCTGAACGGCGACATGCGCCTCAACGTGCATCTGATCGGCGTCCTGTTCGGAATCCAGATGATCGCCGGCTTCGGCCAGCAACTGATGAATTTCGGCAGCAGCTTCTGGGATGTCCGCGACCGCAACGACAAGGGGCCGCCATGGCACCTGGTCTTGATCGTTACCGGCCTGGTGTTGTACGTGGTCGGCTACATCGGCATCTTCTTCGGCCGCCTGATCAAATCCGCCGTATCGCGCCAGCGCGAGTTCCTGGCCGATGCCAGCGCGGTGCAATTCACGCGCAATCCGGACGGCATCGGCGGCGCATTGCGCAAGATCGGCGGCCTTACCGACGGCAAGAAAATCGGTTCACAAATCAATCATGCAAATGCCGAACAACTGTCGCACCTGTTCCTCGGCAGTGCCCGCCCTAACCTTCTGGACGGCTGGTTTGCCACGCATCCGCCGCTGACGGAACGGCTACGCCGCATTTACGGCCGCAGCATGGGGCCGCTGGAAGCGCCGGAATTGGCGGTACCGTTTGCCGAACACAGCGAACGCCTGGCTGACCTGCCCTTTACTGCCGCAGCTGCCGCAGGTTTTGCCGCCGCCGGCGACGCTTCGCCAATCCAGACATCGACGGTAACCGGCTCGCCAACGCCATCGCTTGAATTCGGCAACAGCAGCGGCAGGACATCGCCGTTGGCACCGCAACTGGACAGCGCGGTGCATGACCCGGTAGCCGCTTGCGCCGTGGTGTATGCGTTGCTGCTGGGCGATGACGCCGAGCGCGAGCAGCAACTGGCAGTGCTCAAAAAAGAAGCGCCGCAACAGGCGGCGTTGACGACCTTCCTGGCCGAATCGACTGCGCAGTTGCCGCGTAGCGCCAGGTTGCCGCTGGTCGACCTGGCGATGCCGGCTTTGCGCCAGTTGGCGCAACCCGAGCGCGACAAATTGCTGGCGATTGTCGATCAGTTGATTGCCGCCGACAACCGCATCACGCTGGCCGAGTTCGTGCTGCAAACCATCCTGGCGCGCCGCCTGGGGCCGCGCGCCGGACGCCTGGTGCAGATCAAGTTCAATCGCCTCGCCGAGCTGAAGAGCGATATCGCCGTGCTGCTGTCGCTGGTCGCACACGTCTGCGTGCCGTCTACCGCCGCTAACGCAGATGAAGCGCGCATCGCGGCCTTCCTGCGTAGCGCCCAGCTATGCCCCGAGCTCGATATCGCCGCCAAGGATTATTGCGATGGCGCGGGCCTCAGCTTTCCGCGCGTGCGCCAGGCGCTGGACAACGCCAACCGTCTTGCACCACTGGCCAAGCCGCAATTGGTGAAGGCGCTGCTGGCCGTCGCCGATAATGGCAGTGCCGATGGCGGCCAATTGGATATCGCCAGCGCCGACATACTGCGCGCCATCTGCGCCGGCATCGAGGCACCGATTCCGCCGGCGGTTGCCGCTACTTATCACGCTTATCCGTGGCAATTCGATAACTAAACCTAAAGATTGCGCGACTCCGACAAAGATTTGCGCCGGTGACTATAATGGGATCTTTCGGGCTTTGCCCATGTTGGGATTTCCGCCATGCAACCTCAAGTTGAACAATCCGCCGGCAAACGGCACTGGATCAAAGCCGTGGCCGCTGTCGCGGTGATTGCTGTGGCCTCGGCTGGCTACATGTCGATGTCGAAAAAGGATGTTGCACCAGACGTCACGTTCACCAACCTCAAGGGCGAGCAGGTATCGCTGAAGAGCATGCGCGGCAAGGTGGTGATGGTGAATTTCTGGGCCACCAGCTGCACCACCTGCGTGGCCGAAATGCCGCAGATGGTCCAGACCTACAATATGTACAAAGACAAGGGCCTCGACTATGTGGCAGTAGCCATGAGTTACGACCAGCCCAACTACGTGACGAACTTCGTGGAAACCCGTGGCTTGCCGTTCCAGGTCGCGCTTGATCTGCAAGGCAAGCTGGCCAACTCCTTCGGCGACGTCAAGCTGACGCCGACCACTTTCGTGATCGACAAGCAAGGCAACATCATCAAGCGCTACGTCGGCGAACCCAAGTTCGCCGAGTTGCATGCGCTACTCGACAAGGCACTCGCAGCATAATGAAAAAGGCGCTTCAAGCGCCTTTTTTATTGCCCGTCTAAAATGAAAACACTATCTTGAAGTGGCGCCGCGCGAAGCCGTGTCGTACAAGCCGGATGCGGTGCGCAACAGCTTGGCGGCATCGCCCAGCGCCTGGTTCGACAGGCCGGTATCGGACAGCACGGTGATCAGGCACTCCTCGCGCACTTCGCGATATTTGAGGCAAAGCGCGTAACCGCCGGGGGTGGCCGAAAAATAGGCTTCCTTGCCGACCTTCTCGCTTTTGATGTAACCGGCTTTCACCAGTTTCTTGAGTGCGTAACTGGCGATATGGGTGTCCTCGATGTTGAGCACGAAGCAGATATCGGCAAGGCTTTTTTTGCGTTCACGGTGGCAGACATGGTGCAGCAATGAAACCTCGACCGGTGTCATGTCCTTGACGCCGGCAGCCGACATGCAGCGCGTCATCCAGCGATTGAAGGCATTGCCTGCAATAATCAATGCGTATTCCAGTTCCGACAACTCGACACTGCTTTCCGAAGCCAGGTGTGCGGAAGAAAGGATTTTAGGGGCGGCACCGTTCATACATGTCCTCAACGCCAAGAAAACCAAATCATACAACCAGTCATGGCCGGAATCGATGAAATCCGAGTGCGTAGAGCTGCAGGATTTCAACAACAATATAAACTATTTATATACGAATTATTGACATTTTATTTTTGATCGATGATATTGCAAGCTGTTTCAAGGTATCAGCGACCTAATTAACACGTTGCAGATAAGGCAATACGCCAGGCAGCAGCGGCTTTTGTTGATGTCCGCAACACGATGATTCTCTCAGGCACCCCAGTGCAGAAGGAACGTAGCCGCAATGACCCAGCCCGTCATACAAGCACTTGGTGAAAGCGCCTTGATATTGAATACGGGGTCCAGCGCGACCCTGGAATACCAGCAGCGGCTATGGGCCATCGCAGCCCAGGCGGCGCAATGGCCGCATGTCCGCGATATCGTGCCGGGCATGAACAACCTGACCATCCTGTTCGACCCACTGGCAGCCGATCCGCAGCAACTGGAAGAACGCCTCCTGGAAGCCTGGGACACTGCTGCGGTCAGCCAGAAGACCGGCCGCAAAATCGACATCCCGGTGGTCTACGGCGGCGACAGCGGCCCCGACCTGGAAGAAGTGGCGCGCCATACCGGCCTGGCGCCGGCTGAAATCGTCAAACGTCATACAGCGGCCGAATACATCGTCTATTTCATCGGTTTCCAGCCTGGCTTCCCGTACCTGGGCGGACTTGATCCAAAGCTGGCGACGCCGCGCCGCAGCGAACCACGCGTGATCGTGCCGGCCGGATCGGTCGGCATCGGCGGCAGCCAGACCGGGATTTATCCGGCAGCCTCGCCCGGCGGCTGGCAATTGATCGGCCATAGCGCAGTGCAACTGTTCGATCCGAATGAAAATCCGCCAACACTACTGCAACCGGGCGACCGTGTGCGCTTCGTCGCCAGCGAGGTGATCCTGTGATCAAGATCATCCGCGCCGGCCGCCTCAATTCGGTCCAGGACACCGGCCGCAGCCATTTCCGCCATCTCGGCATCTGCCAATCCGGCGCCCTCGACCGTACCGCCTTATCGATCGCGAATATGCTGGTCGGTAATCCGCCCGAGGCGGCGGCCATCGAATTCACGCTCGGTCCTTGCGAACTGCACTTCACCTCGGATTGCCGCATCGCATTGGGCGGCGCCGATTTCGGCGCAACGCTGGACCAACGTCCGTTGTCGCCATGGTGGAGCGTGCAGGCGCGTAGCGGCCAGACCTTGCGGCTGAACGCCGCGCGCCATGGCATGCGCAGCTATCTGGCGGTCGCCGGCGGCTTCAATTCGGCAACACAGCTAGGCTCGCGCTCGACAGATCTGCAAGCCGGTTTCGGCGGCCACGCCGGCCGCACATTGACGGAAGGCGACAGCCTGTCCGCCGGTGAGTTGAACGCTCCAGACGCAGCTGTGCATGCCGCACCATCATTCGGTGTACGGCCGCCTGCCTGGTATGAAAGCGACGATAGCGAACCGCTGCCGATCCGCGTGATCCCCGGACCCGAATACGATTCGTTCACGGTGGCAGCGCATCGCGCATTCTGGAACGAGAGCTGGACCCTGACGCCACAAAGCAACCGCATGGGCTTTCGCCTGAGCGGTCCCGAACTGAAAATCAAGAAAGGCAACGACCTGTTGTCGCACGGCGTGCTGCCGGGAGTGATCCAGGTGCCGCCGGCCGGCCAGCCAATCGTGTTGATGGCCGATGCGCAAACTACTGGCGGCTATCCGAAGATCGGCGTGGTGATCGGCGCCGACCTGGCGAAACTGGCGCAGCTGCGCTTCAACCGCACGCTGCGCTTCGTCGAATGCGACGCTGCCGAGGCGCGTGAAGAACTGCGCCGCGACAACTTGTATCTACAACAAATCGAGGCGGCGATGCACTGGTTGCGTCCGGCAAGAAAGTAAGGAGCAGATGATGCCTAAGAAAGAAACACATAAAAAAAGCCCGCTGTTAAGCGTCGACCTGAACGCTGACCTCGGCGAACAAAGCGATGGCAGCGACGAAGCGTTGCTGGCGCTGGTCAGCTCCGCCAATATCGCCTGCGGCTGGCACGCCGGCAGTGCGTTGATGATGCAGCAATGCGTGGCCTGGGCGGTTGATCAGGGTGTCGCCATCGGCGCCCATCCGAGCTTCCCCGACCGGGACAATTTCGGCCGCACCGAAATGCAGCTGCCGCCCAACGAAATCTACAGCGGCGTGCAGTACCAGATCGGTGCACTGGCGGCGATCGCCGCCGCCAATGGTGCGCAGCTGGCGCACGTCAAACCGCACGGTGCGCTGTACAACATGGCGGCGCGCGATGCGGCACTGGCCGACACCATCGTCGCCGCCATCTACGATATCGATCCAACGCTGACGCTGTTCGGCCTGGCCGGTAGCGAACTGATCTCAGCCGCCCAGCGCGGCGGCCTGACCGCCATCGAAGAAGTGTTTGCCGACCGCGGCTACAACCCGGACGGCAGCCTGGTCAAACGCGGCACGCCGGGCGCCCTGATCGAAGACGAAGAGCTGGCACTGGCACAAACCATGCATATGATCCGTGAAGGCAAGGTGCACGCCATAGACGGCAGTTGGGTGCCGCTCAAGGCGGATACCGTCTGCCTGCACGGCGACGGTGCGCACGCGCTGGCATTTGCGCGACGCATCCATGCCGAACTGAACCAGCAAGGCATCGCCATCCGCGCGCCGCAGATGACCGATAGCGATGCCTTGTTCCCGTTGCTGGGCTAATCGATTACACACAAGAAGTGAAAAATCGACGGCGCGCCAGCGACCGTCATCAACCCTAGGAGATATCAATGGACGTATCAGGACTGCTGCCTCTCATCGGCATACCCATCGTGGTGGCCGGTTTTGCGCTTAAATTCAACCCCTTGCTGGTGGTGTCGGTAGCCGGTCTGGCGACTGGCTTGTCAGTCGGTATGGATCTCGGCACGTTGCTCGAAACCTTTGGCGAGAAATTCATGAACAGCCGCTCGCTCGCTGTTTATGTATTGATCTTGCCGGTGATCGGGCTGCTCGAAAGCTACGGCCTGAAAGAGCGCGCGCAGGACTGGATTTCCAGCATGGCAAGCGCCACTTCAGCGCGCATCCTGATGTTGTATTTCGTGCTGCGCCAGGGTCTGGGCGCACTTGGCCTGACCTATATCGGCGGCCAGGCGCAAACCGTGCGGCCGCTGCTGGCGCCGATGGTGGAAGGCGCAGCCGCAGCGCGTCACGGCGACCTGCCGAAACATATCCGCGACAAATTGCGCGCGCATTCCGCAGCTTGCGACAACATCGCCGTGTTCTTCGGCGAAGACATTTTCATCGCCTTCGGTGCGGTGCTGCTGATGGATGCCTTCCTCAAGGAAAACGGCATCCAGAATATTGAACCGCTGCATCTCGGCCTGTGGGCGATCCCGACTGCCATTGCTGCGCTCCTCATTCACATGGCGCGCCTGGTACGCCTGGATGCCAGCATCCAGCGCGACGTCGATGCATGGAAAAAAGCTGAAGGAAAAGAGGTAACAGCATGAATACCCTGATCACCATCAATGAAATCTACTATCTGATCGGCATCATCGTCATGCTGCTGGTCGGCATGACGCTACGCGACAAGGGTAATCCGAAACGCCTCACTACCGCACTGTTCTGGTTCCTGTTCGGCTCCGTGTTTCTATTCAGCGATTTGCTCATCGCCGGGTTCGGCAAACAGATGGCCTATCGCATCATCGGCGTCGAGGTGTTGCTGCTTTCGCTGATCGCCGGCTGCGGCTTGCTGTCGATGGGCAGCTACAAACAACGCAGTGCAGAACAACGCCAGGCATCGGCCAATCAATTCGGCAACTGGATATTCCTGCCGGCAGTGCTGATTCCGGTGGTTACCGTAATCTGCACGGTCCTGCTGAAAGGTGTGGCTATCGGCGGCGTCTACATCCTCGACCAGAAACAACTGACGCTGGCGGCATTATGCGTCGGTTGCATCTGCGCCATCCTGGCCGGCTGGAAACTGACCGGCGGTACGCCATTGCATGCTGTACGCGAATCGCGCCGGCTGCTCGACGCCATCGGCTGGGCATCAGTGCTGCCGCAAATGCTGGCGATGCTGGGCGGCGTGTTCGTTGCAGCGCAGACCGGTAAATCGGTGCAGGAAGTGGTCGGCCTGTTCGTCAATCCCGAAAATCGCTTCATGCTGGTGGTGATCTATTGCGTTGGCATGGCCTTGTTCACCATCATCATGGGCAATGCTTTCGCCGCCTTCCCGGTGATGACCGCCGGTATCGCACTGCCATTCATGATCATCGGCCACCACGCCGATCCGGCGCCGCTGGTCACCATCGGCATGCTGGCCGGCTATTGCGGCACCCTGATGACGCCAATGGGTGCAAACTACAACATCGTGCCGGCGGCGCTGCTGGAATTGAAAGACAAGTACCAGGTCATCAAGGTGCAGATTCCGACCGCAGTGACGCTGCTGGCAGCCAACATACTGCTGATGTACTTCATCGTATTCCGCTAAGGAGAAACCATGCATCTGACCCAGGAACAAGTCTCGGCCTTCGCAGCGCTACCGCTGCGTTCGCTGCGCCACGAATATCCAAACCACATCATGCACGTCCTCAACGGCCCGCAAGATGTGTTGTCGCCGCGCGCTCTGCATCCGGTGTTCTACGGCTGCTACGACTGGCATTCGGCAGTACACGGCTATTGGCTACTGGCACGGAGCGCACGCCTGTATCCGGCGCTGCCGCAGCAAGCCGAGATCGCGGCGCTGTTCGACGAACACTTCACTGCCGCCAACATGCAGCAGGAACTGGCGTATTTCACCGTACCGGGCCGCACTTCTTTCGAACGGCCGTACGGCTGGGCCTGGGTGCTGGCGCTGGCGCAGGAATTGGAAAGTTGGCAGCACCCGCGCGCCGCAGCATGGCTGGCGGCGATGGAACCGCTGGTGGTCGAGATCCGCAAGCGCGTGCTGAATTTCTTCCCTCTGCTGAGTTATGCGATCCGCGTCGGCACGCATTACAACAGCGCCTTCGCACTCAAGCTGATCCTGGATTTCGCGCGCCATCGCAACGACGCCGAACTGGAAAGCGCCGTAGTCGCCGCAGCCTGCCGCTACTTCATCGCCGACAGCAATTACCCGGCGCACTACGAACCGGGCGGCGATGAATTCCTGTCGGCGGCGCTGACCGAAGCGCTGCTGATGGCCGATGTGCTGGAGCCGGATGTCTACGTCGACTGGTTCGCGCAATTCCTGCCGTCCCTGCCCGATGTTGACCGACTGATGAATCCGGCCGAAGTCAGCGATCGCACCGATCCCAAAATCGCCCATCTGGACGGCCTCAACCTGAGCCGCGCCTGGTGCATGAAGCGGATTGCGCGGCGCTTGCCGGAACATGATGCGGCGGCGGCCACCTTGATCGCAGCGGCGCAACGGCACATCCAGGCCAGCCTGCCGCATGTCGCCAGCGGTCACTATGCCGGCGAGCACTGGCTGGCGACGTTTGCCATGCTGGCGATGGAAACGACGGCTTAAACACTGTAGAGGATGGCGGCAGCGTTCATGCTGCCGTCAATCTTTGCTGCATTTCTCATTCGCAGGAACGCCATGGAAAAGACTTCACAGAATATTTTGTTGACCGGCTTCGAGCCCTTCGAACGAGAGCCGTTGAATCCCTCCTGGGAAGCGGTACGAACCCTGGATGGCTGGCAATGCGGCGCTGCCCGCGTGGTGGCGCGCCAGTTGCCGTGCGTGTTTGGCAAAGCGCTACAGGTGCTGGATCAACTGATCGCCGAACTCAAGCCGGTACTGGTGATCTGCGTCGGCCAGGCCGGCGGCCGCAGCCAGATATCGGTGGAGCGGGTGGCGATCAATGTCGACGACGCGCGGATTGCCGACAACGCCGGCCGCCAGCCGATCGACCAGCCGATCGCCGGCGATGGCCCTGCAGCGTATTTTTCTACGTTGCCGATCAAGGGCATGGTAAAAGCGATGCGCGACGCCGGCGTGCCAGCGGAAGTCTCGCAAACCGCCGGCACTTTCGTTTGCAACCATGTGTTCTACGGCCTGATGCACCGCCTCGCCACACAGGCGCCGAACGTGCGCGGCGGCTTCATCCACATCCCCTATATTCCATCGCAGGCGGCGCGCCATCCCGGCCAGCCTAGCCTGGCGCTGGAAACCGTGGTCGACGGTTTGCGCAGCGCGCTGCAAAGCGCAATGAGTTTGCAAAAGGATGTCAAAGAAGGTGGCGGACAGTTGCACTAAGTAAGAGTTAGGTGCGCACCCGCTTCCGCGAACCAATCGGACAATTCCGTTAAATTCCTGATCTTCCCGAAGCCGATCTTGTATGATGGACGAGACTCACGGAAGCGCTGCATTGATACAGCAAACACCGCAATTGGTGATCGCCGCAGTGTGTGCAGGGCTTTCCTGGCAGGGTAAAAAATACCCTGATAACGCAGTCTTGCCACAGGAACCTGTATGTCGGAAACCAAAGTCGTCGTCGTCAGCCCGGAAGGCGAGTTGTACGCCGGTAGTGCCGGATTGGTCACCCTGCCGGGCATCGCCGGCTCATTGGGCATCTTGCCGGGGCACACCCCGCTGCTCACGCGCCTGAAGCCGGGCGCCGTCCATATCAAACGCGTATCCGGCGAAGACGATTTTATCTATGTCGCCGGCGGCTACGCTGAAGTCCAGCCGCATTCAGTTACTATCCTGGCCGACACCGCGATCCGCGGCAAGGACCTCGACGAAGCCAAGGCTACCCTGGCTCGGCAACAGGCCGAGGAACGTTTACACAACCAGACTTCGAATATCGACTATGCGCTGGCGCAAGCTGAACTGGCCGAAGCGGTGGCGCAATTGTCCACGCTGGCGCAGATGCGGCGCGGTAAATAATTTGGGTTGGATCTATTCGGGCAGCCGATAGCGCCGGTTGCTATTGGAGCTGTCTGAGCTTGATGCCGATGCGGCATAGGCTGGATGACCCGCCTATGCCGCTTGCTGCGAAAACCCGGCGAGATTACCGAGGTTGCGGCCGGGCCCCGCCATGTGGCCGACCACCACCATGGTTACTGCCGTGGTTGCCGCCGTTTGGCGGCCTGACCTGACCACCGCCAGGTGGCCTGCCGCCACCAGGTGGTCTTACGTGTCCACCGCCTGGCGGCGGCCTGACGCCGATCGGAGGGCGGACGCCATGGCCAGGAGGAGGCCTCACGCCCGGGCGATGTCCACCACCGAATCCTGGCCGGATATGCGACCATTGCGCCTGATTACGGTACCAAGGACGGCCACGATAATATTGGCCCCAATAAGCGCCGATGGTGAAGGCCACGATCGGCAATCCGATCGCGCTGCCGTAGCTCATCAACGGCACCTGGCTGCCCTGGTAAGGATAGTTCAGGTTCTGGGCATATACCCAGCCGCGATTGCCATCGGGCAGATACACATCGCACCAGGTATAGCCATTGATGCAACCAGCCACCGACACCGACATGCCGGGAGGCAATTGGGCCACAAGCGGGTATTCGCGCGCCGGACCGGCGCGCAGGTTGACGGGCTTGCTGGTAAAAGCCTGCTGTTGCGCAAATGCTGTAACAGGAAGGATGATGCAGGCAGCTGCGATCAACGGTAACAGCCTGGTGCGGATCATGAGTACCTCCAGTAATTGGCGACCGCTACCGCATCCTGCAAAGTTTGCGATTCCGGTCTACATTGTCGTATTGAAAAGCCGACTCAAGCATACCCCTAAACAAATAGCCTGTGGACCCTTTACAACACACTACCCTATCATTCCGGCAGAATACCGTTGGCGCCCGGCCCCGAAAATGGAAGCCGCCAACCACCATCATTTACGAGACCCTGCCATGCGCCCTTACAAACGGCTGCTGATCGTTGTTCTGTTTCTAGCTGCGCTGCTGGCCTTATTTCAATTTTCAGGGCTGCGGCAACACTTCAATTTAGCATTTCTTCATCAACAGATCGTTGACAATAAATTCAGCGGCCTGCTGATCTTTGTCCTGCTGTTTTGCCTGGGTAACATGATTCAGATCCCCGGCTGGATATTTCTCGCCGCGGCGGTACTCGCGCTGGGAAAAGTCTGGGGCGGCCTGGCGACCTATGTCGCGGCAGTGATCTCTTGCGGGTTCACTTTCCTGACAATACGTCTCATCGGCGGCGATGCAATGCGGGCGGTAAAAAACCGTTATGCGTTGAAAATACTCAATGGCCTCGATGCGCACCCCATCAAAAGCATCGCGTTGCTGAGGGTGCTGTTCCAGACTGTGCCGGCACTGAACTACGCACTGGCTTTATCCGGCGTGAAATTTCATAAGTACCTGATCGGCACCATGATCGGCTTGCCATTGCCGATCATGTTGTATTGCGTGTTTTTTGAGTATATCGGCAAGGTACTGCATCTGCATTGAGACGCCGCCTGCCCTGGAGTCGAAAGAATGCCATCTGAGTGAACGCGATACATTACTAAAAATCGCATGGCGTCCACGCAAATTGCAGAATTAATTCAAGGTGGACATCAATGTCGGCCCGCCATCTGAGGGAAGCGGCTTCAGGCCGATCAATGTCATCACGAGCGGATAGACGTCAACGTTGTCAAATGGCGCCACCACCATGCCTGACTTGAATGACGGCCCCGCAGCGATGAAGATTGCCTGCATTTCCGAAGCCTGGTTATCGTAGCCATGCCCACCGGCTGGCGTACGTTCTGCCGCCTTGTCGTTAGCAACAATTTGCCAACCAACTTGCGCCAGGCAGATGAAACTCGGTACGCGCGCATTGCTGCCGTAGTGAAAGCGCGCCGGTATCTCTTCCTTGCGCCAGCATTGCATGTGCTCGTGCGGTTTCAGCAGTGCGAGCGCCAGCGCGTTTTCTTGTCCCGGCTCGGCTTCCAATCCGGCATAGGTGCCACTCGTGATCAAGCGGTAACTTGATTTTTCTGCGATCTGGTCCAGTCGGATGACGCGCTGCTTGCTCATTGCCGCCATGCCATGGTCAGACACAATGACAATATTGGCCTTCATGTTGCGAGCCTTCAGTCCAGCCATCAGGCGCCCGATCGCCGCATCGACATGTGCCGCCGCCTGGGTAGTTTGCGGCGCGTCGGGACCATACTCATGCCCCGAATGATCGACTTCGTCAAAATAGAGCGTCAGGAAAGCGGGGCGGGACGAGACCGGTTGATCCAGCCACCCCAATATGGTGTCCACGCGATCATTCGCAGGCACCTTGCTATCGAAGCGACGCCATTGGCCAGGGCGAACACCCTGGATTGCCGCCTCGGACCCGGGCCAGAACATGGTCGCCGTGTGTATGCCATTTTTCTCCGCCGTGGTCCACACCGGCTCAGCTTCATCCCACCAGCGACGATCCACCAAAGCTTCTCGATTGCCGAGGCTAAAACGCACATTGGGAATCTCTTTATCCTCCATCGTGTTGCCGACAACGCCATTGCGGTCCGGCCTCAAGCCTGTCACCAGCGCGTAGTGGTTAGGAAATGTGATGGAGGGGAAAGACGGCAGCATCGCCTCAGCGCGGACGCCCTGCTCCGCCAGGCTATTGAGATGCGGCGTGACTCCGCGTTTAAGATAATCCGGCTTGAAGCCATCGATCGACACCAGAATCACCGGAACAGGCTGCGGCGTTTTGTCGTCCTGTGCGACAGGCTTGGGCGCAATCTGCGCGCAGCCCGTAATCAAGACAACCAACACTACGCAGAACAATTCGCGCAAGGACAGATCGGCAATAATATTTTTCACGGCATTTTCTGTAGAAAAGGAGCGATGACAGAAGATACCAACAATTTATTACCGTGACATGAACCAGCTGGACGGATCGACGCTCAGTTTGTCCGATCTGAAAAGCCTTTCGGTAATTCGGACGGCGCAACGCTGATCACGGTTTCATCATTTTCACCGACGTGATCCAGATAGGTGATCTTGGCAAATTCGGGGACGACATAAATAGGATACGTCGGGCCTGCGTCGCGATAGGCACGCATTTGATCCAGGTGGTCGTTCTGAAAAAGAACAGTGCGATGACCATGTTCCTCAATCCAGTGCGGGAAGAAGATTACACCGTGTAACAGCCGCTTGGATGGCATGACGTTGACGCACACCGACGTCCCGGTCGGTTCATTCCAGGATATCTTGAAACTATCGTCGTCAAGTTGAACCAGGTCCACAATCTGTTCCTTTACCCAACGCCCTCCAACCATGCCGCTGTGAATCCGGTAGTCGATGGTATTGGCGTTTTTCACGTACATCTCATATTGCCAACCGTTTGCATACGTATAAATAAATCGCTTGCCGACGATCTGTGACAAATCTTGCGGTGGAATCGGGTTGCTGACAGTCGTCGCTGATAAATTCATTTCAATCACCTTCTCGTTGATTAGATAAAAACACTCGATACGCATTTGCATGCAAACAATCACTACTCGGGAATCTTGCCCACCATCTTTGCTGCGCGAAGGAAATCGAAATCGACGCCCTGGTCGGCTTGGGTAACCGTGTCCATAAACAACTTCGCGTAACCTCGCTCAGCTGTTGGCGCCACGACTGGAGTGTTGTGGGCACGCCGGGCCAATTCCTCGTCGGATACCAGCAATGCGATTTCGCGATTTTTGACGCTCAGGCGGATTCTGTCGCCATTGAGCACGTACGCTAACGGTCCGCCAATCGCGGCTTCGGGAGTGACGTGCAACACAATGGTTCCAAATGCCGTGCCACTCATGCGTCCGTCGGAAATACGCACGATGTCTTTGACTCCTGCACGCGCCAATTTCCGCGGAATTGGAATGTAGCCAGCTTCCGGCATGCCCGGCGCGCCTTTTGGCCCGATATTTTTGAGTACCAGGATATTGTTCGCCGTTACATCCAACTCATCGCTATCGATACGATTGGCCATGTCCGCCATGTCCTCAAACACGACCGCGCGCCCTTCGTGTTCCATCAGTTTCGCATCTGCAGCCGACTGTTTTATGATGGCGCCGCCAGGGGCCAGGTTGCCATGCAAGACCGCAATACCACCTTGCGGATAGATCGGGTTGGCAATGGAGCGAACAACGTCTTGCTTGATAACCTCGCTCGAACGCTCAATCTCCTCGCCTAACGTGCGTCCTGTAACTGTCACTGCGTCCAAACGCAACAGTGGTTTCAGTTCGCGCAGCAAGGTCGCCATGCCGCCGGCGCGATGAAAATCTTCCATGTAGTGCTGCCCTGACGGCTTCAAATCCAGAAGCACGGGGGTATCGCGTCCCATGCGATCCAACGCATCCAGATCTATTTCGAGCCCCATGCGACCGGCAATCGCCGTCAAATGCACGATGCCATTGGTAGAACCGCCAATTGCCAACAGAACCCGCATGGCGTTCTCAAAGGCTGCAGGGGTCAGCACCTTATCGATGGTCAAACCGTCGTGCGCCATTTGAACCGCCTGGGCTCCGGTTTCCTCCGCGACACGAATACGGTCCGCAGTCACTGCTGGCGGCGAAGCGCCACCGGGTACGGTCATCCCCAGAGCTTCCGCTATGCAGGCCATCGTGCTGGCGGTTCCCATCACCGAGCACGTCCCTACACTGGCGACAAGTTGATTATTCACCTGAGATATTTCTGTCGCATCGATTTCTTCAGCGCGATATTTTCCCCAATAGCGCCGGCAATCTGTGCAAGCCCCGACGCGCTCGCCGCGATGACTACCGGTCAGCATGGAACCGGTAATCAGCTGAATCGAAGGAATACCCGCTGAGGCGGCTCCCATGAGTTGAGCAGGAACAGTTTTGTCACAGCCGCCAATAAGCACCACGGCGTCCATGGGTTGAGCACGCACCATCTCTTCCGTGTCCATCGACATCAGATTGCGCAGGTACATGCTGGTCGGTGCGGAGAAACTCTCGTGAATGGAAATTGTTGGAAAATCTATTGGCAATCCTCCGGCCAGCATGACTCCACGCTTGACGGCTTCGATGAGTTGGGGCGCATTGCCATGACAAGGGTTGTACCCGCTTCCGGTGTTGACAATGCCGACCACGGGCCGCTCAAGGGCTTTGTCTGTATAGCCGGCTCCCTTGATGAACGCTTTGCGCAGAAACAGGGAAAAGCCTTGATCTCCGTAATTCGTCAATCCCTTTTTTAAACCGGTTTGCTTGAGTTTCATGTATCTCATTCCTGGCTGTGTTGCCTGCTTCGTTAATAGATGTGTTGCTGTTGTGCAGGCCATTCACGCTGCTCGCGTATTGCTCGATGACTACGGGCACCGGCGTAGAGTTTTTTCACCAGCGCCTATACGCCAACATCATTTCCCGTTAGGTTCAATAACCCGACCGCGGTGATTGATCGGCCGAATAGAGCACCATCAAAGGGTCAAATAGTCCGGGCCACCGATGACACCTATTCTGCGTATGTTTATTGATAAGAACAATTTGGTATTGATTGCTTAAAAAGAAAAAATTTTTTATTATTGATGCATGGACATTCGCTATATCCAAAGCTTCGTAACCACCGTTGAATGCGGCTCGATTGCCGAGGCCGCGCGACGCCTGGATTTGACATCGGCGGCCCTCGCTGCTCGGGTACGCGCATTGGAGGAGGAACTGGGAACGCCGCTGTTGAAGCGCTCCGGCCGTTCTGTGAAACCTACGGCCGCCGGCTTGAATATTCTCGACAGTGCGCGCAGCATGTTGCGCGAAGAGCGGGACTTGCGCGCCATGGCCATCAAGGGACTGCCGGTTGGTGAATTACGCCTAGGTACTTTCGTATCGGCGCTGACCACCGTTCTGCCTCCTGTTTTGAAAAAGCTTTACGCAGAACATGCGAATCTGTCGGTTTCTGTGATTTCAAATGCATCCGTTGAATTGTGTCGCATGGTTGCATCGGGAGAACTGGATGCGGCAGTTGTCGTCGAGCCGCAATTCGCCATTCCTAAAACATGTGAATGGCGCCCTTTGATGGATGAACCGTTAGTGGTGGTGGCCCCTCGCGATTTGGCGGACCGTGACCCCCATGACCTGTTGCGAAATGAACCATTTATTCGCTATGACCGTTCAGTCTGGGGCGGCCAGCTTGCAGATCGTTATTTGCGCGACCAAGGCATTCGTCCACATCAACGTCTCGAGATCAACGGCCTCATGTCAATTGCAGCAATGATTGATGAAGGGATAGGCGTCTCATTACTCCCTGACTGGTCAGCCTTGTGGTCCGGCGGCTTATCTATCGTCCGCATCCCTTTGCCAGGCCATGCACCGGTACGACGCATAGGATTCATTTGGGGCATCCAAAGCCCCCATGCCCACCTTGCTCATCTATTTCTTGAATATGCCGAGGAGGTATTTCGTGGCAATGGAAAGAATGCCTCCAAGCCGCGGATGTAGCCGCATTCGGTTTCCCTGCTGAAAAGGGAAACCGAATCTTGGCATCACCACCGAGGATACGAGCTAGTGATGACTTGTCGAATCAAGCTATCGATTCACCAGGCGAGCGGGAATAAACGCCCAGACTAAAAATGCCGCCAAAGTCAATGTGCCGGCAACCAAATACAAGCCTGAAGATAGCGTACCCGTCATACCTTTTAACCACCCGATGACCGTTGGGCTGACGAAGCCTGCGAGATTTGCTGTTGAATTGATCAATGCAATGCCGGCTGCAGCGCCTGCTCCTCCAAGAAACGAAGTTGGCAACGCCCAGAACATGGGCAAAGCACTGACGATGCCCATTGCCACCATCGTCAGTCCCACCACCGACATCACCGAGCTATGCGCCATATTGGCACACAGCACGAAACCACAAGCCGCAAAAAGCGCTGGAATAATCACATGCCAGCGTCGCTCTCGACGTTTATCCGCACTACGTCCCATCAGGATCATGCTGATGAGTGCGGCGGTATAGGGAATAACCGTCAGTACGCCAATGAGAGTTGGGTCCGTAATGCCGGTACCTTTAATGATGGTGGGCTGCCAGAAGCTAAGTGCGTACGAGCCCATTATTATGCAGAACAAGATGAGCGCCAGTAACCACACGCGGCCGGATTTAAATACCGCGCTCACCGAACCATGGGTCTTCACGTTGTCGTCAAGATCAATCTCGCGCTGGACAATCGCACGCTCTTCTTGGCTCAGCCATGCCGCATCGGCTACGCGATCATTCAAATGGCGAAACACAATGACGCCCAATAAAATACCTGGGATCGCCTCCAGGATGAACAACCACTGCCAGCCGTACATGCCCAGCACGCCAGCCATCGAGGTCATGATATAGCCGGACAACGGCCCTCCGAGCATCCCTGATACCGGATTCCCGGCGGTAAGCAACGCCACCATGCGACCGCGGCGATGTGCAGGGAACCAATATGTCAGATAGAGCAGCATGCCGGGATAAAAGCCCGCCTCTGCCACCCCCAGAAAAAATCGCACAACGTATAGTTGAAACGGCGTGCCAACCCAGGCAGTGCACATCGACAAGAGTGACCAGCTAATCATGATGCGGGCTATCCATCGGCGTGCGCCGAGCTTGTGCAGCAGCAGGTTGCTGGGCACCTCAAATAAAAAATAGCCGACAAAGAATACCCCGGCGCCCAGTCCATATATCGCCTCGCTAAACTGCAAATCGCTGACCATTTGTAGCTTGGCGAAACCTACGTTTACCCGGTCCAGATAGGCCATCACATAACAGATGAATAACAGCGGAATAAAACGCAAAGCTATCCGCTTATAGACCGCATCGGCGGAATCGGCGAGGTTGTCGCCGATCGCCGCATTGCTGATTGAGGGGTTCAAATTTGTCTCCGATAGTTATTAGTAGAATCTGCTGGCGCGTGCCACAGTTTCACTGATCCGCCATGTTGAATACAGCGGGTGCTATCGGGTTCAGACCAAAATATGTTTTGGGTTTGAACACTCGGAAACAAGGTTCTTTTCCTTGCAAGTGATGACGCTCACACCGATCTTGGGCGGCATTAAGTCTCCCAGTCGATGAGTTAGGATTTCACAGGTGAAGCGTTATTTTTGAAGCGGAAGTGCTGCCAGTCCGGCATTACCAAGTCGCGACAGATCGACGTTGTCGCTACTCGGTTTCGCGTCTTTTTATCGCTTGCACGGCGTCGTCCGTACAAGAAGAACTAGGGCAGTTTGAAATTATTCAGGTCGAAGGTCGGCAACGCATTCGGGCCCCTCGCCAAATAGTCAGGAGGGGCCGCACGGTCAATAGCTCTTGTAGGGAAGGAATTTTCCCGACAACACGACATTGACGCGATCGCCTTTGGGGTCGGCTTCACGCTGGATGTCCATTGAAAAATCGATTGCACTCATGATGCCGTCACCGAATTCTTCGTGGATCAATTCCTTGATCGTGGTGCCGTAGACGCTGACAATCTCATACCAGCGATACAACAGCGGGTCGGTCGGTACCGCCGTCGGCAGCGAGCCCTTGTAGGGCACCACCTGTAGCCAGGCAACCGCCTCGTCGGACAAGCCGAAAATCTCGCCGGCTCGTTCGGCTTGGGCCTTGTTGAAGGTCATCTGGCCCAGACAGCCGGCCGTTGTCCATTCCTTGCTCATGCCAATGGCCTCAGCCACTTGGTGCCATTTGATGCCTTTGCTGACTTTCGCTGACAGGATCATGCTGGTTACTTCATTGCGATCGGAAATCATAGATACCTCAAGAAATGTTCAAGGAAAAAAGACCCACCGGCGATGACACTGAAAATTAAAGGCCTAGCTCGGACAAACCCGGATGATCGTCGGGACGCCTTCCCAATGGCCAACGAAACTTGCGCTCCGCTTCCTTGATCGGCATATCGTTGATGCACGCGTAACGTTTTTGCATCAGGCCATCTTCGCCGAACTCCCAGTTTTCGTTGCCGTACGAGCGAAACCAGTTGCCGAAATCATCATGCCATTCGTACGCGTAGCGCACCGCAATCCGATTGCCTCCAAAGGCCCACAATTCTTTGATCAACCGGTAGTCCAGCTCTTTCTTCCACTTTCGATCAAGGAACGCTTGCGCTTCGTCGCGATTGTTCGCGAATTCCGCGCGGTTGCGCCACTTGGTGTCGAGTGAATAAGCCAGCGCTACCTTGGCAGCATCTCGCGAATTCCAACCGTCCTCGGCAAGGCGCACCTTTTTGATGGCCGTCTCAAGTGTGAACGGCGGAAGTGGCGGACGAAGATTGCTATCGGATGACATGAAAACCTCCAGATCGTGAGTGAGTTGATTGAAATTCGACGCCGGCGAAAGATCAAAGACCCAGCAATTTGCGAGCAACATTTTGCGCGCTCCGTGCCGACTCCTTATTGCCGGTTACTAACGCTACCGTAATTGCACCGTCGACCAGAACGAGGAGCTCCGAGGCCAGTTCTGTCGGATCTTCAACACGGCATTCTTCTGCAAGCTGCCGCAAGAAATTGAGCAACTTGATCTTATGTTCCTTCGCAACCGCGCGAATCGGGTCGTCTGCATCGCCTATTTCGCCCGCGGCATTGATGAATGCACAGCCCCTGAAATCAGCAGAGACAAACCACTTTTCAAGTACAGAAAACATCGAAAGCAGGCGCTCGGCGGGCGTGTTGGCTCGATTGGTCTCGTCGGTAAACCACTGCATCCAGCGTTCGTCGCGTCTTCTCAGCACTTCTGCGACCAATTCATCCTTGTTGAGGAAATACCGATAAATGCTTTTCCTCGCCACGCCCGAAGTCTTGACGATTAAATCCATTCCCGTCGCACAAATCCCGCCTGCGTAAATCAGGCGTTCAGTCGCCTCCAAGATTTTTTTCTGGGTTTCATTTGGGGAGATATCGTTCATGTGTTGGATGGTAGAACGAACGTTCTACCATCGTCAAGCATTTTCATCGCGCAAAGACGGCAATCCGGCAGTACGAGCCCTCGCAGCCCCACGCACAAAATCAGCATGGATCGCTTGCAAGCAACGGCGCGGCTTGCGGGATTTGATTGCTTCGTCTTTGAGTCAGGAGAAAGTTTGAGGGCGCACTGATCCAGCGCATTGGGAGTGCGTCAATCGGATTAGGCTGGCTCCAGGACATCAGGGCGCACATAGCGTCTGACGGTATTTGTGGAGATGCCAAGCACCTGGCGATCTCCCTCATGGAGACTTGATCACGAAGATGCCACGTCGATCAAGCCAAATACCTGACAATTGCAAAAGCAGGGAGGACTGCTTGCGGCGAATTAATCGGCTTGCGACTGAGACATCGCCAAACCAATCAATCCGCCAGGATTTTTCACCCGTGGGAAAGGCAAAAGTTACTGATTTTTCACAGCCATGCCGGCGTCATGCGCCTGCTGGTCTGCATGGTAGGAACTGCGCACCATCGCGCCTACGGCGGCGTGGGCGAAGCCCATCTTGTAGGCTTCTTCTTCGTACATCTTGAAGACGTCGGGATGCACGTAGCGGCGCACCGGCAGGTGATTCCCGCTTGGCATCAGGTACTGGCCGATGGTCAGCATGTCGACGTCGTGGGCGCGCATGTCGCGCATCACTTGCAGCACTTCTTCATCGGTTTCGCCGAGGCCGACCATGATGCCGGATTTGGTCGGGGTGTTCGGGTGCAGGGCCTTGAAGCGTTTCAGCAGGTTCAGCGAATATTCGTAATCCGAACCCGGGCGCGCTTCCTTGTACAGGCGCGGCGCGGTTTCCAGGTTGTGGTTCATCACGTCAGGCGGCGCCAGGTTGAGGATTTCCAGCGCACGGTCCATGCGGCCGCGGAAATCCGGCACCAGGATTTCGATGCGGGTGTTCGGCGACAATGCGCGCACGTGGCGGATGCATTCGGCAAAATGGCCGGCGCCACCGTCGCGCAAGTCGTCGCGGTCGACGCTGGTGATAACAACGTAGTTCAACTTCAGCGCGGCGATGGTCTTGGCCAGGTTTTCCGGCTCATTGACGTCGAGCGGATCAGGACGGCCGTGACCGACATCGCAGAACGGGCAGCGGCGGGTGCACTTGTCGCCCATGATCATAAAGGTGGCGGTGCCTTTGCCGAAGCACTCACCGATATTCGGGCAGCTGGCTTCTTCGCACACTGTCACCAGGTTGTTGGCGCGCAGGATGTCCTTGATTTCATAGAAGCGCGACGACGGCGATGCCGCCTTGACGCGGATCCAGTCCGGCTTCTGCAGGCGCTCGATCGGGATGATCTTGATCGGGATGCGCGAAGTCTTGCTGGCGCCCTTCTGCTTTTCGGACGGATTGTAGCCGGCAGCAGCAACGCCAGTTTCGGTTAGCAGCGACGAGGTGGTTTCGGTTGTCATGAAGGCATTTCCTTGCTGTGGCTAAATTGCGCCCTGGCGCACTCAGTTATTCAGTTGATTCGATTAATTCAGTTAAAACGGTCCATCAATTTGTGAGCAAGCGCTGACTGCACCTCTGAGAGAGCAGCATCAACGCCCAGTGTTTTCATATCGACTGTCGCCAGGCCTTCGTAGCCGCATGGATTGATCCACGAAAACGGCGTCAGGTCCATTGCCACATTGAGCGACACACCGTGGTAGGTGCAGCCGCTGGCTCGGACTTTCAAGCCGAGGGCGGCGATTTTCGCGCCTTGCCAGGCTCCGTCGGCGACATAGATGCCGGGCGCGCCGGGCTTGCGTTCACCGGCCAGATTATACGCTGCCAGCGTGTCAATCACCGCCTGCTCAATGCCTTGCACGAATTCGCGTACGAATAAACGCGCCGCCGGACGCTGGCGGCGCAGGTCCAGCAACAGGTAAATCACCACCTGGCCGGGACCGTGATAGGTCACCTCGCCACCGCGATCAGTCTGGATAACGGGGATGTCATGCGGCGCCAGCACATGGCTGCGATCGGCGCCCAGGCCCAGCGTAAACACCGGCGGATGCTCGACGATCCATAACTGATCGGGCGTATCGACGCTGCGCGCATCGGTAAAGGCGCGCATCGCGTCAAAACTGGCCTGGTACGATTCAAGGCCGCGTTGAATAATCTGGGGGCGTTGCCGAAGATCGGGAGAAATGGATTGCTGCGTACTGGACATAGTTGCCAGTGTACCGAAAATCAGCGCCCGGCGTGCGGAACCGGGCGCTTCGTCAGGCTGCAAGCGGCGCCAGCAAAGCCTCTGGAGATTGCCATCCTGGCAATTTACTGATGCGTTTCAGCCAAGCGGCGACATGCGGCGGCAGCGTGACTTTGGCGTCGTCGGCCCAGAACAGGTAGCCGCACAGGGAAAAATCGGCAATGGTTGGCTGCTCGTCCAGGATAAAGCTGCGGCCGTCGGACAATTCCGTCTCCAGCCGAGCGATATCAAGATCGAAACGTTGTTGCAGCCAGGCCACGGCGCCGGGCGGAAATTCACCTGTTGCGGCAAAGCTGCGCGCATAACGCAACTGCGGCAGGCACATGCCTAGCCGGTTGGCCTCCCAGAACAGCCACTCGCGTACACGCGCCATGCGTGAAGCCGATTCGGCGCCAAAACGGCCGGTGTGCTCGGCCAAATGGTAGAGAATCGCATCCGATTGCACATACGGCTGGCCATCATGCACCAGCAAAGGCACTTCGCCGAAGCGCGACAAGCTGCGGAACGGTTCCGGCCGCAGGTGGCGCGGCTGGTCGATATCGATTGCGTGATAAGTGTGGGCAATGCCGCCGACCGCCAGCATCAGGGCGATCTTGTAGACGTGCCCTGAACTGGCGTTACCGTAAAACGCGATCCCGTCTTGCATATTCGCTATCGAATCAGCAAGTAACTGGAGCGCCGCGCTTGCTAGTCGCAGGCGTGCTGAAACCGGCGCGGGCGCTGGACGATGGCAGGCGGGTCGACAGTTGCTGGACTTGCACCAGGCTGCTGCCCTTGTCGGCTTCGATAACGATGTGGCTATCGGCAGCCACATTCAGGAATTGACCGGCCGACAACCAATAGTCATCGCCCTGCCCGGCTACCGTCACCCACACACGGCCGCGCATGATTTGCAGCGTTTGCGCCACTGGGGCTGTCACCGACACGGCTTGGCCGGCGCCGATGGTCAACGATTCATTAGCTAATAATTTTCTCATGATGTCACTCCTTGGAACTGCTGGTATATTGATGGCTATATCTGCTGCAAAGCCCTTGATATAGACATTTCTCGTTTCTATGTGGCTATTTTAGGCAGTCGGTGAGGATTAACAAAACGAGTAATTTTCCCTCCACTTGATAGTTTTATTCACAAAAGATGGCTGACCTTCGCAAACTGCCAAATCTCTCTGCGCTACGCGCCTTCGAGGCTGCCGCGCGCAGTGACAGTTTTTCCCGTGCGGCCGAAGAAATCTTCGTGACGCCGGGGGCGATCAGCCACCAGATCCGGGCGCTGGAGCTGGAATTGGGGGTGCCGTTGTTTATGCGCAACGGCAAGCGCATTACCATCACGGCCCAGGGCCAGCGCTTCGCCGCCATCATCCGCAAATCGCTGAATGAAATTGCGATTGCCGCCGAAGCACTGAAACTCGACGCCACACAGAAGCGCATCACCATTTCGGCGCTGCCCTCGTTTGCCGCGCGCTGGCTGGCGCCGCGGCTGTGGAAGTTCATCGACCTGCATCCCGATACCGAAGTCGTGCTGCAATCGAGCAACCACCTCAATGACCTTGAGCGAGAGCCGATCGACGTCGGCCTGCGCTACGGCCTGGGCAACTATCCCGGCCTGGTGGTGGAAAAACTCATGGATGATTTTTATTATCCGGTGGCCAGCCCGCAATACCGCGGCGGCAAGTTGCCGAAGACGCCGCAGGAACTGGAGCAGTGCAGCTTGCTGCGGATGGATACCGAATCGTCCTGGCTGCCTTGGTTCGAGGCCGCCGGCGTCGACCTGGTGGAGCCGACCGGCGGGCTGCTGATCGAGGATGCCTCGATGCTGCTGCGTTCGGCTTCGGATGGTTTGGGAATCGCGCTGACGCGGCACGCGCTGGCGCTGCAGGAAATCGCTTCGGGTGAACTGGTGCGCTTGTTCGACGTCGTCGCGCGCTGCCCCTTATCCTATTATTTCGCCTGCACCAAGGAAGCGATGGACAAGCCGCAGGTGCAGGCTTTCCATCGCTGGCTGACGGCTGAGGTCCGCAATTTCAAGGCGCAAAGCGAATGGCCCGGGGAACCCGAGCCTTGAGGCAAGACACAAGCTGAATTTACAGCACCATCTTGACCATCGGATGGGAAGACAAGGCGCGGTACAAATTGTCCAGCTGCTCACGGTGGACGGCGTACACGTTCGCCGTCAGGCCGGTGTAATTGCCCTTCGACGACGGCCTCACTTCCAGCTTGTCGATGTGGAAAGTAGGATCGTGCTGCTTCACCACGCCGACGATGGTCTCGACGAAAGCGTCATGCGTCGGTCCCATGATCTTGATGGGGAATACGCTTGGATATTCGATCAGGCTGTCTGCGGGATCGATGGGCTTGGTCAGGTCGGTCATGGTCTTTTACTCTTTAGTGATGTTGCAAGCAGCCAGTTTACTCCCCTAGCGGGATTCTGCAAGAACGGCTTGTCCAAATAGAAACAGGGTGGAAAGGCATTGCTGCCCCCACCCTGCTATCTTTCCTGCCACGCTACCCGACAACTTTCTGCGGTCAGGCTGCCTTGGCTTGCTGATAGGCCTCGTATAACTGCTTGTATATGGGGCCAGGCGCGCCATTTCCAATAGCCTTGCCATCGATCGACACCACCGGCAACACTTCCTTGGTGGCCGACGACAGCAGCACTTCATCGGCGCCGAACACTTCTTCGCGGGCGATGCGGCGCGCTTCGAACGGAATGCCGCCGGCGGCGCACAATTCCTCGATCAGGCGGTAGCGGATGCCTTCCAGGATCAAATTATCCTTGGGCGGCGCCATCAGCTTGCCATTCTTGACGATCCAGACATTCGACGAGGAGGCCTCAGTCAACCAGCCATCGCGGAACTGAATCGCTTCCACCACGCCATGCTCAGCCGCGTTCTGTGCCGCCAGCACGTTGCCGAGCAGCGAGATCGACTTGATTTCGCAATGCAGCCAGCGCTGGTCTTCCATCGACACACATGGCACGCCACTGGCGCGCAAAGCTGCACTTGGCAACACCAGCGGATTGGTCATGATGAATACGGTCGGCGTCAGCGCTTCCTTCGGGAACGCGTGGGCGCGCTTGGCAACGCCGCGCGTGACGTGGATGTAGACCATCTGGTCGTCCGCCGGATGGGCGTCAATCACGCCCTGGATCAGTTTCATCCACTGTTCCTTGTCATGCGGATTTGGAATACTGATTTTCGCCAGGCTGCGGAACAGGCGCGCCAGATGGTGCTCGGCGCGGAATAACTTGCGTGCATAGATAGGAATCACTTCATACACGCCGTCGCCGAAAATGAAGCCGCGGTCGAGGACGGGGATGCGCGCTTCGGACAGCGGAGTCATGCTGCCATTGAGATAGACCAGCGGGTCTTGCATGATCGGATTCCTAAAAAAGTAGAGAGGTCAATTCTGGCACAGCGCCGCTGCGCCCGGTATGCAAAAAAAGTATGTGTTACGGCTGCTGTTGTCACTTTTTCGATCGCGTAAGTATTTTCCTGCGACAATCTGTCGCATGGGCGGCAACCGCTCCCGGCCGTAGAATTCCATGATTTTGGAGTCCTTCGGTGAGCCGCATTTCCGCATCAGTCCACACCTCCCTGCCGCCCATGCGCTCAGTAGCCGTTGCCGTCTTTGCCGCCTGCAACCTGGCCGGCATGGCCGACGCGTCGGCGCAACAAACCCCGCATGAGACGACACTGGATACGGTGCATGTAACGGCCACACGCGATCTGCCCAATGCACAATTGCTGCTCGATGCAGTCGGCTCGACCGGCAGCCGGCTCGGCCTGACCTTGCGCGACACACCGGCCAGCGTCAGTATCGTCGACCGCGCCACGATCGATGCACGCGGCGCCGCCGACACCCAGGAAATCCTCAAAGGCGTACCCGGCATCACCGCTTCCTCGCCGCCCGGCAGCGCCGGCTTCGTATCCTATCGCGGCTTCAGCGGTAGCCAGATCACGCAGCTGTTCAACGGCATCACCGTGCAATACGATACCATCGCCGCGCGGCCAGTCGACAGCTGGATCTACGACCGCGTTGAAGCAGTCGGCGGCGCATCAAGCTTCCTGTACGGCGCCGGCGCAGTTGGCGGTGCGATCAACTACATCACCAAATTGGCGAATCGCGATGGCGACAAGACTCAACTGTTCGGCAGCTACGGTTCGTTCAATTCTTCGGTGGCGGCATTCGGCCTGAACCGCAAGCTGAACGACAACCAGGGACTGGCCAACTACCTGCGCATCGACGCCAGCCGCGCCGCCAGCAACGGCTATGTCGATGGCGAGACGCGGCGCGCCTATAACGTCGCGCTGTCGCTGCTGACCGATTTCACGCCGAACCTGTCGCACACGCTGGCTTACGAGTACCAGAAAGAAAACGTCGACCGGCCCTACTGGGGCACGCCATTGCTGAATCCGCTCGGCGGCAGCGGTCGCATCGACAGCGGCATCCGCTTCAAGAACTACAATGCCAGCGACGCCGTGTATCAGCAGAACGTGCAGTGGCTGCGCTCGATACTCGACTATCGTTTAGCGCCGGGCACCACCATCAAGAACACCCTCTATCGCTATACCGCACAGCGCGATTTCCGCAACGTCGAGGAATATCGCTACACCGCCGACAACAGCGCGATTGTGCGCTCGGCGGCGCTGCTGCAACGGCACGACCAGGAGTTGATCGGCGACCGTCTTGAAGTGCAGCACGAGGGGCGTCTCGGCCAGTTGCAATCCGACTGGGCCGGCGGCATCGACTACAGCGTCAACCGCACCACCCGCTTCCCGCGTTCACTGCCGGGGCCGGTCAGCACTGTCGATCCGTACGATTTCACGACCGGATCGTTTTTCGATATTCCCGGCATGACGCCAGGCTTCGTGCCCGACAAGACCAACCGCGTCAGCACTTTCTCTGCCTTCCTCGAAAACCGCACCCGCTTGTTGCCGAACCTGTCGCTGGTGAGCGGCTTGCGCCACGATGAAATCACGCTGGAAGTGAACAACCAGCGCGCCGTCAGCGCCAGCAATCCAGCCTATTTCAAACGCAACTACGCGCCAACCACCGGGCGCGCCGGGCTGGTGCTGGATATCACGCCGCATGCCAACGTCTACATTCAGTACAGCACCGCCGCCGATCCGCCGGCCGGTATCCTGAGCACCGCCAGCCTCGGTCAACTGCGCGATTTCAACCTGAGCACCGGACGCCAGCTGGAAATCGGCAGCAAGCTCGATTTCTGGAATGGGCGCGGCAACGCCACGCTGGCGGCTTACTCCATCAAGCGCAAGAACCTGGCAGTGGCCGATCCCAATAATCCGACCATGACCCTGCCGGTCGGCGCGCAATCGTCGAAAGGCATCGAACTGGCGTTCGGCCTGCGGCCGCTGGATGCGCTGCGGATCCAGGGCAACCTGGCGCTGGTTGATGCGCAATACGACGAGTTCAATGAGAATGTCGCCGGCGTCAGCGTCTCGCGCGCTGGCAAGCGCCCCACCAACACGCCGGCGCGGGTCGCCAATCTTTGGCTCGACTACCGCCCGCTGCCGGATTGGAGCGTCGGCGCCGATGCGCGCTATGTGTCGTCGGTCTACGCCAATAACGCCAACACCATCAGTGCGCCGTCCTATACGATCTTCGGCGCCAGCCTCACTTATCGGCTGCAAAAGAACAGCAGCGTGGCATTGCGCGTCAAAAACCTGACCGACAAGCTGTACGCCGACAACATCACCAGCACGCCGATGTATTACCTTGGCGCGCCGCGCAGCGTGGAACTGGCGCTGAGCTACGACCTGTGACCGAGACCGCGCGATACCGATGAAACGCTACCTGTATCTGCTGCACCGCTGGCTCGGCGTCAGCCTGTGCCTGTTCATGGCGCTCTGGTTTTTCAGCGGCGTGGTGATGATGTATGTCGGCTATCCGAAACTGACTGTAGCGCAACGCCTGGCCCACCTGCCCGACCTCGGTAATCCGGCCGTCGTTCCGCTGGCGTTGGCGGCGCGCGCGGTGCCGCCCGAAGCGAACGTAAGCTCGATCACATTGACCAGCGTAGCCGGCAAACCGCAATACCAGTTCGGCACCCTGTCCGCCACGCGACAACGCGGTATCGTCGCAGTCGATGCGCTCAGCGGCGCAAAATTGCAACGCGTTTCGGCGGACGACGCATTGCGCGCGGCGCACGCGTTCATGCCGGACGCGGCGGCGCAGTATCGCGATGCGGTCAACGAAGATAGCTGGAGCCATTCGCGCTCGCTGGACCTGCATCGCCCCTTGCATCGGGTGCAGATGGACGATCCGGCGCACACCCTGCTCTATGTTTCGTCGGCCACCGGCGACGTCGTGCGCGTGGCTACCCGCAGCGAGCGCCTGTGGAATTTCGCCGGCGCCTGGTTGCATTGGCTGTACATGTTTCGCGGCGGCCCGCTGGATGGCGCCTGGACCGGCATCGTGATTTACCTCTCGCTGGCCGGCGTGCTGCTGGCCGTCAGCGGCAGCGTGGTGGGATTGCTGCGCTGGCGTTTTCGTGGTCGCTTCCGCTCCGGCAGCAAGACCCCTTATCGCGAACCGGTAATGCGCTGGCACCACTTGAGCGGCCTGCTGTTTGGCACACTCGCCATCACCTGGATCTTCAGTGGCTTGATGTCGATGAATCCCTGGAAAATGTTCAACGCCGACGCTGCACCGCTGGACCGTACCGCCTATGCCGGCGGCACACTGCAGCCCGCGCAATTCCAGCTTCAGGCAAGCGATGCATTGTCTGCCTTGCGCGGCGATCTGCAGGCGCGTGAAATCGGCTGGCATCGACTGGCCGGCCAGGCTTATCTGGTAGCGACCGATGGCAATGGCCGCACACGCATCGTGCGCGGTGCCGGGCAAGCGCCGCTTGATATTTTTCCGACGCCACAACTGCTGGACGCGGCGCAGCACCTGTCCGCAGCGCCGATTGCCGAAACCAGCGTGCTGGAGCGTTACGACAATTACTATTACGACCGCGACAACCACACCATGATGGGCGATGCAGCCCGCCGCCTGCCACTGCTGCGCGTCAAGTTCGCCGATGCGCAGCAGACATGGGTGCATATCGATCCGTACAGCGGCAACGTTGTCGGCCAGTTGGACCAGCGCCAACGCCTGCAGCGCTGGCTGTTTTCTTTCCTCCACAGTTGGGACCTGCCGCCGCTGCTGGCCAGCCGGCCGTTGTGGGACATTGCCATGATCCTGTTCAGCATCGGCGGCCTGTTGTTGAGTGCGACCGGGATCGTGATTGCAGTACGTCGCTGCCGCGTCGGATGAAATCGGCGCGATGCGGTAGCATGTGCGTACTTTAACTTCGAGGAGCGGCAACGCTCCTCCTAAGCATCGACCATGACCACCGAACTTACCCGCTGCGCCTGGGCCAATCCCGCCAATCCGCGCTACCTGGCCTATCACGATCAGGAATGGGGCCAGCCCTGCCACGATGAAGTACAACTGTTCGAAATGCTGAACCTGGAAGGGGCGCAGGCCGGCCTCAGCTGGGAAACCATCCTCAACAAGCGCGACAACTACCGGCGCGCGTTCGACAACTGGGACGCCAAGAAAATCGCCCGCTACGACCAGGACAAGGTGGCTGCTCTGCTGGCCGATGCCGGCATCGTCCGCAATCGCCTGAAAGTTGCCGCCACCATCACCAATGCCCAGGCTTATCTGCGCCTGAAAGCGGAGTTGGGCGGACTGGATGCCTATCTATGGGCTTTCGTCGACGGTGAGCCGATCCAGAACCAGTGGACATTACTGGGCGGCAATCCCGCCAAGACGCCACTGTCGGACCGGATTTCCAAGGATCTGTCCAAGCGCGGCTTCAAATTCGTCGGCTCCACCATCATCTACGCCTACATGCAGGCGATCGGCATGGTCAACGACCATTGTGTCGAGTGTTTCAGGCACCAGGCTGTCAAGGAATAGCCGCGGGAGCCGTTCCCGGAGTAATTGTGCACTGAAGCGGTTGTGAGCGGTCACACAGGGTATCATCGCGCCATTCCGCGGCGCTAACGGGGTTGTGATGCGATTGTTGCCACCAGGCCCCATCGCAGCCGCCCCACCATCCTGCCTCGCTCGCGTCCACTTCAGTACCCTCACCCCAGGAATCCCCATGACCACCGAAAGCTTCATTGCGGGCAAAGATGCCTCGCTCGAATCGTCCATCAGTGCGATGCAATCCAGGCTGGACAAGCTCGGCTTCCATATTGAAGAACGCTCGTGGCTGCACCCTGTCGATGGCGTCTGGTCGGTGCATATCCGCGACCGCGACTGCCCGCTGCTGTTCACCAATGGCAAAGGCGTGTCGGAACAAGCTTCACGCGCCAGCGCGCTGGGCGAATTCTTTGAGCGCCTGTCCTGCAATTATTTCTGGAACCACTACTACCTGGGTGAAAAGAACGCCGACGCCGCGTTTGTGCATTACCCGCGCGAACAGTGGTTCAAGCTCAACGATGACGACGAAAGCTGGCCAACCGGCTTGCTGACGCCGGAGCTGCAAAAGTTCTACAACCCCGAAGGCACGGTCGACGCCACCGCCCTGGTCGATTACAACTCGGGCAATGAGGAACGCGGCATCTGCGCGATTCCCTACCTGCGCGAGCGCGACGGCGCCACGGTCTGGTTCCCTGTCAACGTCATCGGCAACCTGTATGTCAGCAACGGCATGTCGGCCGGGAATACCCCCGCCGAAGCGCGCACCCAGGCGCTCTCGGAAATCTTCGAACGCGCCGTCAAGTTCCGCATCATCCAGGAAGGCTTGTGCCTGCCGGACGTGCCGCATGAAGTGATCGATCGCTACCCGCGCATCGCCGCCGGCATCCGCGACTTGCGCGCCGCCGGCTTCGGCATTCTGGTGAAAGACGCATCGCTGGGCGGCAAGTACCCGGTCATCAACGTGACCCTGCTCAATCCGCGCGACCAGGGTTGCTTCTCCAGCTTCGGCGCCCACCCGCGTTTCGAAATCGCGCTGGAACGCGCGCTGACCGAACTGCTGCAAGGCCGCGCGCTGGATGCGCTGGACGGCTTCCCCGAACCGGGTTTCGACCTCGAAGAAATCGCCCATTCGCAAAACCTGGAAATCCACTTCGTCGATTCGAGCGGCATCATCAGCTGGAATTTCCTGCGCGCCACGCCGGATTTCGTGTTCAGCGACTGGAATTTCAGCAGCACCACGGCCGAAGACTACGCCTGGTCGGTGGCCGCCATCCACGCTACCGGCCACGATATCTACATCGCCGATTTCAGCCACCTGGGCGTGTACGCCTGCCGCATCCTGGTGCCTGGCATGTCGGAAATCTATCCGGTGGAAGACCTGGAATGGGACAACAACAGCGCCGGCAACGACATCCGCGAAGCGATCCTGTACCTGACCGACCTCGATGACGATGAATGTGTCGACTTGCTGGAAACCTTGAATGAACTAGGCCTGGCCGACCAGCGTCCGGTAGCGGCCCTGATTGGCCTGGCGGCCGATGCCGACTCATTGTGGAAAGAGTTGCGCGTCGGTGAACTGAAGACACTGCTGGCGCTGGCCATTGGCGATCTCGACGCGGTGCGTGAAGGCTGCGACTGGATCCGCCATTTCAACCAGATCAGCACCGAGCGCCTGCTGGTATACCGCTGCATCGAAAGCCTGATCGCCCTAGGCGATGCCTCTGCCTATGCCGAGTCGCTGCAACACCTGTACGGCGCAGCCACCTTGCAACAAGCTAAAGCGTTGTTGAACCGCGAACAGCGTTTCTTCGGCTTGAATGCGCCTGGCCTGAACCTGGCAGGCTGCGATATACACCAGCGCCTGCTGGCGGCCTATGCCAAGCTGAACGCCGCTAAACTGGCATAATGCGGCAGCGGACGGCTAGGAGCGGTTGTCGGCCAGTATCTGGGCCACGGCGCCGGTCAGTTGCTCGACCAGTTCCGGATCCATGTATTGGTATTCATCCGGAATATCCAGCACATGGATCGGCTTGTGTTCCAATAGGCGTCCAAATTCAGCCTTGATCCGGTTCTTGTGCTTGCTCTCCATGACGAGGATCAGGTCTGCCCAGGCAATATCGGCGGCGCTGATCTTGTGACGCGCATTCGGGCGGGTTCCCGCCGAGCGGGCCTGGATGCCCGGCTGGCGCCGCCAGACCTGCTCACCGGTGGGGCTGCGCCACTGGTTGCGGCTACAGACAAAGAGTAATTTGGTCATCGTGCTTGGTTATTGAGCTTGGTCATTTTTCGATTTGCCGTTGCCGGCAATTCATTTGTTTTTTTGATTTTATTTGATTTAACAACATGGTACAGGGGACGCCGCTCTTTTCGTCCTTGTACCATTCTGCTACATTTTCGCCATGCCTAAACTGACCCTAGACCGAATCCTGCAATCGCAGGGCTTCGGCAGCCGCAAATACTGCCGCGAATTAATTGAAGATGGCGAAGTCGCCATCAACGGCGAAGTCGTGACCGACTACAAAGCCGTCCCCGATACCGAGGGCCTGGTGTTCACGCTGTTCGATGAAGAATGGACCTATCGCGAGCACGTCTATATCGTGCTCAACAAGCCGTCCGATATCGAATGTTCACGCAAACCGAGCCATCATCCCGGCGTGCTGAGCATCCTGCCGGAACAGTTCAGCTGGCGCGATGTGCAGCCGGTCGGCCGGCTCGACCACGACACCACCGGACTGCTGCTGATGTCGGACGACGGCAGCTTCATCCACGCCCAATCGTCGCCGAAACGCCATGTGCCGAAGCTGTATGTCGCCACCACGCATGATCCGGTGACCGAAGAACTGGTGCAAAGCCTGCTGGCCGGCGTCAAATTGCACGATGAGCCACAAACCCTGGCCGCCGTCAGCTGCCGCAAGGTGGGCGAGCATGAAGTCGAAATCGTGCTGGAGCAGGGCAAATACCATCAGGTCAAGCGCATGCTGGTCGCCGCCGGCAACCATTGCACCGCCTTGCGCCGCACTGCGATTGGCGGCCTGACGCTGGATTCATTGGAGCTGGAATTAGGCGAATGGATTTACCTGGAGCCGGAGCACCTGGCGTTGCTGGTACCGGCGTAGGGTGGGCACATCGTGCCCACGCGTGAACTTACTCCACGCAGATGCCCCCTTCGGTATGACATATGCGACCTTGAATAAGGCTGATAAAGCTTCGCCATTTTTATACGCCTGATCCAGTAGATTAGGTTGTAGCGGCCAACACAACGGATCTTGAGATGGCGGTCATGCCAGTTATGGTTTGTTGCTCCTGCAGGGTTAACGGCGTGGCGCGGAAACCGCAAGCCGCGAAACTTATCAATAGGCATGCTATGCCGCCTATTTTTGACGGTTACATCTAATCGATCTACGCCAGCTTTCGGCGTTCTGAACGATCGTGGTGATCGCCCGCAGGGTACTGCGTCTAGTGACCTGTCAAAACGCGCCGGGACGAGGCCGCAAAGTTCGCGATATAACGTCCCAGAATGCCATCGCCTCACCCACACTCAGCGAAGCTTTCTCCACGTTGGTGACTCCCGTTTCTTTATCTTGCGTGTACTTGCTTGATGCACCGTTATCCATCTCCAGCGTCACAGCGGGGGTTTTGGTACTGCCAATCGTGGTGTTTGCTTCCAGCCTGAAACGATGTCCCGCTATGTTTTTGGGTAGCTGAGGCATGGACACCAGCCATTCTTCGGCCTTCAGCCCAGGCAAATCCACCACGCCTTTGCGCAGCGTCTTTATATCGTCAGATTGGGAAATAACCGCATTGATTTCATCGCCACGCTGCAACAGTGACTTTCTATCAGCAATATTCGTATCTGTTCTAAATTCAAACGTCACGTCAGGCGTCTGAGACAATGTAAAGACCCGCTCTATCTCTTCATCGTCCTCAGTTTTTCCTGACACAAAACCACCTTTAAAACAAAATCCCGGTTCGCTTGGAATCTCATCTTCTTCACGACCGCTAATTCTTTGCAACAAGGCGAAGACCGCGTAGGTATGGTCAAAGACGTTATTGATTGGCTTGTACGGTCTCGGATTCTGACGGACATCTACCGATGTTTCTTCGTCTATCGCGGATACTTCTACCTTGATCAATTTGCCGCTGTTCCACTTATAGGCCTCGATTATTTTTTCGACATCTGTGAGTGGATGGTCTCGCAGATGAATAAAGTAGCGCGATCCTTCATCCCATGCCTTACCGTTGGCCGACAAGAAAGTCCAGCCAGGTTGAGTCTTTTTAGCTTTCAGTTCTTTTTCGCGGGCGGCGATGGTCTCCACATACTTTTCCTGCAACATTGGATGCGCTTCCACCACGATGCCTTGTACTTTGGTTCGCCATTCATCGGCGAATGCATCAGCGGGGATATCAATCAGATAGCGGCCGACACAACGTGTCTTGAGATTGGCGGTCATCTCGCTCACGGTGTGCTTCTCTTGCGGTGTTAACGGCGTAGCGCGGTAACCGCAGGCTGTCAAACTTATCAATAGACACGCCACTCCGCCTATTTTTGATGGTTGCATTTAATCTATGTACTCCGGCCTTCGGCGTTCTGGGCGATCTTGCTGATCGCCCACAGTGTAAAGCGTCAGTCGTCTGTCAAAACGCGCCGGGACGAGGCCGCAAAGTTCGCGATATAACGTCCCAGAATGCCAACGCCTCACTCGTACTCAGGGAGGCTTTCTCCACGTTGGTGACTCCCGTTTCTTTATCTTTCGTGTAATCGCTTGATTCTCCATTGTGCATTTCCAAGTTCACACCAGGCGTTTTTGTACTGCCAATCGTGGTGTTGGCTTCCAGGAAAAAACTATTTCCCGCGATGTATTTCGGCGGCTGGGATGCTGCCATTAACCATTCTTCGGCTTTCAGGCCAGGCAAATCCACCACGCCTTTGCGCAGTGTTTTGGCTGTGTCATCTTGAGAAATAACCGCGTTGATTTGATCGCTGCGCTGCAATAGCGATTTTTCATCGCCAATGGACGTATATGTTGTAAATCCCAACGTCACGTCAGGTGTTTTACGCAACGCGAAGTAACGGCTGATTTCCTCATCGTCCCCAGTTTTTCCTGATACAAAACCACCGCTAAAACAAAATCCCGGTTCGCTTGGAATCTCATCTTCTTCACGACCGCGAATTCTTTGCAACAAGGCGAAGACCGCATAGGTATTATCAAAGACCGTGTCTTTAGTTTTTATCTTGGTTGGATGCTGGCGAAAGTAGACCGAATTCGAATAATCGTTTGCCGATGTTTCTACTTTGATTAATTTGCCGTTGTGCCACTTATACGCCTCGATCACCTGCCCTGCATCGGTGGGTGCAGTATCTGGTAAATGAATAAAGTAGCGTGATCCTTCGTCCCATGCCTTGCCGTTGGCTGACAGGAAGGTCCAGCCAGGTTGGGTCTTTCTCGCTTTTAATTCCTGTTCGCGGGCGGCGATGGTCTCCACATACTTTTCCTGCGACATTGGATGCGCTTCCACCACGATGCCTTGTACTTTAGTTTGTCCGCGATCTGTTAATACATCGTCCGGCAGATCGACCAAGTAGCGTCCGATGCAACGGGTTTTGAGATTGGAGGTCATGTCGTTCATAGTTTGTTGCTCCTGCGGGGTTAATGGCGTGGCGCGGTAACCGCAAGCTGCCAAACTTATCAATAGACATGCCACACTTCCTATTTTTGATGGCTGCATTTAATCGATGTACTCCAAAGAGGTGCCTTTGACGTTCTGGGCGATCTTGGTGATCGCCCACAGGGCAAAGCGTCGCGTAGCGTCTGGCACGTACGCTGGTTCATGCTCAACGCCGCGATAAGGCACACATGCTTTCACGTTGTTGCTGGAAGCAGGAGCTTTGCCTGAGCGCATGGGTACAGTGCCGTCGCCGGGTTCTTCCGGCGCAGCGAGATGAAATCGGATGTTTGTCGATTTTCTATATGTCTCCCCTCTTGGAGGCGTAGTTGGCGCTCGTGCAAATTCGCGCGGGAGGTCGTCATTAAATATCGATGAGGAATTTCTCCATGAAATATCGCCATACGCTTTGTGCATATCGCTTGCGCCATAAAAAGCGTAGGTCTGCGGATGATATTTGCCGCGCATATCCGTGTGAAATTTCGCAACACGCTGAATAATGGTTGTTTCAAACGTCGCCCAATCTTTCTCTAGCATTTCCTTTGCCGGATCGAGCGGATTAATCAGTTTGTCGTCGACCAGACCCCACCAAGCCTGACGTTCAGTATAGATTTCGCTGTAGGGGTCGTCTTTTGGCAAGCTCATTGTCTTGTTGCCATCCTTGATTTTAAGCCAACCCATACCGTATTCTGGACTTGGCAATAATTGCAAGGGGCCGGGAGCGCTGCTCAATACGGCCGTCACTTTTTCGGCATCGCTGCCGGCGACAAGGCCGGTCGTTCCTTCTATGCCCAATTTCATTCGTTTGTAAATGGCGGCGGCGCCGATGGTGGGCATCACGCCATGCACGATACCGAGCACCTTTTCCCGCAAGCCAAACGCCGTGTAGTCCGTGTCCTGACTTAACACTTCCGAGTAATAGCGTGCGACCAGGCCGCCCATCGAATGCGTCACCAGGATCACCTTCTCACAACGAAATCCGAGTTTGATGTAATGACTCACAAATTCCTGGATCTTGGCGTGTAAGTGTTTGGCTGAATCGTCATTACCTTGCAGCCAGTTGTAACCCACCGCATGGACCGGGAAGCGGTATTTATAAGACAAGCCGACTTCTTCGTGCGTCAAGGTTTCAACGCCCGGTGCTTGCGCCACCAGTTGATTGACCAGTTCAGAGCGCACCCCGGTTTTGCAAGTATCAAAATCGTTGAGCGCATTTTCCAGCCACACCAACGATTCACCATAGCTCATGTAAGACACGGTTCCCCAACCTCGCCGGCGCAATTCGCTTTTGTCATGCATGGTGCCAGTCGGGATGATGCCGCCGTCATGGACTTTTGTGTTTTTCGGATCGAGAATCATCTTGCGAGCCTTTGCACCCTTCAACGTCCAGTCTTCCGCCATCTGCTTCGCGCTGTCCAGCAGCCACACTGCTTTACCCTCCAGTGTAGATAAATTAGACCCCATCACTCCCGGCACAAAGATCACTGGAATAACCCGCGTTGGGATCATGTAGCACAGTGCAACGCTGTCGTCGGGCGGTGACGAGACGGAGTGAAATGAGACATGCCCGTCTTTGTCATAAGTGGGAGGGATAATTCTCTGAGTCGTTGCCATATGTCGTTCCGGGTTTTGTTCGTTGCATCTCTCTCAGCATGTCCGTGCTGGCAAGCATCTGCTGCGGCCGGCATGGAAGCATGCGGTCAAGATTCTTTGTCTATGTGTAGCTGCATATTTTCTGCAAACAAACTCTTTTGCAAATTGGTATCGCCTTGCGCCGCCGTCTTCCCGCGGATGACGGTGTCGTCGCCGCGCGCAAGCGTGAAACTTCTGTTGCGAACAGGCTCGTCGCTATAGGGCCATTTCAGCGTGTATTGCTCATCAAAATTTGCATGTGGCAGGGCATTCAATGCTTGCGCTTGCGTCGTTGCGCCTGACTTGGCCCAGTGCGCACATTTCTCATTGATGTCGCCGGGCGTACCGTATTCAATGCCTTCTGGCACGATTTTGATATAAGAGCCGCCTGCGCCGATCCAGATTTCTTTTTGGGCTGAGAGTATGAGTTTTCCATCCACGGTAGTGACTGTCAGATCTTTCAAGGCCGTCAAGGCCATGTCATCGCTTTGCGCCTGAATCTCTACTTTGCCTTTGGCGGCAAAGAGTTTCATGCCGAGCTTCTGGGCAAACAATGAAACTGCCTCACCTGCAGCAACGGTGAATTTCTTCATCACGCCAATATCGGCGTTGCCGCCGGCGGTGGCGATCAGGTTGTCCGCTGCGCTCATCTGCAAATGACTGCCAGACGTCAATGCGATACCTGCCGGTGCGCTTATCACTATTCCGGCTTGCTTGAGTTGTTTCAGCGTGTCCTCGAAGAGTGCTTTTTGTTTGTTGTACTCGGCTTCATTCGCCTTGGCAGCCTTGGCGATGTCGGCTAGCGCTTGGGTATGTGCCAGCGCCTGGGTTAATCGCTCGGTGGCCGCCTGCATGTCGAGCTGCTGGCCATTGGCTTTGGGTTGCGCATCAGCCGACAGGAACAAGCCATTGCCGGCGCGGACGCTGCCCCAGCCATCGGTGCGCAGTTCAAGCCCCTCGCCACGCTTCTGCTTCTTGGCGTCAACCAGATGGCCCAGATTGAGCTGGCTCTTGTCGTGCTCGGTGGCCAGCTTGATGTGTTCCTGACCTTCCCAATCTTCGAGGCGCAATTTATTGTTGCTCTGGGTGCGGATTTCATTGCGACTCATCCAGCGATCCTGATTGGTGATCAGATCGCTGTTGTGGCTGTCGTGCATGGCATGCGCGATATAGGGGCGGTCCGGATCGCCATCGTGGAAGCCGACGGCCACTTCGGTGCCATCCAATAGCGGGAAATGGAAGCCGGTTTGCAGGCTACCAGCAAACGGTTTTGCCAACCGCATCCAGCAACTATTCAACCCGGCGGTCCGCGCATCGCGATCAAAGTCGAACTGCACCATGTAATCGCCGCCATTGTTCATGTAGGCATACGGGTAGTTGCCTGGCGAGGCAATCCGCGCACTGACGGTGCCGGGGATTTTTGGCCACTCGGCTTCATTGAGCGGCAGGCGATATATGCGATCGGACGGGATCGCACTGTAACTATTGTGGTAGGCCGCATCCCGTGCGCCGTGATGCGTGACCTTGGTGATCAGTTGGCCGTATTCGGCATCCGGCAGGACTTTATTGGTGATGCGGAATACCGCGCCCGGCACCAGGCCGAGTACATTGCTTTTACCGAGATAGATAATTTGCGCCGCCAGGGCGGCTTCGTGGCGCAGGCGCCCTTCCCACTCGGCCTGATCGGCATCCAAATGCAGTGTGCCCCAGGCATACGATTGACCGTAGGTGGTCTTGTCGTTGCGCGCCAGGTTGGTTTCCGTTTCTACCTTCGCTGGCGCGGCAAGACGGTTGTAGTCCCTGACCAAAATCGATTGCGGGATGCTGGTGATGTGGGTCTCAAGCGCTTGCACCGATTCGGCGCCAACACTCTCCAGCCCTGCCGTGTCGCCCATCGAGGCGCTCAAGGCAGGTTGGCGGCGGTAGTGGGTAAAGTCATCACCGAAATGCACGACCTCGCCCCATTCGCCGGCATCGATGCGGAACCAGATGCCGCTACGGCGGCACAGACGTTGAATGAACGCCAGATCGGATTCTTGCCATTGGGTGACGATCGGGCGCTTTTCGTATTGGCGCAACAGGGTGAAACTGAAATTGCTGCTGTCGCCGGCGAAACCATGTTCGCGCAGGATGCTTTCGATAATCTGCGGGAAGGTCTGCTCTAAAAACAGGCGGCAACGGGTGACATTGCGCAGCAGGGCCAGGCGTGACTCCAGGATGACCTGATAGGTGGTGACGTCCTGGTTGCTGTCGATCTGGTTGAAGCCGGTGATAACGCCTTGTATCTTGCGACCGGCGCCCAAGGCCGGCAGCCCTGGCAAGGCCGGTGGGCTGATGGAAAAGCTTGCCGGCACACCGTGGAAACTGGCGCGCGGCAAATCAGGCTGCGGATGGGTTAAACGAATCACGAAGCGGTTCGGCTGGCCTAGTTCTTCAGTGCCTTCAAAACTGACCACGCTCAATGCTTTGGCCAGCGCGCCGGCGCGCCTTACTTCGAGATGATAGGGCTGCTGGACAGGTATTCCAAGTGATGAGATCCAATCGCGTGCTTCTTGCCCCATGTTTTCCTCTCAAAAGTTCCGAGGAGAAAACTTATCAGGAATTTAATACATTGTCTATAAAACAATTATTTACTTAACATTTTTTTGCACTTGCTAAATGGCGGTACGAATGCCTGAGCTCGCATTCGCGACATTGCGTGGGCGCGGGTACCCACGCTCCCAGGCTGGCGTTGCTGGTGCCGGCGTAGGGTGGGCACATCGTGCCCACGCGTGAACTTACTCCACGCAGATGCCTCCGTCGATATGGCATAAGCCCCACTCTGGAGATGACGGTAACGCGTGGGCACGGGTGCCCACCCTACCGGGCTGGCGCCGGTCCAAAATGAAAAAAAGCGCAAGGCTTGCACCTTGCGCTTTTTGTTTCCGACTCCCGCAGCAGCTTAGTGCGAGCGGATCATGGTGCCGAAAGCCTGTTCGGTCAACACTTCCAGCAGCAGCGAGTGCTCGATGCGGCCGTCGATGATGTGCACGGTGTTGACGCCCGACTTGGCGGCATCCAATGCCGACGAGATCTTCGGCAGCATGCCGCCGGAGATGGTGCCGTCCTTGAACATTTCATCGATCTCGCGCGCCGACAGGTCGGTCACCAGATTGCCCTGCTTGTCTTGTACGCCGGCGATGTTGGTCATCATGATCAACTTTTCGGCGTGCAGGATTTCCGCGATCTTGCCGGCCACGACGTCGGCGTTGATGTTGTAGGCCTGGCCGTCGGCGCCGAAGCCGATCGGCGAAATGATCGGGATGAAGGCATCGTCCTGCAGGGCCTTGACCACCGCCGGATTGATCGCTTCGATTTCACCGACGTAGCCGATGTCGAGGAATTCGCCCGGCTTTTCGCGGTCCGGCATCCGGTATTTGCGGGCGCGGATCAAGCCGCCGTCCTTGCCGGTCAGGCCCACTGCCTGGCCGCCATAGTGGTTGATCAGCATCACGATGTCCTGCTGCACTTCGCCGCCCAGCACCCACTCCACCACTTCCATGGTTTCTTCGTCGGTAATCCGCATGCCTTGCACGAAGGTGCCCTGCTTGCCGATTTTCTTCAGCGCGTTATCGATTTGCGGGCCGCCGCCATGCACCACCACCGGGTTCATGCCGACCAGCTTCAGCAAAATCACGTCGCGCGCGAAACCGTGTTTCAGGCGCTCTTCAGTCATTGCATTGCCGCCGTATTTGACGACGATGGTTTTTCCGTGGAATTGACGGATGTACGGTAACGCCTCGGCCAGAATTTCTGCTTTGATTCCTGGGGCAACGTTGGCAAGATTGTTGGTCAAATCGGCCATGAACAGTCCTACAAGAGATTTCTGAGTGGCTGCCAGAGGGGAATCGCGGCCCAGTATGATACCGGCGGCTAACGACCCGTGGCGGAGGCTGGGACCTGTGACAGCTTGTCAGAAGAAAGTAAAAGGGTGCAAAGACTGCAACTCGCTGGAGTCATAAATCGCTGCGCAATGGATCAGCGCGATTTTACATGGAAATGCGCCGAATTAGGTGCGACAACACGACCATTCCTTGCATGTTGTTGCGTAAGCATACCATCGGTATAAGCTGGTGTTGTGCAGTGCAAATAATAGCGCTACAACGACAGCATTTCGGACGCTTATTTTTTGCTTGAATGGCAATAGTCGCCGGCAAACCCAGCGAGTTTCCAGACAACAACTTACGCAAAAGGATCATAGCAATGGCGCAATGCCCCGCCTGCCGACAGGAATTTTCCTGCGGCGCCGCCCAGCACCCCGAGCAGCCGTGCTGGTGCAGCCAGCTGCCGCCATTGCCGGATGTCGTTGCGGCAGCGTCTGCCCAGTGCTATTGCCCCGACTGCCTGCAGCGCCTGCTGCAGTCTGCTACCTGCAACGATCTTTAGCGCTTTCTGGCAATGATGACCTGGCTCTTTGGCAGCGCCAAATCCAGGGCTTCCTTGACCCGCATCCCGTGTTCGCACTGGAGTAACGCTTCCCATGTAGCAGCCCAATGATTCAAGGTTGCGTGACCAGTCGGGGTCAGGCCGTCCTTGTGCGAACTCCAGTATAGCGACCACCAAACGGTGAAGAAGAATCCATAAAGGTCGTGCGACACAATCTCAAGACCGGCTGCCGATACCATTTGCGCGAATTCCTCGCGACCGACAACCCGAATGTGGTTCGGATGTTCAAAATAGGAAGGGTGCGCAACCCGCTTGAGGATGCCCTCTGAAGAGGCATCGGGGACGGCCAGCAAATACAAGGCGCCCGGCTTCCCAACGCGCACCAGCTCGCGCAGAAATGCCGCCGGCTCCGCCACGTGTTCGATCACTTCCGTCGAGACGATCCGCGTAAATGTTTCGTCTGCCATCGGCAGCGGATTTGCATCGGTGATGACCGCTTCAACCTGGCGCGCGGCGGTCGCCTGCAGCAGGCGTCCGGTCTCCTCCACCATTGCCGGATCGATATCGGCAAACACGATGTGTGCGCCTTGACGCGCGCAGAACAGGGCGTTCGAACCGCCGCCACAGCCCGCATCCAAAACCATATCTTCTTTGGAAACAGTAAAGCCCTTGAATAGCTCCCCCGTTGCGTCGTTGAACCAGCCGCTCGCACGCAGGCTCTTCTCCATTAACGTATAGGGATTGAAGTCTCCGGGAAACCTGATGTCCTTGTCCTCCACCAGTGCAGGAGCCTCCAGGACGACTTTTTTACCTCCGACCAGCCGTTTAAGCAGACTTACAACCATCATTTCTGTCCCTAGAAAATTATTGTTGTCGTGCGTCTTTTTTGCCTGACCTATCAAATTTATTCAGCTGAGTCGCGCGTCTGGTTTTCGTCGCGCTTAGAACAGGTAGCTAACTAGGGTCGGAGTCATTTTCGCAAAGGGCCGCGAAAAAAAAACTCCAACCCCAAATGACTCTGCCCATTTTCTGCGGCAATGTCACAAATCATGAAGCTCTCACTAGTGGCAGCTACGCACTTCCTGCCCAGGAAAATCCGTCTTGATCTTGTCGAAGGCAACTTTCGAGTCACCGCCCAGGTCACGTAATTGGAACGCTACCTTGGTTGAGCTGGCATTGCGGCTGCCGACCTTGGCGCCGCTCAGGCCGCGCTTGGCCAGGTTGGCGACCTGTTTCTGGGCGGCTTCGTCGGTCTTGAAAATACCCAGTGAAATGCCGAAGCGCAAAGGGCCGCCGTCCTGGATCACGAAAAAGTCGCTGATTCCGAGCCGGCGCAGATCGTCGGCCTTCTTGTCGGCGGCTTCCTTGCTGCCCAGCGACGGCAGGTAGACCATGTGGCTGGCGATTTCCTGGACATCGCGGCGGACGAATTTGATGTTCGGCGTCAGCTCCGCCAATTGGCTCGAAAAGCGGCGCGCCTCGGCGGCGCTGAAATTGCCGATTTCGGTACAAGCTATCGGTGCGGCATCGGCAACTTGCGGCGGCGCGCTGTCGGCGCCTGCGGCGGCGGCCGGTGCCAGAGTCGCGGTGGCACCGGCGGCAGGAACGGCGTCGGCCGCCAGCAGCTTGATCTTGTCGGCCTGCAGTTGCTTGCCTATGCGGGCCGGCTCGCGGCCGTCGCTGTAGAGCGCGCCGAGATAGCCGCGTTCAGCGGCAAACAAGGCGGCATTTGCCAATAACAGCAGCCAGAAGATGAGTTTCAGCATAATTGGGTCGAAAGATATGTCGCCGCGGTTTGCAGGCCGATGAGTACCAGATTATCAACTGTTTCGTGCTCTATCGACAGATATGGCGCAATCAATGCCGCCGAGCCGCCCGCCACGATACAGCGTATTTTGCCGTCCGGATACTGCCGCGCCTGCAACGCCACGGCACGTTCGATGGCGCCGACCTGGGCATTGATGCAGCCGCTGATGATGGCGTCGTCGGTGTTGTCGGCAAACAGCGCGGTCACTTCCACGTGTTCGCGGATGTGCGGCAGCTGCGCGGTGCTGCGCGCCAGCGAAGTAGCCATCAAACCCAGGCCCGGCAGGATCATGCCGCCGGCAAACAGGCCGTCGGCGCTGACGGCGTCGATGGTGGTCGCTGTGCCGCAAGTGGCGACTATCAATGCCTGCTGCGGAAACAGGCGTTGCGCGCCGAGCGCTGCGGCAAAGCGGTCGCAGCCGAGTTGCGCCGGTTGCCGATAACCATTGCGCAGCGCGCCCAGTTGCGCCGGCGAGGCAAACCAGTTGACCGGTACTTGCGAACCAATGCTCGCCTCAAGCGCGGCCTGCAGGTGCGCATGCAACTGGGCGCCCGCAACGTTGGAAATCAACACACTGGATACTGCCAACCCGCTCCAGCGCGCGCCCAGTTCCGTGAGTTCTGAATGCGCAGCCGAGCCGCTGTCCAGCCATATCCCGGGCGCTTGTCCCGCAGCGGGAAGCTGGGCGACGGCCCATTTGATGCGAGTATTTCCGACGTCGATCAATAGCATCGTCATGGTTCAACCTTCTTTCGGACGCAGGGAGATATCGCCGGCCATGATGGCAATCGGCGCGCTGCCATGGTCCGCCTGCAGCAACAGCCGGCCGATGTGATCGATGCCCAGCGCCCGGCCTTCATGCAGGGTCTTGCCTTGGTCCAGGATCACCACCTGCTGGCCGGCAAAGGCGTGCAATCGATTCCAGCGTTCGACAAAGGCTGCCAGGCCATCGCTCTCGAATTGCTGCATGTTGCGGGCCAACGCCGTCAGCAGCGAAGCCAGCAGCAAGTCACGGTCCTGCGCCGCCGCCGACGGCAGGTTGGCGGTGCTGCGGCCTATCTGTTGCTGTAACTGCTCGGAAATCGCGATATTGAGGCCGATGCCGATCACCGCCCACACCTGCTTGTCCGGCGCGGTCGCGGTTTCGATCAGGATCCCGGCCAGCTTGCGGCCGCCCTGCAAGACATCGTTCGGCCATTTCAATTGCACCGCGACGCCGAAATCGACCAGGGTCTCGGCGATCGTCACGCCGACCGCCAACGGCAGCCCGACCAGCGCCTGCAGCGGACAGGCAAATGGCCAGGCCAGCGAAAACGTCAGCGCCGCTGACGGTGCGCTCAGCCAAGGTCGGCCGGCACGGCCACGGCCGGCGGTTTGCATTTCGGCCGCCAGCAGCGTCGGCGCGGTCAGCGCCAGCGGCGATTTGTTGCCGACATTGTCGAGCGCCACTCGTGCCAACAGATCGGCATTGGTGGAGCCGGTTTCGGCCACCACCTCAATCCGGCAATGCTCGGCATGATGGCCGGCAAAGGCGGCAATGCGCGCTGCCGAAAGCGGCGTCGCAGGAGAATGGGGGGCAAAAGATTGGGCGGTCATGCCGCGCATTGTAACGGGATGCGGGTTGCGATGAAATGGGTTAGCCTGACGCCAGATGTAAGTTAGCGATCACTACGCCGATTTTCACCGGTAAATTGACAATCTGGCCGCCGTATTTCACCTTCCCAGCTCTTTTTTACAGCACCTGCAATAGTACTAATATCAATTCTCCCTTAAACTGATGCGATGCCGAATCCCGATTCCTCGACTCCCATTCTCGACCTGACCGATGGCAACCTGATCGCCGCGCGCGGCAACTGGCAGGTGCACGCATTGACGCAACCTGGGGTAATCAAGGCTATCCAGGCCAGGCTGAAGAGCCTGGCCGGCCGCGACGGACTGCGCTGGGACCTGTCGCACATCGGCACCCTGGACCATATCGGCGCCCAGTTGTTGTGGAACGCCTGGGGCAAGGCGCGGCCGCCGCAATTGATCGTGGCGCCGCAACACCGTGATTTCTTCCAGCGCCTGGATGCCGCCGGTCCACTGGCACTGCCGCCGAAACCGCCGCAGCCAAGCCTGTTCAACCGCATCTATAACATCGGCAGCACGATGCTTGGCCGCGTGTCCGGCTTCGTCACGCTGCTGGGGCAGCTGATGCTGGATTTCCTGCGCATGCTGCAAGTCCCGCACCGGGCGCCGTGGAAAGAGATTTCCGCCAACATCTACCATGTCGGCTACCAGGCGTTGGGCATTACCGCGCTGGTCGGTTTCCTGATCGGCGTGGTGCTGTCTTTCCTGTCGGCGCAACAGCTGCATACTTTCGGCGGCGACATCTACCTGGTCAACATCCTCGGCATGAGCATCATCCGCGAGCTGGGGCCGCTGCTGGCGGCGATCCTGGTGGCTGGCCGTTCCGGCTCGGCGATCACCGCGCAGTTGGGCGTGATGCGCGTCACTGAGGAACTCGATGCGATGCTGGTGATGGGCCTGCCGCATGGTTTCCGGCTGATCCTGCCGCGCGTGCTGGCGCTGCTGATAGCGATGCCGCTGCTGGTGATCTGGACCGACGCGATTGCACTGATCGGCGGCATGGTGGCGGCGCAGTTGCAACTGGGCCTGTCGCCAACGTATTTCCTGCAGCAGTTGCCGAACGCGGTGCCGCTGCCAAATTATTTGATCGGACTTGGCAAGGGCGCGGTGTTCGGCGGCCTGATCGCGATGGTGGCCTGCTACTTCGGCCTGCGCATCGAACCGAATACCGAGAGCCTCGGCCATGGCACCACGACGTCAGTGGTCAGCGCGATTACCATCGTCATCGTCGCCGATGCGGTATTTGCCATCATATTCAGCGGTGTGGGGTTCTGATGGCTAACACACAGGCGAACGTGCAACCCATTATCGAAATCGACAAGCTGTGGACCCAGTTCGGCCAGACCGTGATCCACCAGGATCTTGACCTGAGCATCAATGCCGGTGAAATCGTCGGCCTGGTGGGCGGTTCCGGCTCAGGCAAGACCACGCTGGTACGCCAGGTGCTGGGGCTGAACCGGCCCACCAAAGGCACCGTCAAGGTGTTCGGCGTCGACGTCAGCAAGGCCGACGTCGATCAAATGTACTCGCTGCAAAACCGCTGGGGCATGCTGTTCCAGCAAGGCGCGCTGTTTTCGGCATTGACGGTATTGGACAATGTGGCATTGCCGATGCGCGAGCTGCGGGCGCTGCCAGACAACCTGATCCGCGATGCCGCACTGCTGAAGCTGCAGATGGCGGGCATCGGCCCTGAACATGCGCTGAAGATGCCTTCCGATCTGTCGGGCGGCATGATCAAGCGGGTGGCGTTGGCGCGCGCGCTGTCGCTGGAACCGGAACTGCTGTTCCTGGATGAACCTACCGCCGGGCTCGATCCGGCATCCTCGGCGGCATTCATCGAACTGATCCGCTCGCTGCACAAGGACATGCACCTGACCGTCGTGATGATCACGCATGACCTGGAACCGCTGCTGGCGTTGTCGACCAAGATCGCGGTGCTGGCCGACAAGCACGTGATTGCCTACGACACGCCGGAGCAGGTGATGAAAGTGCGCCATCCGTTTATTGACTCGTTTTTTCTCACAGCCCGCAATTTCGAACACGACACTTGCAGCTGACAACTTGCCGCCAGCCTTGGCAGTAGTGCATGGCCGCTGGCGCAACGATAGGAAGTCTTATGGAAAACAAATCGCATGCCCTGATCGCCGGGCTCTTCACTGTGCTGCTACTGATCGCGGCCATTTTCGGCGTGATGTGGTTCAACAGCGACCGCGTCGAGCGCGTGCCCTACGAGATCGCCACCAAACTCTCGGTGCCAGGACTCAATCCGCAAGCCGATGTGCGCTATCGCGGCCTGGATGCCGGCAAGGTCGAGGCGATCACCTTCGATCCCAAGGTGCCGGGGCAGATCCTGATCCAGATCAAAGTCAATCCGGATACGCCGATGACGCAATCCACGTTCGGCACGCTGGGTTACCAGGGCGTGACCGGGATCGCCTACGTCCAGCTCGACGATGACGGCAGCAAGCCGGTCCGGCTGGTCAGCAGCAAGGCCAATCTGGCGCGGATCGAGCTGCGCCCGAGCCTGTTCGACAACCTGCAAAGCAAGGGCGCGGTGATCCTGGCGCGCGCCGACGAGATGGTCAGCAAGCTCAACAATCTGCTCGATCCCGACAACCAGAAGACCATGCTCAAGGCCTTCAGCGACGTCAGCAACACCGCCAATGAATTCCGGACTATTCCGCAGCAGATGAGGCCGACCTTGCAGCAACTGCCGGCATTGACCGGGCAGATGAACCAGGCGCTGAAATCGATCACGGCGCTGTCCGACAACATGACCGCGCTGAGCAAGAGCCTCAATATCCTGACTGCCAGTTTGCAGGGGCCGGACGGCGCGGTGACGAATTTGTCGGGCGCCGCACAAAATATCGGTTCGGTGGTCAACGGCTTGCAATACGATACGCTGCCGCGTTTCAATACGCTGGCTGACGAAGCGCGCTCGTCGATGCGCACGCTGAACCAGACCATGGATCACTTCAACCAGCAGCCGCAAAGCATCCTGTTCGGCAGCAAGGGCCTGCCGCCGGGGCCGGGAGAAGCCGGCTTTGCCGCACCTGTACCAGGCCGCTAACCGGCCAGCGCTCATCACAACTCCGCTCCAATCCAGAAGGTACGCCATGACCACTATGCCAAGAATCCTGTCGTCACTTGCCGCTATCGTCCTCGTCGCCGGCTGCGCCAGCAGGCCCGAGACGCCGACCCAATACGACCTGGGCCGCCTGCCGGCAGTCACGGCGACAGCGACCAGCGCGTTGCCGCCGATCAGCGTGGCCGATGTCAATGCGCCGGCCTGGCTCGACAACAACATGATGTTCTTCCGCCTGGCCTACGCCAACGAGCAGCAGCCGCGCCCTTACGCCAACAGCCGCTGGACCATGCCGCCGGCGCAGTTGTTCCAGCAACGCCTGAAATCGCGGCTGGCGCAAGCCGGCGGCACGGTGCTGGCGATGTCGGACGCGGCGCTCAACGTGCCGCTGCTGCGCATCGACCTGGATGACTTCACGCAAACCTTCGACACGCCGGATCGCAGCCAGGCCACACTTCAGGTGCGGGCATCGCTGTTCAATGGCCGCCAGCTGCTGGCGCAAAAGAGTTTCAGCAGCCAGGCGCCAACACCCAGCGCGGATGCGGCCGGCGCGGCGCGCGCCTTTGTCGCCGCCAATGATGCTGTCATCGATAACCTGATGAGCTGGCTGGCAACCGTCGCACCGAAAAAATAATGACGGAAAAGGTTGAATCGCAGGCGGCCCGCTCCGCCGTCGCATCCTCGTTTGCCCGCATCAGCCTGGTGATCTACCTGCTGCTGATCATGTATGCCAGCTGGTATCCGTTTGCCGGCTGGCGCGATCTCGGGCTGTCGGCATTTGCCTACCTGAAAGCCCCGCTGCCGCATTACTGGACGGTGTTCGACGTCTGGACCAATGTCGCCGGCTATCTGCCGCTCGGCATGCTGATGGTGCTGGCGTTGCCGACATCGCGCCGCTGGTCAGTGTATTGGGCGATCGTGCCGGCAACGCTGGTCGGCATCCTGTTCTCCGGCACCATGGAAGCGGTGCAAACTTTCCTGCCGACGCGGGTCGCCTCCAATCTGGATTTGATGACGAATAGCGCCGGCGCCCTGCTCGGCGCCGTGCTTGGCGCCTTCCTGCGGCCGCGCTTCGGTCCCGACAGCCGCCTGCTGCAGTTGCGCGAGCACTGGTTCAACCGCGAAGCCAGCCAGGGCATGGTGGTGGTTGCATTGTGGCCGCTGGCGCAAATCTACCCGCTCAGCCACCTGTTCGGTTTTGGCCAGTTCACCTCGATGCTGTCCACCTGGCTATCCGATCTGCTGGAACAGCCGGTCGACCTGCAAGGCTGGATTACCAACGACATACAATTTACCGCCGCCCAATACTGGCTGACAGAAACCATCATCACCGCCTGCGGCCTGACCGGCGCGGCGCTGACTTTCCTGATCCTGCTGCGCAAGCAGGCGCCGAAGGTGCAGCTGACGCTGCTGCTGATCTTTGTCACGCTGATGACCAAGGCGCTCGCCACCGCGCTGCTGTTTGCGCCTGACAACGCCTTCGTCTGGCTGACTCCGGGATCGTTCGGCGGCCTGCTGATCGGCGGCCTGATGCTGGGCGGATTGGCGTTCGCACCGCAGCTGGCGCAACGGCGGCTGGCCGGACTATGCCTGGTCATCACCTTGCTGTTGGTGAATATCATGCCCGACAACCCTTATTACGTCGAAACCCAGCAAACCTGGACGCAAGGGAAATTCTTGAATTTCAATGGCGTGGCCCAGTTCCTGGCCCTGCTGTGGCCGTTTTGTACACTCTGGTTCCTGTTTCATCCTTTACATCGCCGGCGTGCAGCCAGCAAGAATTCGCCGCAAGATTCCAGATAAGAAGCAAGGCGACCCTGAAACGAAAATGATGCGGGTGTATGATTCCAGCCTGTGTCCTCTGCTCGATGCGTGCATCCGAGCCAACCACCCCAATACCAACACTCCGTCATGAGCGATAAACCCTACTACGAACACCACGTATTCTTTTGCCTGAACCAGCGCGCCCCCGGCGAGCGGGTCTGCTGCGCCAACAGCGGCGCGCAAGCCGCGCAGGAACATGCCAAACGCCGCGTCAAGGAGCTGGGCCTGGCCGGCGAAGGCAAGGTCCGGATCAACAAGGCCGGCTGCCTGGAACGCTGCGAAGAAGGCCCGGCGCTGGTGATCTACCCGCAAGGCACCTGGTACACCTACGTCGACAATGACGATATCGATGAAATCATCGATGTGCATCTGGTTGGCGGAAAAATTGTGGAAAGATTGAAAATCTGACTTCAGGAATCACCGTAGGGTAGGCAAGTTTTTTTGCCCACGCGTTGCCGAAACAAACAACGGAAATGCATCGACCTGACACGTGGGCACAAGTGCCCACCCTACCGAAGCGTTTGAATTGCAACGAAATCTTCATCTGCCTCCGCCGTAACCCAATCAATCCTATCCAATGAACGCCCAAACCCAACCTTTCTTCATCGCCGGCGCCGTCGGCCAACTCGAATGTGCACTTGACCTGCCTGCTCCCGATACCTTTGCCGTGCCGCGCGGATTGGCGCTGGTGGCGCATCCGCATCCGCTGTTCGGCGGCACCATGGATAACAAGGTCGTGCACACGCTGGCGCGCGGCTTCCTGGCGCTGGGCTATGCGACAGTACGGATGAATTTCCGCGGCGTCGGCAAATCCGAAGGCGTGCATGACGAAGGCCGCGGCGAGACCGACGACATGGCGCTGCTGCTGGAGCACATGCGTCAGCAATATCCCGATTTGCCGCTGGCGCTGGGCGGTTTTTCCTTCGGCACCTTCGTGCAATCGCAATTGCAGCAGCGCCAGATCGAAGCCGGCACGCCGGCCGAACGGCTGGTGCTGGTCGGTACTGCGGCCGGCAAATGGCCGATGCCGACCGTGCCGGGCAACAGCATCCTGATCCACGGCGAGCTGGACGAGACGATTCCACTGGCCTGGGTGCTCGACTGGGCGCGGCCGCAAGACATCCCGGTGATCGTGATTCCCGGCGCCGATCATTTTTTTCATCGCCGCCTGCAACATATCAAGAATCTCATGGTCGAAATGTGGCATCGCTGACAAGCGGCCGGAACTGCATGTTTCAAGTGCGGTTACACGCTTCTTGAAGCGTGTAAATGCCGTCCGGGCAAGCGGTAAGGCTATAATTCTGTCAGCTTGTATGTGTACGGTTGTTTGCCTGCCGTCTCCGCTTACTTATTTTTTCAACCATTTACGCTAATAAAATTGCTCAATATCCACATTGGCAATTGCATAATTTTGTTGGTACTGACTTCATTACTCGATACTCCATGAAAAAAATACTCGCGGCGCTTGCTGCAACCGTCCTCTCCATATCCGCTGCCTTCGCGCAGACACTGCCGCCGCCGACAGTCGCCGCCAAATCGTGGCTGCTGCTCGACACCACCAGCAATCAAGTAGTTGCCGCCCAAGATCCCGACATGCGCATCGAGCCGGCTTCGCTGGCCAAGATCATGACTGCGTACGTGGTGTTCGGCGCATTGCGCGACAAGAAGATCAGCCTCGATCAAATGGTGAATGTGTCGGTGCGCGCCTGGAAAGTCGATCCGAGCAGCTCGAAGATGTTTATCGATCCAGCCACGCCGGTCTCGGTCAACGACCTGCTGTACGGCCTGATGGTGGTATCGGGTAACGACGCCGCGGTAGCGCTGGCGGAAGCCGTGGCCGGCACTGAGGATTCGTTCGTGGCGCTGATGAACCACGAAGCTGAACGCATGGGCATGAAGTCGACCCACTTCGGCAATCCGCACGGCCTGCCGAGCGCCGATACCTACTCGACCGCGCGCGACCTGTCGACGCTGGCGGCGCACGTGATTGTCGATTTCCCCGAGTTCTACAAGATCGACTCGACCAAGAAATACACTTACAACAAGATCACCCAGCCTAACCGCAACCGCCTGCTGTGGCTCGACCCAACCGTCGACGGCATGAAGACCGGCCACACCAGCAGCGCCGGCTATTCGATCATCGCCAGCGCCAAGCGTCCGAATGCAGGCGGTGACCGCCGCTTGCTGGCAGTCGTGATCGGCACCGATTCCGACAGCATCCGCACCCAGGAAGCGCAAAAGCTGCTGAACTGGGGCTTCCAGAACTTTGACGCCGTCAAACTGTACTCCAAGGGCCAGGCAGTCGACACGCCACAAGTCTGGAAAGGCGCCAAGAGCCAGATCAAGATCGGCTTCAACCACGACGTCTACGTGACCGTACCGAAGGGCATCGCCGACAAGATCAAGCCGGTGCTGGAACGTACCGACCCGCTGATCGCACCGATCCAGCAAAACGCCAAGGTCGGCACCCTGAAGGTCAACGCCGACGGCAAGACCATCGCCGAATTCCCGGTACTGGCGCTGGAAGGCGTGAACCAGGCTTCGATCTTCGGCCGCGCCTGGGATTCGATCCGTTTGATGTTCAAGTAATCCGTTGCAGCGGTCCTGAACGGATTGCTCAAAAAAAAATGACAGCTGCGGCTGTCATTTTTTTTGCCGGGACGATCTGCAATCAACGCTTGCGGCGGCTACTCCATGCTTCCAGGAAGGCCAACGTCACATTCGCCTCATTGGTTTCTGCCAGGCCGCTGCCGAAGAATGCTCCGACATCCTTGAAATCGTTGCCGCCGGCCAGGTCCGACAAGCTGCGGAACGCGATGAAAGGCACGCGGTTGGCATACGCCACCTGGGCAAACGCGCCAGTTTCCATATCCACCACCTGTGCCTGCAGGTTATCGAACAGATAGGAACGATAGCCGGGATTGGCCAGGAAAGCGCTGCCGGAAACGCCACGGCCGCCGACCCGCAATTCCGGCTGGACGCTCACGCACAGGGATGGGTTCTTCGGTCCGCATTTCGCCAGCGCCGGTTTCAGGTTGCGGGCCAGCGCCAGCATCTCGGGATCGGCGTGGAATTCGAAACGGAATTCTCCTTGCGGCGCGTTAGTCGCATTCATCACGAAATTGTCGCGCATGAACAAGCCGCTACTGACCGGGCCATTCGGCGTATCGATCTTGAAATCGGGGCGCGGCTTGCCGTTTTCAGAAGCCAGTTTGACACCGAGACAGCTGGTGTCGCCGGCAGCGCCGCACGGGGATGGCAGAGTGCCGTCGCCATTCCAATACACTTCCATCGGCATCGCCCAGCTCTCCGGCACAGTCACATCGCCGACATGGTTGGCAGGATTGACGCCACCGGCGATGCCGCTCATCAGCAAGCGCTCGACATGGAAATGATCCATCATCAGTTGCGTCACCATGGTGGCATTCACCACGCTCACGCCGCTCAGCACGATCACGACCGGATTGCCACGCAATTCACCGGTGGTGAAACGGTTGCCGTTGATCAGCCAGTCGCGCTTTTTCTGCGTCTGCTCCAGCAGGATATCGGCCTCGGCGCCGAACGCCGACACGATGCCGATGCGCGGCTTGCATTCAGTCAGGCACTGCTTCTGCGCTGCGGGCGCGGCGCTGGCGCTCGATATCAATGCGGCGCCGGCCAGCAAACTGAACATGGTCCGGCAGAGGATTTTCAATACAGGGGTTTTGGCAAGCAAGGGGCTTCCTTTCGCAAAGGGGTTCAGCGGCGGTCAATTCGTCTGCCGCCACAGGCGGATAAATGAATCAGGTATTGTCCGGACCTTGTGCAATTCCTGTGCCATGCGCTCGGGTGCTGTAGCGCCAGCGCAGCAAGCCGATTGCGTAGGTGACGTAATAACCGGCCAGGATGCCGAAAATCAGCAACGTCAACGGACTACCGGAAAGGTTGGCAGATGGCCAGACGACTGGCTCGGACGAGAAATAGAAAAGCTGAATCGCCCGATAGCCGATACGCACGATGAACAGCAGCGATAGCGCGATCCCCAGATGCAGGCTGGGCGTATAGAACAAGCCGTCCGGCGTTTTCTCGAATTTGGTCAACCGATGTCCGTAGACACCCAGTCCCGCGCCCAACAGCGCACCGCCGGCGATGGCAGCAGCGTGGGCGGTATTGGCGATAGAGCCGAGCAGCAGCATGCCGACCAGCCAGGTAAAGAAACAGATGGTGATCCAAGGCCGCACGTTGGACAATTTCTGCCGCCCGACCATGCGTCGGATACGCGCATACAGGCGCCAGACAATCAACGCGGCAATGCCGGCGGAAACCACGAAGGAAGGATGCGCGGGAATTGCCATGTCGTTGTCTCCGAAGACTAATCGCCGATTGAGTGAGTCGAGATCAATTCAATATCAGGAAGATTTTCCGCCACTTCCCGGATCGAAGAATACCGCATTAACGCATCGACGACCTGCGGCAACGGCTCTGCCCAGATTTCCGGCAAATCCCTTTCCTGTTCCGCCAGGATCGGGAACGCCAACCTCTCCACAGGCGGCATGAAGCGGGCATCGATACCAGGTTTGTTACCCCGCGCATCGATACGGTACCAGCCATGCTGCTTCAAATGAACCGCATTCAACCCATGCAGGCAAAACGGCGGTCCTTCCATCCCCACCGACAGTCGCTGGTAGCACAAGCCAGTCGGAATACCGTTACAACGCAACAACGCCGCCAACAGATGGCTCTTGGCATAGCAATATCCGGTGCCGTGCAGCAGCACATCGGAAGCGCGGCAAGTCACCGGGTCCAGTTTGAAATCCCAGCTATGCTTGATGCCGTCGCGCACGAATTCGAAGCAAGCCTTGACCACTTCTTCTTCCGATACGCAGTCGGCAGCCAGCGCACGCGCCTTGGCGGCGACTTCGGGATGGTCGCCATCGATGTAAGTACTCAATGCCAGATATTGATTCATGTATTCGGTCCGAAATCTGTCTCGCGCAATCTTTGTCGATTTACGCTGCCTGCTCGGCAGCTTCAAAATTGATCTGTGCCTGTTCGCGCACCTGAGCGCGCCGCAATTCCCACAGCTCGCGCAGCTTGTCCGAACGCAGTTCGCGTTCATCCGATTCCGATACGAAGCCGACTTCGCCATTGCCGTCGGCGACGGTGCGGCTAAAGCTCCATTCGCGCGAAAATTCCGGCTTGATGGCGCCGGCGTGCTTGGTCGGCATCGCGCAGATCAATTGCATGCCGAGGTTGTCGCGCAAGAATTTCAGGACGTCGCGTGCGCGGCCTTCATCCATCTTGGCGAACGATTCGTCATTGACCAGCAAATGCAGGCTGGTGCCTTTCTCAAACCGCTTGAGGCGGTTGGTGACCACTGCCGAGTGAATGATATAGGCCGGCGTCTCCAGCTGGCCGCCGGAGCCGGTGCCCCATTCCGACAGACGCACGTGAGAGCCGGTATCGGATTCCTTGTAGATTTCGTAGCGCCGATAGTTGCGGTAATCGGCAACCCGCTGCAACTCCTTGACGGCCTTGTCTTCATCGTCCGACAACAGCAATTGCACCAGGCGATCGCGCACCTGGCAGTTTTCTGCGCTCAGGCCGGGGCCGGAGAACAGGCTGCTGTTTTCCTGCGTATCCGACATTTCCGAGGTGGCGCAGAAGAAGTCGTAATAAGCCTTGAATTCCGGTATCCATTCCGACCAGTCAATACGGAATTTGTCGGTGCCGAACTTGAGCTTGTCGAGTTCGATGTTAAGCGTTTTCAAGGTGCGTACGCCGGTGTCGACAGCGTTGCGGATCTCGTAGCAGAACTGCTTGGTGAAGACGTCGTTGAACGACGATTCGGCAGTGCGCAACTGCTCCAGGTTCTTGATCAGGCCGATATCTTTCTGGCGCGTCAGCTGGCCGCGGGTGCGCTCCTGCAAGGTCACCATCATTGCATACAGCGGCGCGAAATCGCCGTCGCGCAGATCGTCGCCCTGCGCCACGTCGAAACGCTCATCAATCCGTGCGTGGGCATGGTATTCGCCAAGCGCGTTGCGCGCATCGCCGTACAGTTGCCAACTGAGCGCTGTTTGTTTGGCGACGTTGCTGGAAGCCTGGAATGGCGTATAGCTGCCTTCGTTGACCCAGCCGGCGACTTCGTCGGTGAGCGCAGTGAACGACAGGCTGCCGTTGACGATGCACAAGTCGCGCAGTTTTGCGGTATCGCTGTCGACCCGCGCTTGCTTGCCGCCCATGCCCAGGTCCAGCTTGGTTATCGCTGCCTGATGGCCTTGGATGGCTTTTTCATGGCCGCCGATATTTTTGCTGCAGGCGGTCTTGCGTGCTTCAAGGTTGGCGATTTCGACACTCAACGCTTCGGCCTCGTCTTCCAGCTTGCTGACTTGGGTCAGATCCAGCCGGCTCAGATCCTGGCGGGCGGCGTCGAGATCGCGCACCAGGCTGCCGAGGTCGTCAATCGCCGCAAACGACGGGCACTGCAGCTGCCCCATCAATGCCAGCGCGCCCTGCAGTTCGCGCAGTTGGGCGCGCACTTGCGTCAGTTCCTGTTCTGCCTGAGCATGTTCCTGCTCGGCTCTTTGCTTGGCGAGGCGCTTGGCTTCCTGGCCGAACACCAGCAAGTCGGTATCGGCAGTAAACATCGTGCGCGAACCGCTGCCCTTGCCGTCCTTGGTCAGGCCGCGTGATGTGTGGCGCAGCGCTTCGGTATCGCTCACCTTGACCACCTGGCCGAACTGGTCGTGCAGGTAGGCATGTGCGATCGGATGTTCGGTGCTGAGTTCATGCACGATCGAATCGCTCGGCGTTCTTTCGACCTTCAGGTTCTTCAGGCAGAAGCTGCCCTGGATCACATTGGCGCGCAGACGCTTCTGGCGCACGAAATCGATGGCCTTGCCTTCCCAGGCCTGATCCACCACAAGATTGAAGCGGGCGCCGCCCAGATAGCCTTCAATGGCGGCCTGCCATTCTTCCGACAACGGTTCGACCAGGTCGCACAAGACTTGCGCGCGCGCCGCACCCAGCTCACTACGGAATTCCTTCAACGCGTGGCGGATGTGTGCCGGATAGTCGGCGCCGCCTTCGGCCAGGTTGGCTTTGCGCGAGGCGGCATCTTTTTCGCGACGCAGCGCTTCGTGTTCGGTGTTGCGCAACTGCGCGATTTGCGTGTGCAGGGCAGAGACGAAACTGTGTTCAGTGCCGGCCAGCGCGCCATGCAGCTTGCCTAACGCGGCGTCGACGCCTTCAAAGTCGTTGACCAGCATCAGCGATTTCAGTACATCCACTTGATCGGCCTTGGCCAGTTCGGCGATGCTGCGCAGATGCGTGGCGAGATCAAGCGTGCCGGCCGCCGACAAGGCCAGCACCACCTGGCGCGCGGCATCGGCAATCTCTTTCTGTTCCAGCGGGATCTGCATGCCGGCCACGCTGCGTGCGGCGGTTTCCAACTGCTGGGCGATCAGCGCATTGTGCTGCAGCGAATTGAAGACGGCCTTGATCTTGCCGTCGCATTGCTCGATGCGATTCTGGATGCGGGTCTTTTGTTCGGCCGCCGGAATACCCATCATCTGCGCATGAATCTGCGTCAGGCTACGGTTCTTGGCATTGCGGTCCTGCTCCAGCTGATCGACGGTTTCGGTTTCGTCATCGATCAATGCCTGCAATCCCTCGATGGCAGAGGCCGCAGTTTCCAACTGGCGTTGATCTTCGCGCAGCGCCAACGACGACACCAGTAATTGCGACTGGCTGGCCGACTGATGTGCGCGCGCCGTATCGCCGACCGTCTTGCTCAACAGCTCCAGCCGCTTGACGTTGTCGCTCAAACGCTCGCCTTCCTTGCGCAGCTCGTTGACCTGGCGCATCAGCTTGCTGATCTGGCCGATGCGTTGCGACAGTTGCGTGGTATCGAGTTCCAGGATCTGGTGCTTGACCAGATCGTCGACGCTGCCGATCGGCTTGTGCGCGATCGACTGGCTCCAGGCGCGCGCCGCGCTTTCAGCTTCGGCGAAGGAAACGGTTTTCTGGCCGCGGAAACGTCCGTACAGCTGGCACAGATACTCACGCTTGCTGTCGCGGAAATTGGTGACGCCGCGGTATTTTCCGGACAGATGGCGCTCGATCTTTTCCACCGCTACCACCGCCATGCCGCCATCGATTTCGGTCGATGTCAGGTCGCCCAACTGCAATGCGACGCCATCAATGATCAATAGCGCCAACCGTTCCGATACCGCTTGCCGGCGCTCGCCGGCGCCATCCACGCGCGCCGAAGCCGCCACCAGCGCGGTGAACTCGCGTCCCTCTTCGCCTTCGCTCGGCTTGAACACCGCGGCGACATAGCCATGCGCGCCGTTCGGCCGCGCAAACAGGTTGTCCTCGGCGCCGACAATGTAAGACCACAGGCTGCGCTTGGTCTTGCCGTTGCGCGCGCCTTGGGTGGTTTCGTCCTGGCCCGGGTTGTAGCTGAAAATATTCTGGTACACCGCCGTCATCACGGTTTGCAGCGCATCCAGCATGGTCGATTTGCCGGAACCGGTCGGCCCGGTCAGCAGGGTCATGTTACCCATCGGGTATTCCTGCGAGCGCAACGCGCCCCAGTTCACCAGGATCAGTTTATCCAGCTTCATTCGATGCTTCCTTCTTTATGTGCTGCTTCCAGGCTGTCTTCCAACGCATCTTCCGACATCTCATCCAAAGTGCCTTGCAGATCGCCCGGCTCTTCGTCTGCCGCGGCCTCGCTGCCGGCTGCCAGCGGTTCGGATTCCAGCGCAGCTTCCAGCATGTCGTCGCTGATGATGCCGAGGATGGTCGGACGGATCGCCAACAGCGCGTCTTCATCGTCCATTGAAAAATTGGCGGCCAGGCGGATCAGGCGATGGCGCTTGAGTTCGTTCAGCAGGCGTTGCCGTTCGACGCTGGTCGGCGGCAGCGCGCGTTTCAGTTGCGTCTGCAAGGTGGCCGATAGTTCTTCGAAGCGGGTCAGCACCTCGCCGCTGTCGGTCAATCGGCTGCCGCCTTCGGCCAGGCCCTGCTGATACTGGAAGCGCAGAGCCAATGCAGCCGCCACGAAATCCGGCGACAGCCGCGCGCGCAAACCTGGCACTGGTTCCAGGCCATCTTCCGGCAATCCCGGCACTTCGGCGCCGGGCGCATACAGGCGAAAGAATTCGCCTTTCAAATTGTGCTCCAGGCGAAAACCGCCGAGCTGGAAATAATCGCCCAGGCAGGCTTCGATGCGGCGTGCGTCGTCGTACAAACGCTGCTCGACGCCATCTTCCTCGCGCATCACGATGCCGGCCGCGAACAGGCGCGCGACGATTTCACGGAAACGTTCCAGCGGTAAGCCGTGCAGGCTTAGCTGGGTGTGCAATGTTTCATTCAGTGTCATGTTTCATCTCGATCTGGTAATCATCGCCGGCATAGAACTCGTTCCAGAGCTTGCCCGGCAATTTTTGTACGGTCAGGCGCGGATCGCGCGCGCCGCGCACCGCTTCCACCACCTGCATGTTGTTGAGGACGTCGGTGGTGGTTGCCACCGGTAGCGTTGACAGGCGGATCGGCCGGTCGCGCAAGCGCAGTTCGGCGCGCAGGCGATGCACGATGTCGTCATTGGATAGTGCGAAGGCGTCGGCTTCGGCGCGGTACATGGCGGCCGCCAGACGCGCATCGCGCGTCACTTTCGGCTGCGCGGTGACGGTCAGCGCCTTGCGCCGCTGCGATGCGCTGCGCAATTTGAAGGCGGCCGGATCGAGCAGGCGAATCTCTGCCGGCGCGATGGCGGCGCCGATCCGCAGCAGCAAGGCATCCTGCTCTGCGCCGCTGAGACTGGCGGTCTTGCCGATCGCCACGCTATAGGCCTGGCGGGTCTGGCCGCCGCGCAGCATCAACGCCTGCTGCACGATGCTGGCGGCGCGCTGCATGTATACGCTCATCGCCTTGATCAGTTCCGGATGCTTGGTGGTGCAAGCGGCTTCCACCATTTCCTCGATGCGGTCCAGCATCCAGTCCAGGGTCGACGGCCCTTGCCGTTCCTGGGTGGCCCAACGGGCGATGTCGTTCAGCTGCAACTCCAGCGCCTGTGCCGGTTCCGCCTCCAGGCTATGCAAACGCGCGATGACATCGCGGATCGCCTGCCGGTGCCGTTCGATGCTGTCGGCGGTCAGCTGCTTCTTGAATTCCTTTTCGAAACGGTCGAGGAATTCCATGAAACCGTCCCACGGCGTTTGCGAGGCTTCCAGCATCAATCGCCGCACCAATTCCTGGAAATAATCGACGCCTTCCGACAAATCGCTGATGACTTTTTCGGCGTAGTCGTAGGCGTCGATCAGATCGTAGGCATCGACATTGCGCAGTGCGGCGTTGAGGGCGTTGCGGCAGCTACGGACATTGCGCTGGCGGGTGCGGGCGCTGCGCCGCTCAAGCGACCAGAACGCTTCAGCGAACAGCTTGCCGGCGCGGGTGAAGCGATAGGCGGTGACCAGCCCGGCGCGGTCGCCGAAGGTTTCCAGCCAGCCGTCCCGGAGCAGCGTGCGCAGCAGCGCACTGCTGCTTTGCTGGTCGTCGCCGCCATCGGCAATGAAATCGTCGTCGGGCAAGCCGGCGGCGGCGTCTTCCTGCTGCAGCAGGATCTGGCGCGACTCCTGGATCACCGGCAGCAACAGGTCGCGCAAGCCGTCGCGCGTCAGGTTCTGGCCGTAATCGGCGCTGGGGCCGTGCAGCCGCTCATACAGCGCACGCACGCAAGCCACCACCACGCTGCGGTGCTTGCCGGCAAGGGGCCGGAAAAAATTAAGTCGTTCGGGTTCAAAAAACAATGCAATTCGCCTGCTGTAATGACCAAGGCGTGAATATATCGCCTTGGCGCTGTCCATACGGAATATTCTGACCGCCATTGTAAAGGCTGATGCCCGGCTGCGAGCATCCATATTCGCCTGTGGACAGAACCCTGAGGGGTCCGTAACATGCTTTCCCATCATTGGATTATCCTGTGCATTTGGGGGATAAGGCCGCCGCAGCCCGGCAACCATCCGGGCTGTCGAGAAAATCAACGCCACCGGCAAGGCTTACCCACGCCAGCCGCCAGGAGACAAATATGCTTGTACCCAGCTACCAACTCAGTATTGCCATCGCCTGCCCGTTGGTGGACGCCTTGATGAACGACCTGACGACGTTGAAACAGCTGTTTGAGGCCAGCTAAAGCCCTACCCGCCCCCACCCAAGGCCTACTTCCATGACATCCGCGCAACCGCCGCTGCAAAACCTGCCTGCCGCTCCCGACAACGTTATCGATGGCGGCGGCCAGCCGCGCATGGGGCGTTATGCCGGCCAGACCGGCGCCATCGACTGGTCGCAACTGAGCGCGCCGTTCTCCCGCAGCAAGGTATGGCGCCGTTTTCATCACAAACGCTGGCAATACGTAGCTTTGTCAACGCCGGAGCTGCTGTGCGGTATCGCCATCGTCGATGTTGGCTGGACCAACACCGCATTTGCCTATGTTTTTGACCGTCGGCAAGGCAAGCAGATCGCCAGTTTCTCCCAGGACGGCATCCCCGGCCTGAGCGCCACCGTCAGCCATCGCCCGGGCGGCGCCAGCAGTTTCCGTTTCTTCGGCAGCCGCATCGATTACCTGCCGCCGGCCGCCGGCGCTGCTGCCGACGGCAAGTACCGGCTCAGCCTGCAATGCGACCAGTTCAGCATCGACGCCGAATTCGCTGCCGAGGGTACGGCGCCGCTGCTGCTGGCGGTCGGGCCGATCGTCAACGGCTCGGTGCATGCGACGCAAAAATCGCCCGGCATGCCGCTTACTGGCGAAGTGCATGTCGACGGCCAGCGCTTCGACCTGCAGGGCGGGGTAGCCAGCTTCGACTATTCGAACGGCTTGCTGGCGCGCAATACCGAATGGCGCTGGGCTTCCGCCCACGGCCTGGATATCGGCTTCAACCTGCAGGCTGGCTACTTCGGCAACCAGGAAAACGTGCTGTGGCTGGACGGCCAGCTGCATGCGCTCGGCCATGTGCGCTTTGAGTACGACATGAATGCGCCAATGGCGCCGTGGCACATCTATACCGACGACGGCTTGCTGGATTTGCAGTTCATGCCGGAAGGCGCGCGCCGCGAGAACAAGAACATGCTGATCGCCGCCACCCGCTATATCCAGCCGATCGGCAGTTTCAGCGGCTGGGTCAAACCGAACCGGCAAGCCGCGCCGCGCCCGGTGGAGCATCTGGTAGGCGTGACCGAAGAACACTTCTCGCGCTGGTAATCGCCGGGTAAAATTGCCTGGAATCAACTCCGACCCCCGATATTCGCAAATTTCCAACACCGCCAGCATTTCCTCTGCGCCCGGAATACGTTTGGTATACCATTGCCGACCCATTTTTTGTTTGCGAGGTATTCGAATGTCTTTCGCTTGTGGCGTAGATTTCGGCACGTCTAATTCGACGGTTGGCTGGAGCAGGCCTGGACACGATGCCTTGCTGCCGCTGGAAGACGGCAAGGTGACCTTGCCGTCGGTGGTATTCTTCAATGCCGAGGATGAAGCCTTCAGTTTCGGCCGTGCTGCGCTCAGCGGCTATCTGACCGGCTATGAAGGACGCCTGATGCGTTCGCTGAAGAGCCTGCTCGGCTCCAGCCTGATCGATGCCCAAACCGAAGTCGGCGGCCGGGCGCTGCCGTTCCGCGCGTTGCTGACCCATTTCATCGGCGAACTGAAAGCCCGCGCCGAAACTGCGGCCGGCAAGGAATTCAGCAGCGTGGTGCTAGGCCGTCCGGTCTTCTTTGTCGACGACAACCCGACTGCCGATCAACGCGCCGAAGACACGCTGGCGGAAATCGCCCGCTCGGTCGGCTTCAAGGACATCGCTTTCCAATTCGAACCGATTGCCGCCGCCTTCGATTATGAATCCACCATCGAACGCGAAGAACTAGTGCTGATTGCCGACATCGGCGGCGGCACCTCGGACTTTTCGCTGGTGCGGCTGTCACCGCAGCGCGCCGCCAACAGCGAGCGACGCGACGACATCCTGGCCACCGGCGGCGTCCATATCGGCGGTACCGATTTCGATAAATACCTGAGCCTGTCGAGCGTGATGCCGATGCTGGGCCTGGGCAGCCGCCTGCGTAACAACAGTGAAGTGCCATCCAGCTATTACTTCAACCTGGCGACCTGGCACACCATCAACCAGATCTATACCCGCAAGGCGTGGCAGCAACTGAAGGATGTGCACCGCGAAACCGTTGAACGCGACAAGTTCGGCCGCCTGCTCGACCTGGTCGAACAGCGCGCCGGCCACTGGCTGGCATTGCAGGTGGAACAGGGCAAGATCGGCTTGTCGGATGCCGAGACGGTGCAATTGGGATTGGATCGCATCGCGCCGGAGCAGACGCTGCAACTGACGCGCCAACAATTCAACGACAGCATTTCGCACCTGGTCGGTTCGGTGGAAGACACGGTCACCAACCTGCTGCGCGATGCCGGCGTCAGTGCCGAACAAGTCGACACGGTGTTCTTTACCGGCGGCTCCAGCGGCGTACAACTATTGCGTCACAAGATCGCTGCGCTGGTGCCTTCGGCAAAAGCGGTGGAAGGCGATCTGTTCGGCAGCATCGGCGCCGGCCTGGCGCTGGATGCGGTGCGCAAGTTCGGCTAAACGGCCGCTCTATTTGCGGTCGGCATCCGGTTTGTCGGTGTCATCCCGGTTCCGCTCGCGCTTGCGGAAGCCGGCAATGTCCGACAAGCGCATGCCTTCGGGAATCGTCAGGCGCTTGGCATGGCCGACGCGCTGTGCATGATAGATGCCGCTGTGCCCGGAAAACAGATAGCTGACCACGCAGGCGATCCCCGCCAGCACGCCAATCTCCGGCCCAAATAATTCAATCGCCATCACGGTCGAGGCAATCGGCGTATTGGCTGCGCCGGCAAACACTGCGACGAATCCCAAACCAGCCAGCACCGGAATCGGCATCGACAGCAATTGCGCCAGCGCGTTGCCGAGCGTGGCGCCGATATAGAACAGCGGCGTCACCTCGCCACCCTTGAAGCCGGACGCCAGCGTCACTACCGTGAAGACGATCTTGCCGGCAAAGTCATATACCGGCAACGGCTTTTCAAAGGCCTCGACGATGGTCGGAATGCCCAATCCCAGATATTTATCGGTATTCGGCAGCAAGGCCAGCAGCAGCACAACTACCCCGCCGGCAAACGGCCGCAGCGGCGGAAATGCAATCACCCGCTTGATCAGCCGCGACAGGCCATGGGTTGCCTCGGCAAACAGCATGCCGACCAGGCCGAATACGATGCCGGCCAGCAGCGTGGCGCCAAAGATGCCGATGCTGAAATGCGGTACGAACGGAATCACGTAATGCGTGTGATGAACGCCGAGCAAACCCGGGATCTGGTCGCTGATGATCGCGGCGATGAAGCAAGGCAGGATGGCGTCGTAACGCAAGCGGCCGATGGCCAGCACTTCCAATCCAAAGATGGCGCCAGCCAGCGGCGTGCCGAACACCGACGCAAAGCCGGCGCTGATCCCCGCCATCAGCAGGATACGGCGCTCGTCCGGTCCCAGGCGGGTGATGCGGGTAATCATGTCGGCCAGCGCACCGCCCATCTGCACCGCCGTCCCCTCGCGCCCGGCCGAGCCGCCAAACAAGTGGGTGATCACGGTGCCGAGCAGGATCAATGGCGCCATGCGCTTGGGCACGATTTTCTTCGGATCGTGGATTTCATCGATCAGCAGATTATTGCCGCCCTCGACCGATTTGCCCAGCAGGTGATACAGCAAACCAACCGCAAACCCGGCCAGCGGCAGCAACCACAATAGCCAGCGATGGGCATTGCGCGTATCCGTCGCCCATTCCAGCGACAGCAGCAATGCCGATGATGCCAGGCCGGCCAAAGCGCCCACCGCGGACGCCAAGACCAGCCAGCGCGCCAGATACACCAGCATCGATAGCTGTTCGGGATATTTTGTTTTTTTCATATATAACTGGAATTGGATTTGAAGAACTCAAACCCGGATGGCAACGCAACGTCAATCGGGGCACGCGCGCCTACAACTTCCCATCCAGGAACTTGTAGGCATCATCAGCTGCTGTCGACCGTGTGACCCTTGTCGGTCCAGAGCACAAAGCAGCGGTTCGAGGAGGAATGCCATCTCCGATTGCTGCCGCCATTGTGCCGGACAGCAAGGCCCGATGCAACCGCCAAGCGTGGCGTACAGCCAACAGCGTTACACCGGATCGAAGGTGGTCAGCCTGGCCAGCGCATCCAGCCACCAGGTCAGCGCCGGGCCGACATGGCGGTCAGGACGGTACACGCATTGCATCGGCAACGCCGCCCCCTGCGGCGGATGGCCGGCGGTCTGGATCTGCACCAGGCGGCCGCTGGCCAGATCGTCGGCCACCACATGGCGCGGCATGTAACCCCAACCCATGCCGGCCCGCAGCAACGCGTGCTTGGTGCCAAGATCGCTCATGCGCCAGGACAGCGACGAATGCACAGAGAAATCCTGGTTGGCAGTCAGCGCACTGCGGTCGCTCAGCACCAGTTGCACCTGCTGCTTCAGTACATGGCCGGGAATGCGGCCGCTGATTTGCGCCAGCGCATGGGTCGGCGCCACCACGCCGACCAGCAGCACGGTCGGCAGGCTGACGTGCAACAGATTCGGCGGAATGATCGGCAGGGTTCCCAATATGCCGAGCATTGCCTCGCCATCGATAACGCGCTCGGCGACCGACCCCAGTGCCTCGATTTCCAGCCGCAACGTGACGCCGGGAAATGCCGCGCGGAATTCGTCCAGCAAACCCACCAGCGTCGAAGTCGGGAAAAAGACATCGAGCGCCAATGTGACCTCCAGCTCCTGTCCTTGCGAATAGGCGGCAGCGCGCGCCTGCAAGGCATCGACTTGATCGAGCACCTGGCGCGCGTCGCGCAGCAACTCGACCCCGGCCGCAGTCAATTGCGGCCGATAACTGCTGCGGTCGAACAGGGCGACATCGAGCTGGCTTTCCAGTGTGGTGATGGCGTAGCTGACTGCCGACTGGGCGCGCGTCAAGGCCCGCGCCGCAGCCAGGAAACTGCCGCTATCGGCGACTTGGGCAAACACCCGCAATTGATCCAGTGACAGCCGTTCGATATTCATGGCGATTCAACACTATCTAATAATTAGATATAGATTATCGCAAGATAATCAATATCCTGCCGGCGGCAACAGGATTAATATGGCTTCACTCGCTGCACGAAATACCTATTCGGCACATGCGCAATCAGTAAATGCGGCGACGTGAAAGCAACTGCTTACTTACACTACAACCCTTTTATAGATTGGATCTATCATGCAAACTTCGCCAAACCTGTATCGCATCGGCCGCGTCCTGTTGGCTTCGCTGTTCGTCATTTCCGGCATCCTGAAAATCACCGCCTTCTCCGGCGTGGTCGGCTACATGACCAGCCTCGGTGTGCCGTTTGCGGCCCTCGCCGTGCCGGCCACGATCGTGGTTGAACTTGGCGGCGGATTGGCGCTCATGGCCGGTTGGAACGTGCGTCCGATCGCCATCATCGTGGCGCTGTTCACGGTGGCGGCAACCCTGACGGCACACCGCTTCTGGGAAGCCGATCCAGCCAACGTGCAGAACCAGCTGAATAATTTCCTGAAAAACATCTCGATCATCGGTGCATTGCTGATGCTGGCTGCTACCAGCTCAGAATCAAAAAAGTAAGCGCACACCATTTGCCCAGTTATCACGGAACGGAGAATTTTTATGAGCAACCCAACTTTCAATCGCCAACTTGAACGCCTGGTCACCGGCGTTGCCACCCAGGACGGCGCTGGCGTGAGCCTGGTGCGGGTATTGACGCACGATCTGCAACGTCGCCTCGATCCGTTCCTGATGCTGGACAATTTCCACTCGGACAAGCCGGAAGATTACCTGGCCGGCTTTCCCGACCATCCGCACCGCGGCTTTGAAACCGTCACCTACATGCTGGCCGGCCGCATGCGCCATCGCGACAATGCCGGCAACGAGGGCTTGCTGCAACCCGGCGGCGTACAGTGGATGACTGCCGGCAGCGGGCTGGTGCATTCGGAATTGCCGGAACAGGAAGACGGCTTGATGAGCGGTTTCCAGCTGTGGCTGAACCTGGCCTCGGGCGACAAGATGGTCACGCCCAGCTACCGCGACCTGCAAGCCGACGAGATCCCGCAAGTGTCGCCACAGCCCGGCGTCAAGGTGAAGGTCATCGCCGGCAACGCCTTCGGCACCGCCGGCGCGATGCAACGGCCGACCACCGAACCGCTGTACCTGGATGTGCAACTGGAAGCCGGCCAGCAGCTCGACCTGCCGATCCCGGCGACCCACAACGCCTTCCTGTACGTGTTTGAAGGCGCGCTGCAGATCGGCGAGGATGCGCGCAGTGCGCCGGCAGGCCGCATGGCGATCCTGAGCAATAGCGCCGATGCCGCTGGCGTCAGCGTGACAGCCCAGGGCAACAGTCGCTTCCTGCTGATCGCCGGACGGCCGCTGAACGAGCCGATTGCGCAATGGGGACCGTTCGTGATGAACACCCGCGAACAGGTCGAGCAAGCGATCCAGGATTTCCGGGATGGCAAGTTCTGAGCTTCGCGACAAGGAAGTAAAAAGGCGAGCCGCGAGCTCGCCTTTTTTATGCCGGCGCGCAAATTCAAAAAGAATATTCGAGCCTGAATCGCCAAAGCGATTTATCCTTGAAGAATCTTCGATAATCCAAACCAGCCATGACCAGCAAGCTATTCTGGCAAGACCCTTACCGCAGCACGCTCGCAACCCGGGTGACGGCAGTCGACAAGCAGCGCATCCGCCTGGCGGAAACCATTTTCTTCGCCTTTTCCGGCGGCCAGGAAAGCGACGCCGGCACGATCGGCGGGCAGCCGGTGCTGGCGGCGGAAAAGGATGGCCTGGAAATTGTCTATACGCTGGCGGACGGACATGGATTACAGGTCGGCAGCGAGGTCGAAATCTGCATCGACTGGGAGCGCCGCTATCGCCTGATGCGCTTGCATTTCGCCGCCGAAATGGTGTTGCAGATGGTGTACCGGCTGTGTCCCGGAATCGAACGCATCGGCGCCCACATCTCGGCCGACAAGGCACGCGTGGATTTTGCCCATGAAGGCAGCATCGCCACGTTGTTCCCGCAGATCGAACAGGAAGCAGCGGCGCTGTCGCAGGCAGACCTGCCGATCGTCACCGCCTTCACCGATGAAGCCGCGCAACGCCGCTACTGGGAAGTCGCCGGCTTCGCCCGCATGGCATGCGGCGGCACCCACCCACGCTCGACCGCAGAAATCGGCTTGCTCAAATTGAAGCGAAAAAACACTGGCAAGGGCAAGGAGCGCATTGAAATCAGCCTGGTTGAATAAAGCCTGGCGAATGCTACGGCGTGCGCTCCGTGGTCCGTTAAAAGGGGTCAGAGTAATTTTCGCAAAAGGCCGCGAAAAAAAACTCCGACCCCATTTAACTGCGCGGGGTTGGTTTTGACGTTGCTATTGGTTTTGAAGTTGCCGTTGCTTTTGACGTTGCCGTTGCTTTTGACTTTTCGCATGCTGACGTTGCCAAATGAGCCGTGCGACAGTCGGGAATTATGGGACACATGTTTGAGCGCAGCGAGTTTGTGTCCCATC
>NZ_JBIUZX010000008.1:0-247032 GCF_044745265.1 Collimonas sp. NPDC087041
TTCAAGTTTTTCGTCAACTACTTTTTTACTACTTACCGAAAAACTTTTTACTTCCAACACAACCTGCAACCCGCTTTATTTCCCTCAAACTTCGCGTCCAAATCAGCCCCAATTACTTGCTGCTGCTTCGTTTTATTTCGCGTCGTTCTCAACGGGAGGCGAACTATAGCAACCCTCTACAAACCCCGCAAGTACTTTTATTCAAATTCTTTAAAATATTTCGATTTATTTGATTTAGCCCTATTCCGGGGCATTCCTTGCTACTACATGCACTCTATTAGAGAGCCTATACATCTACCGAATTCAATACCGCCCAACGCGCAGCACTGACGCCTTTCTCCAGGCTGACCCGGCTGACAATCTGCTCCAGCTGCAAATGGTTGCTGGGAGAAGTAATCAGATCCGCACGCACTTCCAGTTGCGTGCCGGACGCCAGGTCTTCGCTGTGCAGCGACTGCACCACCAGGTGCGGCATGCCGTTCAGCATATGCAGCATCAGAGTGCGTACCTGCACCTCATCTTCCGGCCGACATACTATAGAGAGGCGATAGACCTGCTCGATTTCCGTCGCGCTATGCAGATCCTGGCGGTTGATCATATGGGATACACCGCGCAACAGCACGTTCGCGCCCAAAATGGCGGCGGCGCCGATGGCCGCTTCCAGCGCATGCCCAAGTCCGCACAACACACCGACCGCAGCTGAGCACCACAAGGTAGCTGCAGTATTCAAACCCCGCACATTGATACCCTCACGCATGATGACGCCGGCGCCGAGGAAACCGATACCGGATACAACATAAGAAGCAATCCGCGTCGCTCCCTGCGGATCCGATTCGAACGCGGACACCATCACGAACAGCGAGGCGCCAATCGACACCAGCGCATTAGTACGCAAACCCGCCATGCGCTGACGCATCTGGCGTTCAGCGCCGATCAGGGAGCCCAGGGTCAGGGCAAGCAATACGCGCAGGGTAAATATTTTCCAATCCATCTTCGCTACCTTTCTGCATGCGTCGCCATGCGCACGACATGACGGCATTTCATTAGCGCCCAGCGCCGCTTCAGGAATTGAAGAACAGCCGGCCGGGCAAATAAACAACGGATGGGGATATGTGACGGGAATGCAGGAACGCATCTCCCGGATGCTACAGCGCTTGAACTCACGAGCTGCAGCGATGAAGGCTTGCTGGCAGGCGAATTACGTCGGGCTGATGGGCGCCCATCCAGGGGTACTGGTACAACTGTCCAAAATCGGGTCTCCTGCAAACATGGTCCACAGGATTCTATTTAGACGGCATGGGCAAGTCAAGCCGCAGGGACTGGATCAGCGGCCAGCTTGCGCAAGATGTGGCCGGCGGCGACCAGGCCGAAGGTAGCCGTCACCACTACCGCCGAGCCGTAACCGGCGCAGTTCAGTCCGGTCACACCCGGCGCCGCCTCGCCATCAACCTCACATGCCTGTTCAAGCAGCGGTGCGCTGATCGGCTCCGTTGAAAATACGGCGTCGATGCCGAAACGGACCTTATCGCCGCGCGGGAAGCGGTATTCCGAGCGTAGGCGCTTGCGTACCTTGGCCAATAACGGCTCTTGCTCGGTCTTGGCCAGATCACGCACTTCGATACAGGTGGCGTCGACCTTGCCGCCGGCACTGCCGATGCTGATCAGGCGAATCCCCTTGTCACGGCAATAGGCGATCAATGCCGCCTTGGCGCGTACATTATCGATGGCGTCGAGCACATAGTCATAACGTCCCTCACCAATCATTTCCGGCAGATTGTCGGCGCTGATGAAATCTTCCACTTCGGTGACGTGGCAATACGGATTGATCTGCGCAATACGTGCCGCCAGTGCGCTCACCTTGGCTTGGCCGAGCGTATCGGTCAGTGCATGGATCTGGCGATTGATGTTGGATTCGGCCAGATTGTCGAGATCGATCAGGGTCAGGTTACCGACGGCGCTGCGCGCCAATGCCTCGACCGCCCACGAACCGACCCCGCCGACACCGATCACGCACACGCGCGCCTGCAAGAAGCGGGACAGCGCGGCGGCGCCATATAAACGGCCGATGCCGCCGAAACGGCGGTCGAAATCAATCTCGTCAAGATCGACTGCGGTGGGAACGGAGGCGCCGGAAGCGCTGGCTGCAACAGATGAGGACATGATGGGCAACTAAAAATGAAACGACAGGCATTCGACAAGATAAGCCAGGATAATCTTGATACAGATCAAACTGGATATCACTAGTGCAGCTATTTTACCGGCTCTGCATGACGGATCACTTTTGAAGTGCTTTAATACAAATAATTCATCAGCCGGCAAAAAATTATCAAATAGACACTCATCCTTCGATGAGCGCCTCCATCCAATCACGAGATACCCACCATGCCCAACGCACTGATAGCCACCGCGCCAGATTTCAGCCAGCCGATCGCCGTGCTCAAGCATTGCCACGATCGCATACGCAAACAGCTGGACACGCTGCAAAACCTGATCGAACACTTGCCGCAACATGGCAGCGATGTCCAGGCCCAGCAAGCCGCGCAGAGCGTGATGCGCTATTTCAACCAGGCCGCTCCGCATCATCACGCGGATGAAGAAGTCGACCTGCTGCCGATGCTGAGCGTTACCGCCAGCGGGGAAGATGCCGCGCTGCTGCAAAAGCTGATGCCGGAAATCATGGCCGAGCACCAGCAGATGGATAAGCTGTGGCACGCACTCGACCTGCAATTGAAGCCTATCGCCGCCGGCGAATCGGCCAACCAGTTGTCGGCGCACGACGTCCAGCAATTTTCCGCCATCTATTCTGCTCACATGGAAAAAGAAGAAGCCTGGATCGCGCCGATGGCGAAGCGGCTTTTCAATGAACAGCAGATGCAACAGCTGGGATCAGCGATGCAACAACGTAGAGGAATTTCGGTATGAGTACGCAAAACCAACAGAAAGACAAATCGATTGCCGACCTGCGCATCGACTATAGCCAGGCCAGCTTGTCGGAAGCCGACACCGCTGCCGATCCGATCACCCAGTTCGGCAGATGGTTTGATGAAGCCATGCATGCGGAAGTCCCGGAAGCCAATGCGATGAGCCTGGCGACCGTCGGCAGCAATGGTCGGCCTTCGTCGCGCATCGTGCTGATCAAGCAGTTCGATGAACATGGTTTCACCTGGTTCACCAACTATGAAAGCCGCAAGGGTCACGACCTGGAAGAACACCCGCACGGCGCATTGCTGTTTCACTGGATCGCGCTGGAACGCCAGGTGCGCATTGAAGGCCGCGTCGAAAAAGTCAGCGACGACGAGAGCGATGCCTACTTCAACAGCCGGCCCTTGCGCAGCCGGCTCGGCGCCATCGCTTCGGCGCAAAGCGAGATCATCGCCAGTCGCGAACTACTGGAAACAGAGTACGCCAAGGCTGAACAAAAATTCGGCGACAATCCGCCGCGACCAAAACATTGGGGCGGCTACAGACTTTCTCCGGATACGGTAGAATTTTGGCAGGGTCGCCGGTCACGCTTGCATGATCGGATTCTGTATACCTTGGATGTGAATGGTGGCTGGTTGCGGCAACGTCTGCAACCCTGACAACAGGGCATCTTTATCGGCCACCATGGGCCGCTTGGTACAAGTATTAATTCACCGGAGGAGAAATCGTGTTCTGGGAAAAAAAGCTTGAGAACTGGGTTAATGACATTCGTCACCGCGCCTCACTACCATTGCGGCTCGAATTATGGAACGGCCAGCATTTCGACTTTGGCACGTATGCCGCGCCGGACGTCACGGTGCGCGTTCCGCATGCCTCCGCACTGACTTATTTGCTGACGCCGTCGCTCGCCAATCTCGGTGAAGCGTATGTCGAAGGGAAAATTGAAGTCGAAGGCAAGATCAAGGAAATCATCGCAGTTGGCAACGCACTGGCGGCCAACTCGCTCAAGGCCGACGGCAAATTCTCCCGCATCACGCGCACCTTCCGCCACAACAAGGAAAAGGATGCCGAAGCGATTCGCTACCACTACGACGTCTCCAACGATTTCTACAAGCTGTGGCTGGACGAGAACATGGTCTATTCATGCGCCTACTTCGAAAATGGCGATGAAGATCTCGACACCGCACAGATCAAGAAAATCGATCACATCCTGACCAAGATCCAGGTCAAGCCAGGCCAGACCCTGCTGGATATCGGCTGCGGCTGGGGCGCTTTAGTGCTTCGAGCGGCACAGAAATTCGGTGCAAAATGCGTCGGCGTCACGCTCTCGGAAAACCAGTATGCGTTAGCCAGGGAACGCGTCGCCAAAGCCGGACTTGAAGACCAGATCGAAATCCGATTGCAGGATTATCGCGACGTCACCGGCACTTTCGACAGGATCACCAGCGTCGGCATGTTCGAACATGTCGGCCTGATTCATCTGCCGATGTATTTCGAACGCATCCGGACCTTGCTGGCAGACGACGGTATTGCGATGAATCACGGCATCACCACGACCGACATCGACAATGGCGAATCGCCTTATGGCGGCGGGGAATTCATCGAAAAATATGTATTCCCGCACGGCGAGCTGCCGCACATCGGCATGGTGCTGAAGACCATGCAACAAGGTGGGCTGGAAGTATTCGATGTGGAAAACCTGCGCCGTCACTATGCTAAGACCTGTGGCATCTGGGCCGACAACCTGGAAGCGCGAGCCGATGAGGTCCGGAAAGCGGCCGATGACCGGCGTTTCCGCATCTGGCGCATCTATCTGGCGGGAAGTTCTTACGGCTTCGAACGCGACTGGATGTCGCTGTATCAGGTGGTGTGCCGCAAAGCCGGGCGCAGCGCGGAAACCTTGCCGTGGTCGCGGAATTATATCTATCAGGGCGAGCATTAGCCGCCACTTAGCCGCCACATAACCGCTACTTAGCCGCTGTCGTTGCCGCGCGCTTGCCGGCAATGACAGCGAGTTTCTATCAACTGACGACCTTATCGAAGAAGATCTTGCGCAGCTTGGCCACTTTCGGCTCCACCACGAAAGCGCAGTAGCCTTGCAGCGGATGCTGGCGGAAGTAATTCTGGTGATAGTCTTCCGCCTTGTAGTAGGTTTCCGCCGCCGTCAGTTCCGTCACGATCGGCGCATCCCACACATTGGCCATTTCCGCGATTACCTGCTCGGCGTCTTTTTTCTGCTGCGGCGACTGATAATAAATCGCCGAGCGATACTGGGTGCCGACGTCATTGCCCTGGCGATTCAAGGTAGTCGGATCATGGATCGTGAAGAAGATCTCCAGCAGCTCGCGAAAACTGATCTTGTCCGTATCAAATGTCACTGCCACCACTTCGGCGTGGCCGGTCGTGCCATCACATACCTGTTCATAGCTTGGGTTGGCAACGTGGCCGCCGGTATATCCAGACTCCACATGCTGCACGCCCTTGAGTTGCTGATAAACCGCCTCCAGGCACCAGAAGCACCCTCCCCCCAATACCGCGACTTCGTTGGCCATGATCGCTACTCCCCTGGTTGCCTTTCAATAATGCTTTTACTTTAACGCAATCCGTCGGCGCTTGTCGATGTAGAAATGGCTTGGTCAGCATCACAGAATCCTGATTAGGCGCGCTCAACAACAATCGGTGCGACTCACAGTGGACTGACGATGGCCCGCCCGATAAAGGTGCGCCATCCACAGACGAAAAAAAGCCCCGACTTTGCGGGGCCTTCTCATAAAAACCTTATCCAGGAATTTAGAACTTATAACCGATCGTCAGGACAGATACCAACGGATCCAGGGTCAGCTTGGTGGTGCTGTGAACCGGACCGTTAGCAGTCTGCGTTGTCAGGTCGGCTTTGGTCTTGAGCGGCACATAAGAGAAGCTCAGGTTGGCGGACCAGTTCTTGTCGAAATTGTAGGCAAAACCCGCGTTGGCGACTGGCACCAGGTTGCTGCTCAGGGAAGCGGTGGTTTGGGCATTCGGGTTACCGGCAGCAACCGCGCCCAGCAAGTTGGTCAAACCGCTGTTGAGCTTGATGTCCGAGTACCAAACGTAAGAAAGGCCGGCACCGACATATGGACGGAAGGTGCTGGTTGACTCGCCAAAGTAATACTTGAGAACGATGGCAGGGCTCCACAGCTTGGCTGTACCGATCTGGCCAAGTCCTTGTAGCACAGGGCCTGCGCCGTTCAGCTTCATGGTCGGCGGTACGCCCAAGTCGGTAGTCAGCGCGATATTGTCGGTGAAGAAATGCGTGAATTGCACGATCAGCGTATCTGCGTTATCGACAGAAGCGCCGGTACCTGGAATGGTATTGCCGCCGACTTTCAGCTCTTCGCTGGACTGATGCAGGCCGATGTGGGCCCAACCGGCGTTGACGACATTGTCGCCGGCTTGCTGCGCCATGGCAGGAGCCGCGAATGCTGCCAGCAAGGAAAGGGCAGCGAGTTTAGGCAATACTTTAAATTGTTTTTTCATATGTCTTCTCCAAGTTTCACTTCATTTTCATTAGCGGGATCTTGTCTGCATGGATGCAGTACAAACCCATTTGCGGCACTTTGCAGTTCTGGCTAACCAGACAGCGCTCTGTTCTTCAACTTCAACTATCAGATCAGAACAGCGGGAGATATCCAATCTGGACACATCTCTTCCCTGCTCTTTTCCCGAAAAGAACGCGCGTGCTATTCTTTTTTTACACTATGCCAGCTTTAGAATGATTTGACTATAGTTGTAGCTTTTTTACCGCAATTATTTTTTAAATCCTGCCAGGACGGCTAAAGAATCGTGCGCGGCACGACGTAAACGATCGTTGATGCCCTGCCAGGAGACCTCGAATGGCGGAGCTTCGACCACGATCAGGTCGGCCGCGGCATGGTCCATATTGCGCAGCGCCGCATACAGATCATGGGCGTAGGCTTGCGGCTCTGCGGCCATCGGGAATTGGGCGGCAAGCGGCGGCAATTGCGCTACCGGTCCGGAGTAAGCAATCAAGGCCAGCTTTTGTCCAGCCTGATGCAATTGCAACAAGGTCGCAGCCAAATCTTCGGAAGACACCAGCAACACCGGCGTGCGCGGCGCGTAGTGGGATTCCAGCGTGCCAGAAGCGCGCGGCGCCGCCGCATCGGCCGCTTGCACCGGGACGCCGAGCACTGCCGCAATCTGGGCGGCGCTGATATGACCGGGCCGCAATAGCACCGGGCCATGGGTCGCGATGCGCGACAAATCGATGATGGTCGACTCGATGCCGACCTCGCTTTGACCGCCATCCAATATGCAGGCGATCGGGCTGTCGCCGTCGGCGTCGAACTCATCGCGCACATGTTGCGCGGTGGTTGGGCTGACATGGCCGAATTTGTTGGCGGATGGGCCGGCGATGCCGCCTTTTCCGCCCTTGAACTCGCGCAGCAAAGCCTGCGCCACCGGATGCGACGGGCAACGCAGGCCGATTGAATTTTGACCGCCGGAGACCTGATCCGGGATATGCGCCGCACGCGGCAGGATCAAGGTCAGCGGTCCCGGCCAAAAGGCGTCGATCAGAGCCTGGGCCTGGGGCGGAATTGAGGCCACCCAATAACCGATGTCCGCCTCGGGCGCGACATGGACAATCACCGGATGATTCGAGGGCCGGCCCTTGGCGGTGTAAATACTCGCTACCGCAGCGGGATTTTCAGCATCGGCGCCAAGACCGTACACCGTTTCGGTTGGAAACGCGACCAATCCGCCGGCTTCCAGCTTGCGTGCAGCCAGGCGGATTGCCGGCAGATCGAGAGTCGAGTCTGTCATTACAGTGCGATGCCGAGGATGGCGCAGGCAGCGGCCAGTTGTTGCTGTGCTTCCGGCAGTGTCGCTGCGATGAAAGTGATATGCCCCATCTTGCGGGCGCGGCGCGGCTGGGCTTTGCCGTACAAATGCAGATGCGCGGACGGCAATGCCAGGATCTGGTCCCACGCTGGTTCGCGCGCCTGATCGCTGTCGCCGTCAAACCAGACATCGCCGAGGATGTTCAACATCACTGCCGGCGAATGCTGGCGCGTATCGCCCAATGGCATGCGCGCCATTGCCCGCACCTGCTGTGCGAACTGGCTGGTGACGCAGGCATCCATCGTGTAATGGCCGCTGTTATGCGGACGCGGCGCCATTTCATTGACCACCAGCGAACCGTCCTGCAAGACAAAGAATTCAATACACAGCACGCCGACATACGCCAGCTGCTCAATGATGACCAGCGCCGCATGCTGCGCGCGCTTGGCGGTTTCATCGCAAACATTCGGACCTGGCACTGTGGTGGTGAACAGGATGCCGTCGCGATGCACGTTCTCGGCAATCGGATAGACCACGGCTTTGCCATCGGCGCCGCGCGCCACCAGCACCGATACTTCATAAGCCAGCGGCAGCATCTTTTCCAACACGCATTCGACGCCGTTCATGCCGGCAAACGCTGCGCGCAGCTCGTCCAGGGTACGCACCCGCGCCTGGCCCTTGCCGTCATAGCCGAGGCGGACGGTTTTCAAAATGCCTGGCAACAGATCGGCCGGAACCTGATCGATATCGGCTGCCGACGCAATCAACTGGTGCGGCGCTGGCAATACCGTGGATTCGTTGGCGCAAGCGGTGAAGAAACGCTTTTCCACCATGCGGTCTTGGGCAACCGATACGCTGGCCGCGGCCGGAGCCACAAAACTGTTCTGCGCCAACAGCGCGAGGCTGTCGGCGGCGACATTTTCAAACTCGGTAGTCACCGCTGCACACAGGCTGGCCATCTCGCCCAGGGCTACCGCATCGCTGTAATCAGCCAGGAAATGGCGATCGGCGACATGCCCGGTCGGGCAATCCTGCTCCGGCTCCAGCACCGCGACTTTGTAACCCATGGCTTGCGCCTCGTGAGTGAACATGCGGCCCAACTGGCCGCCACCCATCACGCCCAACCAGGTCGGCGGCGTTGTGCTTGGAACAATCGGGGCGATGGAATCTTGTTGCATACGACTCATACCGGTGGCAATTTCATATCAAGGGCAATTTGGGTCTGCTTGGCGCGGAACGCCAGCAGTTTGTCGGCCAGCGCCTGGTCGGTGGTGGCCAGCATCGCGATGGCGGACAGTGCGGCATTGGCGGCGCCAGCTTCACCGATGGCATAGGTGGCGACCGGAATGCCTTTCGGCATCTGCACGATCGACAGCAAGGAATCTTCGCCACGCAGATACTTGGATGGCACCGGCACGCCGAGCACTGGCACGATAGTCTTGGCGGCGATCATGCCCGGCAAGTGCGCAGCGCCACCGGCGCCGGCGATGATCGCGCGCAGGCCGCGCTCGCGCGCGGTTTCTGCGTAGGCGAACATCTGGTCCGGCATGCGGTGCGCCGAAATCACCTGCGCTTCGTGGGCGACGCCAAACTCGGTGAGAATGGCGACTGCGTGCTGCATCACGTCCCAGTCCGAGGACGACCCCATGACGATGCCGATAACCGGCTTGCTGGCAGTATCCTTGGTCATCATCAGTCCTTCAGGGTTTCGCCGGTCAGGCTGAACAACGCTTCACGATATTTGGCGCCCGTCTTTTCGATGACGTCATCCGGCAATGTCGGCGCCGGCGCTGTCTTGTTCCAGCTGGTGACGGTTTCCAGGTAATCGCGCACGAACTGCTTGTCGAACGATGGCGGCGAAATGCCGACCTGGTAGCTGGCGGCTGGCCAGAAGCGCGAAGAATCGGCGGTCAGCACTTCATCCATCAGGTGCAGGACGCCATCTTTGTCGAGGCCGAATTCAAACTTGGTGTCGGCAATGATGATGCCGCGCGTTGCCGCGTAGTCGGCTGCGGTCTTGTACAGCTCGATGCTGACGCTGCGGATTTTCTCGGCCAGTTCCTTGCCGATGCGGCTTTCCATATCGGCAAAACTGATGTTCTCGTCATGCTCGCCCATCTCGGCTTTGGCCGCTGGGGTGAAGATCGGCTCGGCCAACTTGGCTGCCTGCTGCAAACCCGCCGGCAGGCTGATGCCGCAAATGGCGCCGGTAGCCTGGTAATCCTTCCAACCGGAACCGATGATATAACCACGCACCACCGCCTCGACCATGATCGGCTGCAGGCGTTTCGCCACCACCGCACGGCCACGCACCTGTTCGACTTCATCCGGCGCCACCACCGATTCCGGCGCAATACCGGTCAGATGGTTGGGGACAACGGCAGCCAGCTTGTCGAACCAGAAATCGGACATGCGGTTCAAGACCTTGCCCTTGCCTGGAATAGGCTGGTTCATGATGACGTCGAAAGCCGACAAGCGGTCGGAGGTGACGATCAGGATCTTGTCTTCACCGACGGCGTAGTTTTCGCGCACCTTGCCGCGACCCAGCAATGGCAGTGAAGTAATGGTGGATTGGTAGAGGCTTGTCATGGTTATTCCAAAAGTCAGAAAACCAGGTAAAGAACGATGTGAGCATCATCCTGCACCTGGTAAGTTATTGCGCCAAGCCTTGCCTGGCGCCGGTACCACACTGCTTATTAGTGAATCTATTACTGAACGATCTGTGCCAGCTCGCCCTTCTTGTACTTCTCTGCGATCTTTTCCAACGAAATCGGCTTGATCTTGGCAGCCTGACCTTCGCAGCCGAACGCCAGGAAACGCGCCTTGACCACAGCCTTGGCCGCTTCGCGCGCCGGCTTCAGGTAATCGCGCGGATCGAACTTGCTTGGATTTTCGATCAGGTAGCGGCGAATCGCGCCAGTCATGGCCAGGCGGATATCGGTATCGATATTGATCTTGCGCACGCCGTGACGAATCCCTTCCTGGATTTCTTCAACCGGCACGCCATAGGTTTCTTTCATGTCGCCACCGAATTCGCGGATTTCCGCCAGCAGTTCCTGCGGCACCGATGAGGAGCCGTGCATCACCAGGTGGGTGTTAGGAATGCGGGTATGGATTTCCTTGATGCGTTCGATCGCCAGGATGTCGCCGGTTGGCTTGCGCGAGAACTTGTAGGCGCCGTGCGAGGTGCCGATGGCAATCGCCAATGCGTCGCACTGGGTCTGCTTGACGAAATCCGCAGCTTGCGAGACATCGGTCAGCAACTGTTCGCGGGTCATCTTGCCGTCCGCGCCGTGACCGTCTTCCTTGTCGCCCATCATGGTTTCCAGCGAACCGAGCACGCCCAGTTCCGCTTCCACAGTTACGCCGATGGCGTGCGAGAACTCGACTACCTTGCGCGACACTTCAACATTGTATTCATAGCTGGCAACCGACTTGCCGTCTTCCATCAGCGAACCGTCCATCATCACCGAAGTGAAGCCGGACTTGATCGCTGCCATACAGACTGCAGGCGATTGGCCGTGATCCTGGTGCATGACGACCGGGATGTGCGGGAACGCTTCAACCGCAGCTTCGATCAGGTGGCGCAGGAAAGCTTCGCCGGCATATTTGCGGGCGCCAGCCGAGGCTTGCATGATGACCGGCGCGCCGACTTCATCGGCAGCCTGCATGATGGCAGTGACCTGTTCCAGGTTGTTGACGTTGAAAGCAGGCAGACCGTAGCTATTTTCGGCAGCGTGGTCCAGCAATTGACGCATGGATACGAGAGGCATGTTGTACTCCGATAATAAAAACCTGTAATGGAGCAGCGTTCAGGCAAGACAATCAATGCCGCGCCGAGTCTGCTCCAACGAATTCAATTAATACTCGCTCAATACTCGCCGATCTTCATGATCTTCAGCGCATTGGTGCCGCCGATCTGGCCCATCGGCTCCCCCCATGTCACCACCACCAGATCGCCCAACTGCACCACGCCTTTGGCCAGCAGCAGATTCTGCGCGGCCTGCAACACCGCTTCGCGGTCGGTCGACTTGGCTAGCTCGAAAGTCTGCACATTGCGATACAAGGCGGCCTTGCGCTGCGTTGCGACGCTCGGGGTGATGGCAAAAATCGGGATGTCGATATTGTGACGGCTCATCCACAGTGCGGTGGAACCGGACTCGGTCAGCGCAGCAATCGCCTTGACGCGCAGATGATGCGCAGTAAACAAGGCGCCGTAGGCAATCGACTGATCGACGCGGGTGAAACGGACATTCAGGAAGTCGGCGTCCAGCTTGCAGTCTTCCGATTTTTCGGCTTCCAGGCAGATTGCCGACATCGCTTCCACCGTCTCCACCGGATATTTGCCGGAAGCGGTTTCAGCCGAGGTCATCACAGCGTCGGTGCCATCCAGCACGGCGTTGGCGACATCGGACACTTCAGCGCGGGTCGGCACGGCGTTGACGATCATCGATTCCATCATCTGCGTTGCAGTGATGGCCAGCTTGTTGGAGACGCGCGCCATGCGGATCATGCGCTTTTGCAGCGCCGGCACGGCAGCATTGCCGACTTCAACCGCCAAGTCGCCGCGCGCCACCATGATGCCGTCGGAGGCATCGAGAATTTCTTGCAGCACCGGGATCGCTTCGGCGCGTTCGATCTTGGCGATCATCATCGGCTTGTGATCGTAGGCTTCGCCGGCGACATTCGCCAGTTGGCGGGCCATTTCCATATCGGTGGCATTTTTCGGGAACGAGACGGCGACGTAATCGGCGCGGAAACTCATCGCGGTCTTGATGTCATCCATGTCCTTGGCCGTCAGCGCCGGCGCCGACAAGCCGCCGCCCTGGCGGTTGATGCCCTTGTTGTTGGACAGTTCGCCACCGATCTTGACGATGGTGTGGATTTCGTTGCCGATGATTTTTTCGACCGTCAAGACGATCAGGCCATCGTTCAACAGCAATACGTCAGCCGGTTTCAGATCGCGCGGCAGGGCCTTGTAATCGAGGCCGACGCGTTCCAGGCTGCCCATTGCACAGTCCGCATCGAGAATGAATTTTTCGCCATTCTTCAATTCAACCTTGCCCTGTTCGAACTTGCCGACGCGGATTTTCGGGCCTTGCAAGTCGGCCATGATCGCAACCTGCTTGCCGCAGGCCGCCGCTACCTCACGCACCAGCTTGGCGCGATCGATATGATCCTGCGCCTTACCGTGCGAAAAATTCAGGCGCACCACATCAACTCCCGCGGTGAACATCCGCGCGAGTGTGTCAGCATCGCTCGATGCTGGTCCGATAGTGGCGACGATCTTGGTAGCTCTTTGCATGGACAACCTTTCAGTACAACATGAACAAACATCAGGACATTTGGTTGTCATCAACCAAATGTCTCACTCCTGGCTGAAAATTAACTAACGCGTTGCAACAGAATCTCAACTGCTGGCAAGGTCTTGCCTTCCAAGAATTCCAGGAAAGCGCCGCCGCCGGTCGAGATGTAGCCGATCTTGTCGGTAATTTTGTACTTGGCAATCGCCGCCAGCGTATCGCCGCCGCCGGCAATCGAGAATGCCTTGGAATTGGCAATCGCCAGCGCCAGCGTCTTGGTGCCTTCGCCAAACTGGTCGAACTCGAACACGCCGACCGGGCCATTCCAGACCACCGTGCCAGCCTGGGAGATTTGCGCGGCCAGCGTTGCTGCGGTTTTCGGACCGATATCCAGGATCAGGTCATCGTCGGCCACATCGCCGACATCCTTGACCTGCGCAGCGGCAGTTGGAGAAAACTCCTTGGCGCAGACAACGTCGACCGGAATCGGCACCGAAGCGCCGCGCTTGGCCATCATCTCGATAATCGCCTTGGCTTCATCGACCAGATCCGGCTCGGCCAACGATTTACCGATCTTCAAGCCACTAGCCAGCAAAAAGGTATTGGCGATGCCGCCGCCGACGATCAGGTTGTCGACCTTGTCAGCCAAGGCCTTCAATATGGTCAGCTTGCTCGACACCTTGGAACCGGCAACGATTGCCACCAGCGGACGGGCCGGCTGGTTCAGGGCCTTGCCCAGCGCATCCAGTTCAGCGGCCAGCAAAGGACCGGCGCAAGCGACTGGCGCAAACTTGGCGATACCGTGGGTGGTGGCTTCAGCGCGGTGGGCAGTGCCGAACGCGTCGTTGACGTAGATATCGCACAGCTTGGCGATCTTTTGCGCCAGCTCATCGCTATTCTTTTTCTCGCCCTTGTTGACGCGGCAGTTTTCCAGCAGCACCACCTGGCCCGGCGCAACATCCACGCCATCAACCCAATTCTGTTTCAGCTCAACCGGCTGGCCCAGCAATTCAGCCAGACGCTTGGCGATTGGCGCCAGCGAATCTTCCAGCTTGAATTCGCCTTCGGTCGGACGGCCGAGGTGCGAAGTCACCATCACTGCGGCGCCGGCGTCGAGCGCCTGGCGGATCGCCGGCACCGAGGCGCGGATGCGCGTATCTTCAGTAATATTGCCCGCGTCGTCTTGCGGTACGTTGAGGTCGGCGCGGATAAAAACACGCTTGCCTTGCAGCTGGTGTTGCGCGATCAAGTCGCTTAGTCGATTGAATTTCATGTCGATCAGACAATATCAGTGAGGAAAAGGGGCTATTTTACTCCACCAGCTCCTGTCAAAACACCGTTTTGCACGTGGAACTGCTGCCAAAAGCCATATTGCCAAAACCAATATTCTACAGAGTAGGCCACGCCGAATCCGTTAAAATGTCACTTTAGACGCCTAGAATTTGCTAAATGCCTGCTGTGAATGCCCCTCAACTGGCTGAAGCCGGACTTCAGCCGCATTCCGTTGCATCTTAGGCAATTTTTTAATTTATCGGAGAGTTAACTATGTCCATGGACGACCGCGACGGCAAAATTTGGAAAGATGGCAAACTGATTGACTGGCGCGAAGCCAACATCCACGTCCTGACGCATTCGTTGCACTATGGCATGGCTGTATTCGAAGGCGTGCGCGCCTACAAGACCGAGCAAGGCCCGGCCATCTTCCGTTTGAAAGAGCACACCCAACGCCTGCTGAACTCGGCCAAGATTTTCCAGATGCAAGTGCCGTACGACCTGCAAACCCTGATCGATGCGCAGATCGCAGTGGTGCGCCAGAACAATCTGGAATCCTGCTACATGCGTCCGCTGATCTGGATCGGTTCCGAAAAACTGGGCATCGCCGCCAAGGGCAACACCGTCCACGTCGCGATTGCGGCCTGGCCGTGGGGCGCTTACCTGGGCGAAGACGGCCTAGCCAAAGGCATCCGCGTCAAGACTTCTTCGTTCAGTCGCCACCACGTCAATGTGTCGCTGGTGCGCGCCAAGGCCAGCGGCTATTACATCAATTCGATCCTGGCCAACCAGGAAGCGCTGACCGACGGCTACGACGAAGCGCTGCTGCTGGATACCGACGGCTATGTCTCGGAAGGCTCCGGCGAAAACGTCTTCATCGTCAAGAACGGCAAGATCTACACGCCCGATCTGGCGTCCTGCCTGGACGGCATCACCCGCGATGCGGTGTTGACGATGGCGCGCGACAGCGGCATTGAAGTGATCGAAAAACGCATCACCCGCGATGAAGTGTATTGCAGCGACGAAGCCTTCTTCACCGGCACCGCTGCGGAAATCACACCGATCCGCGAACTCGACAACCGCGCCATCGGCGAAGGCAAGCGCGGCCCGATCACCGAAAAAATGCAATCGATGTTCTTCGATGTCGTGGCAGGAAAATCGGACAAATATCGGCACTGGCTCACCGTCGTCGGCAAATAAGCTGGCACCCGCACAAATTCAGTACAAGCAAATTTGGAGAAGCAAATGACTACAGCAGCAAACGCGCAAGCCCCGGTTGAACTCGACGGCAAGGACTTGCCTGCACATTGCCCTAACCCGCTGATGCCGACCTGGTCGTCGCATCCGCGCGTATTCCTGAACCTGGACAGCAATGGCAACGCCAAATGCCCGTACTGCGGCACGCAATACCGGCTCAAACCGGGCGCCGTGGTTCACGGACATTAAGCATTTTGATTGAAACCAAAAGGGAGCACAGCTCCCTTTTTTGATGTCAGCAAAGCGTCGTCACATCGTCACCATTCGTTCTAAATGTGCGTGAGCACGGAGGCAATATGCCGCATGTCAAATTTATGCATGGTTCAGCCGAAGAAACAGAAACCGCGTTTTACGACGCCATGAGTCGGGCCGACATCGAGGCCATGATGGCGCTGTGGGCGGATGACGACGAGATCGTCTGCATCCATCCGAATGCGTCGCGCTTGCATGGACATGCGGCGATCCGGGCGGCGTTCGAAGTTCTGTTCGAGCGCGGCGGTGTGCATATCCGCGCGCGCCAGTTGCACGTCACGCATAACATGTCGACCAGCATCCACAACCTGGTCGAAGAATTGCACCAGGCTAGCGAGAACGATCGCGACATGCATATCCTGGCGACCAACATCTACATGAAGACGCCGCGCGGCTGGCGCATCGTGCTGCATCACGCCTCAGTGGCTCCCGGCCCGGCGCCGGAAGAAGCCGTGGCGACAACCATGTTGCATTGACCTCAACTCTCCCAAGCATAGGTAGTAAAGTGTTCGTATGAGCCCTTCCGCTTTCCCCACCTCTTATCCGGCGCCGTTGTGGCTGCCGGGCGGCCATCTGCAAACCATCTATCCGGCGACCTGCATCAGCAAGCCGGCCGTCAGTTACCGGCGCGAACGCTGGGATACGCCGGATGGCGATTTCATCGATATCGATTTTGTCGACGGCCAGCCGGGCCTGCCGCTGGTGGTGCTGTTCCACGGGCTGGAAGGCTCGTCCGACAGCCACTACAGCCGCGCCCTGATGGCGCAACTGGCGGCGATGGGCTGGTCGGGCGCAGTGCCGCATTTTCGCGGCTGCTCAGGTGAAATCAATCAGGCGCCGCGTTTTTATCACTCCGGCGATGCCGAAGAAATCGACTGGATACTGCGCCGCTTGTCGGCCTCGCGCGCCGACAAGCAATTCAGCAAATTCTATGCAACCGGCGTTTCACTCGGCGGCAACGCCCTGCTGCGCTGGCTCGGCGAATCGCAGCACGAAGCCAAGATCATCGATGCCGCCTGCGCCATCTCCGCGCCGCTCGACCTGGCCGGCGGCGGCGCCGCGCTGTCGCACGGTTTCAACATGGTCTACACGCGCTCTTTCCTGCGCACCATGAAGAGCAAATCGCTGGACAAGCTGCAGCAGTTCCCGCGCCTGTTCGACCGCGAAAAAATGCTGAATGCGCGCGATCTGTACGAGTTCGATAATGTCGTCACCGCGCCCCTGCACGGCTTTCGCAACACGGAAGACTATTGGCACCGCGCCAGCGCCAAACTGGTGATGAACGACATCACGATCCCGACGCTGGTGCTCAACGCAAAAAACGATCCATTCCTGCCGCCGCAGCATTTGCCGGCCAAGGCGGCATCCAGCGTCACGCTAGAATATCCGGAGCATGGCGGCCATGTCGGCTTCGCCGTCGGCGGCCCGCCCGGCCGGCTGGATTGGCTACCGCAACGCATGCTGCGCTTTTTGTCGGAGACCTGACCAGCCATGGATGACATCGTCGAACAGGCAATGCGCAAATGGCCGAACGTGCCGCACTGCTACGGCTGGCTGGGATTGGACGCGCGCGGCGCATGGCGCATGCGCGATGAACAGACGCAACGCCAGAATCTGCCGGGCGACAAGATCATGCACACGGCGCTGGTTGGCTTCATCAATCGTAACTACAAAGCAGATGAGCAAGGCTGCTGGTATTTCCAGAATGGTCCGCAACGGGTGTATGTCGACCTGGAACTGACGCCCTACATTGCCCATACCGATCCGGCCTTGGGCTTTGTCTTGCAGACTGGCGAAGCGATGAGCGATATCGAGGCAGTCATGCTGACTGACGAAGGCAGGTTACTGCTGATCGCGCCGAGACAGGTTGCGGCAATCGATGATCGCGATCTGGCGCAAGCGTTGGCAGATTTGCGCATGGATGGAGAAGTCCTGAACGACGAGACCTTACTCGACTGGATGGCGAATCCGTCAGACCAAAAGATACTGACCTGGCAGTTCGCAGAGACCGCACTCACCGTCTCACGCATTGCCTCTGATAACATCGCAGCGCATTTCGGTTTTGTCCCCAAACCACGCCAAACCTAGTCAAATGGGGTCAGAGTTTTTTTACGACAGCCTCACCGTCGTAAATTACTCTGACCCCATTTGACGGACCACAGAGAAACAAGCTCCGCATCCCTACTCCTTGGAAGCCTTCACTTCCTCTTTCCACCGCTCCTGCAACTCCCGTTCACGCGCATCAATCATCGACTGATCGTAAAACCCCGCATCCGGCGAATTACGCGCAATACGCAACTGATCCAACGCAGCCGGCACACTACCAGTCAACACATAAGACTCCGCCAAAGCCATGTGCTGCAGCGCCCGCTTCCCCTGCGCCGAATACGCCTTGGCCAGCAAATCCTGTACATCCGCGTCCTGCCGATACAGCTGCGCCTGCTCGCGCAAATACTTGGTCGCCTCATCCAGCCGTTTGCTGGCAATCAGAATCCTCGCGTACTGATGCGCCAATCCGCGCGACAGTGGAAACTGCAGCTGCGCCTGTTCCACCAGCTTCAACGCCTCCGCCTCACGCTTGGTTGCCAGCATGATCTCAATCCCCAGATCGGTCAGCACCAGGCTTTGCTTTGCCGGCGCAGCGGCCGCCACAGCCTGGTTCAGCAACTCTTCCGCCTTGGCGTAATCTTCCTTCTTGAACGCCAGGAAAGCCATGCCGTATTTGGCGGCGACCACTTGCTGCTTGGTATGCAGATTCAGCTGCGCTTCAAAAACGTACTGCGCATCGCGCCGGCCCAGTTCGGTATCGTTCTGCAGCACCCGCACGCGAGCGCGTATCAATTGGAAATCCAGACTGTCGGCACGCTGCCGATAGCGCTGCTCGCGGATGCGCGCCTCGATGTCGGCGATCCGTTCGGTGGTCAATGGGTGAGTCAGCAGATACGGCGGAATCGCATCGGAATAATTGCGCGAAGCGGTTTGCATGCGGCCGAAAAACGCCACCATGCCGCTGGTGTCGAAACCGCCGGAATCCAGGATCGACAGCCCGATCCGATCGGCCTCGCGCTCTGCATCACGGCTGAAGTTCAACTGCCGCTGCATCGCCAGGCCGGTGCCGCCCATCATCACCGCCGCGCCGGCGTCGCCGCTGCCGCGCATCGCCAGCGCACCCAGCAGCATCGAAGCCAGGGCAATCATCGAATCCTGTTTTTGGCTCCCCAGCATGCGCGCGATATGGCGCTGCGCGACGTGGCCGATTTCATGCGCCAGCACCGAAGCCAGCTCGGATTCGCTTTGCGCCGCCAGGATCAGGCCGGAATGCACGCCGATGAAGCCGCCCGGTAATGCAAATGCGTTCAAGACCGGATCGCGCACCGCAAAAAAGAAAAAATCGAAACCCGCCTCGCCGCGCACTTCCGGCCGCGCGGCAACCAGCGTCCAGCCGAAATTGTTCAGGTATTCCAGCAGCGGAGCATCGTTCATGTAATCCGGATCGCGCCGGATATCGTGCATGATCTCCTCGCCGAGCTTGCGCTCCATCAACGGCGGCAGCGATTCGCGCGCAGAATCGCCCAATGTGGGCAGATTTTGTATAGCCAAGGCGGACGGCAGCGGCAGCGCACAACACACGCTGACGAGCGCAGCAAGCAGTATCCGTTGTGGCGATTGCATTGGTCGGGTCATTGATTACTGGATAGTGTCAAAATCACGATGCTATGATACTAAGCTAGCAAGTAAGTTCGCGTCAGTAATTTTAAATGGGCACCATTCCCGTGAACACGGAAATCGGGCTCGGCCGTAAAATGGCCGCCCGCCTTCGCGGAAACAACGCCACTGATTGCATCACCTAAAGAACATATCGCCATGACCGACAAAACACCCGCCCCCGGCAAACTGACTCACTTCGATCAAACCGGCCAGGCCCACATGGTCGATGTCGGCAACAAGAACGACACCCACCGCATCGCCGTCGCCAGCGGCCGCATCCGCATGAAGGCCGAAACCCTGGCTCTGATCCAATCCGGCACCGCAAAAAAAGGCGACGTGCTAGGCATCGCCCGCATCGCCGCCATCATGGCCACCAAACGCACCAGCGACCTGATCCCGCTGTGCCACCCGCTGGCACTGACACGCGTCACGGTCGATTTCAGCATCGACGAGGCAAACGCCAGCATCGCCTGCAATGCACAGGCGGAAACCGTCGGCAAGACCGGGGTGGAGATGGAAGCGCTGACAGCGGTGCAGATCGGTTTATTGACGATCTATGACATGTGCAAGGCGGTGGACCGGGGGATGGTGATTACCGATGTGCGGGTGATGGAAAAGCATGGCGGCAAATCGGGGGATTGGGTGGCGGAATAATGCGTTGAAACATCCGCCCCCGCTTCAGAAATAACCGCCGGCCCAAATTCGGGGGCGCAACAGTGGATGTGGATAGAGTTCTTTTTGCAGATTCTGCTCTTCATAGGCAGGCAAATTCAGAATCTCCGGCCACAAACCATTGAAGAGAAAATAAATCGACGCCAGCAGAATGACGATGCCACCTACCCGCATCGTCATCGATAGCCGCACCGTAGTAACCTGCGCCGCCGGCGTCATCGAAACGGTCCAGCCCCAGGCGCAGCCGATGTACAAGGCAATCCACAGCTGACTGGTCGGCATCACGATCAAGCCCGACACCAGTCCATCCACCAGAATCGCCACGCCGATGGTCAACCAGGCGGCCAGCGTCGTGTGGTTTTTGACATCCTTGGGATCCAGATACTGACGTACCGCCAGCAGTCTTTTCAATCCAAGCCCAATCGCCGCCATCAGGCAAAGCAAGGCCGGAATCCCCCACTCGGAACCGATCTGCAATATCCAATTATGCGGATGCGCACCGAGTTGCAGATCGCGTCCGTAGTGCGCGAAATGCAAGGGTCCGACACCCAGCCACGGATGCGCCAACATGAGTTCCCATGCGCGCGCCCACAATACCCAACGGCTGGAGCTGGGATTTTCCATGGTGCGGTCAACTACGGAAAACAGAAAGCCGAATGGCCGCAAACCTAGCGATAGTGGGACCAGTACGTAAAACAGAATGTATATGCCCAGGCCGATCAACGCAGACCACAGCATTATTCTGCACCATGGTAAGGCGTCTTTTCGTAGACAAAACCAGGTGACGAACATGCCGGCCAGCAGGCCAATAAAAGTGCCGCGTCCGGCTGTGACAAAGTGCAGCGTCCACCATATTGATGTGACGGCCCAGGCGAATATGTTTTGTTTGCTATCGCAACCGCGGCATATCAGCAGAGCCAACAGGGGCAATGTGATTGTTTGAATGTGGTTGAAAAACCGGTAGTTGTCGAAACCGAAAATGAAACTTTCATTCGGCGGTTGAGTGCCTTTTGCAATTAAGGCTAGGTAGATAATGATTTCAAGCAGAATATAGGCCGCACACCCAAGTTCACACAGCCACAATATCTGGTCGAAAAAAAGACCTTCGCCAAACCCTATCTCGCATGCAATCAAACCCGACATTACAATCAGCAAGAGCAAATTTGCCCACTCAAAAAACGCATATCGCGACGTATATGCAAAGGAACTGGATGCAAAACCGAGTAGAAAAAGCAACACCAACAAGCAAATCAAATGGCCATGACAAAGCCACCTGACAGAGGGATTCCAAAATAACAAACCGACCAAGATGAACGTGCTTAAAGCTACGCAAAAAACTTCGATAACACGTTGATTGTCGTGGAATCCAGCGCCGCTAACGAGGGGGAAAAGCAATAACGGACTGGTGATAACTGCAATGGCGCTCAGATATGAAATAGATATCTTAAAAAGAATCCAACGATGCATTCGCCGTCGCCTGTAATTTTATGAATTTAAAGTTGTCACAAAAATATACTCCAGTTTCTGCGACATGCCGTTCTAATGCACGCTTTACTCAGATTGAGATATTGGACACTTTGATCCTTACAGCCCTATCCGCATCACCACCCAGCGAAACCCAAGTTCTCGGTATACGCTGCCGATCATAGTTTCTAATCGAGGTAAAGCGACGGCTATGAGCAATATCGATCCTCATTCGATGCAATCATCGAGTGATGAAAGTATGTAGGGCAACCGGGATTCGGTCATTGCCCCAGAGAAGTTAGTGTAATGACCAAATAAGTCCACCAAGAAAAATTTACATGTACACCGTCAGGGTGTTACATGTAGTATCTAGCCCATACGTAAATATTGTTTTCGACGATTGCACCTTATTTACAGCGACGATTCTTGCTGGATTTTTCGCATTTCTCATGACATTAAAATCCCGCCCGGCTTTGGCATTTTGCAAGAGCCTCAACTCGATATCTTAAAATCATAGATGCCCATTTCCCTCAAACGGCAAATCCAGTTGCAACTGCACGCAAAATCGACACTCCCTCCCATTTTTCTGCTATTTCTTCTTCCTGCCCTACTTTATGGAAAATTTCTATGGAATCCTGTCGTTTTCGACGATCAGGATTTCTTTAACGGGACGATACATAAGGAGTATTTGGGCAAAATTTTCAGTTTGAAACTACGCTGGTTACCTTATGCAACCTTCGAATGGACCCGAGAGTTTCTCGGTTTGAATCTGATTTGGTTTCATCTTGAGAATCTTGCGCTGCATATCGCTAACTCAACTGCGCTTTTCCTGTTTTTGCGCCGCTTGTTTGAAATTGTTATTCCACAGGAAAATGCAATCGCTAGTGACGCCAATATAATTGCGACACTGCCGCTTTCTTGGTTGGCTTTTTTTTGTGCCCTGATATTTTCCCTGCATCCGGCGTCAGTATACGCAGTAACTTACCTTTCGCAGCGCTCAATACTAATGGCGACATTTTTCGCATTAATTATGTGGCGCCTGTTTCTTGAGGGGATCGTGCGTGAAAACCAATACTGCTTAATTGCATCCGCTGTTGCTTATTTTTTTGCTGTTTTTTCAAAAGAACATACAGTCATGGCACCTGCTGTTGCAGCTGCCATAGCGCTACTATTACGCCAACCATCCCAAGGAATAGCCAAACTGATTTGGCCAACGTTTGTCCTATATGGATTGATCGCAATACTTGTTATGTTTGAGGTCAAGTCTGAACATATTCTTGGACAAACTTACGAAGTCAACGCTGCGCAAATGCTGGCAAGGTTGGCAAAACAGGATCCAGGATTCGAGATTCGAATGGCTTATCCGTTGTCCATATTGACGCAGTCTTTTTTGTTTTTCAAATATTTACTGATTTGGATCATACCGAGCCCCGCATGGATGTCAGTAGACATGTATGAAGATTTTGCCAAGCGGCTGTGGTCATGGCCACAAATAGTTGGTTTAATCGGTTTTATTGCCTACCCGCTCGCAGCTTTTTATCTGTTGCTCCAACGCGGCGTGAAAGGTCTACTCGGCTTTGCTCTGCTGTGTCCATGGCTCCTGTTTATCACTGAATTTTCAACAGTCCGTATTCAAGAGTCCTTTGTGATTTACCGTAGTTATTTCTGGATAATAGGCTTGTTTTCTGCAATGCCATTCGTAGTACAGAAAGTGCCCGCAAAACATGCGGCAATAGCACTCATTGCTATCGCACTTGTTATGATCCCCACAGCATGGTTTCGGCTGATCACTTTTTCGCATCCACTATTACTTTGGGATGATGCGGCTCGCCTTGTTGAGGATAAAACTGATCGCCCCGGCGTAGAACGTATTTATTACAACCGTGGGCAGACGCTTTTTCGACTAGCACATTACGAGCAGGCGATAAAGGACTACGATAAAGCGCTTTCAGTCTATCCAGAATATAGCTATGCCTACAATGGCCGTGGCGCCGCATATCTAGAATTGAAGCAATATCAGCGCGCGATGAGCGACTTTGACAAGACCATTGAGCTAAATCCACGCTACTTCCCCCCTTTTATTGGAAGGGGATTAGTTTATGAAAAATTAAATAATTTGAATGCTGCACGCTGGAATTATAGAATCAGCTGTCTAATGGGCTCAGCTCAAGGATGCAGGCAATTTAAAGAACTTTCCAACCCGCCATAATCATGGACAGTTGGCCACGGACGAATATTGGCCACTACATTGCCATTAATACGTCGCGTTAAGCAAGCCTTAACGCTTAGCATCAACCGGCAATATTTCTACGATTCTTGCGTTGCTGCGCCGAATGATAACTGTCAATTGACGGTCAAATGTTGTCACTGGAAGAAATGCGAGCTCATCAAAACTCAAACGACTCCTCTTAGCGACTTGATCTAAGATCAATTTTGTTTCGGTCACTTTCTCGGAGCCTTGCTGTGCTATCAAATCATCCAAAGGTTTCATTTGCGCCTTGACATCATCAACAACTGATTCGTAAGGCACATGATATTGAAGCATACGCGGTAAATCGATGCGCGCTTCTAACACTTCTGCCACATATTTTTTTCGTTCTTCTCTATTCTTTGGAATACGTGCGCCGACAAGTTCTGGACCAGTCATTGGTAATATCAGTAAATCCAGTTTCTTTAATTCCTTTTCGGGAATTTGGTATGCAGAAACCAAGGTAAATAATGCATTTTCATCAAATACTAGATAAACAGGCCGTGCAGAGAACACTGTAAAGACACCATATATCAATGCAAGTAACTGTACAATCGCAATAACCACCAAATCGAATTTTAGCCATTTCTTTCTCGGATCAAAGATAATGAATGTTATCAGTGGTCCAAGACAAACATCGACGACTGCCAGAATAACTAATAATTTTCCTATCCCCATAACCGTGAAGTATGGTTCTGGATAACACACAAGGAAAACAAAAGCAAACGTACATGTAACAAGGGCTAGACTAATAATTAGGTGTAGTAAACCTGCAAAAACTTTCTTTTTCATAGTTCAAATCTTGCAAAACTAAAGAATAAAACATCACATAAAATTCGAAATCAAACCCCCATTACATACAAAAGCTGTTTGTTTTACATCTAGGCAAAATTGGCGACAAGCTTCATAGAACGAATTAGTTTATGAGGATAGATATTAAGATTGTTCGCAACGTCAAGTAATTCAACTATTCGCCACAAGAAAAATAGGGTACCCACGGGCACCCTATCCATATTAAACGCTGGAACACTTCTAGTTAGTGCATTTACCAGCACCAACCTCAATCAATTACGGGCAATCGCCTTGGCCAGAGCGCATCCCGCGCGACTGGTTACAAATTGTACCGGACATTGCCCAAGTCATATTTGCCGCACCGGCCGTCAATGTAGGTGTATCGGTAAAACCCATCGCGGTACTTCCTGAGACTGTTGCTTTGCTAGTTCCAGTCAGAACACCTGCATCTGAAACAGTGACGCCAGTAGGCAAGTTTGAAGTCACTTGGCTTACTGGGACACCATTACTTCCATTTGCGCAACCAGATACTCCGCCTGTGAGACCTTGCGAACTCGCGCAATCACCAACTGCCGTTTTGTAAGCGGACAGTTCGCCAATTGTTGAGGATGCATAAGCGCGATTGGTATAGTTACTGTACTGAGGAATCGCCACGGCTGCCAAAATGCCGATAATCGCCACAACGATCATTAATTCAATCAGTGTAAAACCACGCATTGCGCGTTGCATCATTTTCAACGATTTCATTTGTTTCTCCTGTTAATAAAAGGGGTCTGCACTACACGTGATGTAGAGCAATGTCTGTGCCAGTTGGATATCGTTGAGTTTCTCCGGTCTGGCGCTGGAAAAGTGAGGAAATTTGGCAGATTTTCGATGTTGTGCTGACAAAGTTTGTCACAAAGAAACTGCGCTAATTCGCCGTTGGCTGCTTAATTCAACGACAGGTAGGTAGCCAGTCACCACGATAAACATTTAGCAAGACATTAGGCAGTTTCACTGTATTACCAAAACAATCGGAGATGATGTGCCCGTTAAATTCTGGAGTTCTGCCGGCGTACGAAAAGTGTTGTAACACAACGTGGACTGGGCCACGCCACTATGAATGACACGAAGGGAGACGAAAGACGTACCGCCTACTGAAGTTAAAAACTGTCTAAGCAGCCTTCCATGAAAACTTCATCATAGTCCCAGCAATATCAATCACATCCTCATCCTTCAAAGCCCGCGCACCAGCGCTTAATGGCACATCATTGACCCGTGTATAAGTCTGCCCTTCCACATGAGTCAGTTCGTAACCATGCGGCCGACGTGTGACAATCGCGACCTGAATGCCAGGACGGCCAATCGTGGTCAGCACCTTAGTCAGCAGCATTTCCTTGCCAGCGCTCGGGCCATCCAGCACGGTAATGGTCGCATCCGGCCTCGGCACCGGGAACATCTTGGGGCGGTTGTCCTTGATTTCTTCTTCGGAATCGACTTGATAGACCAGTTTGTACCTGGCCATCTGGATGATGTCGTTGTGTTGCAGGAAGTGCTTACTGACCGGGTGGCCATTGACCTGGGTGCCGTTGGTGCTGTTGAGGTCTTCCAGAAACGAGTCGTTGTAGATAGTGATGATGACGGCATGCTCGCCGCTGATGGCGAGGTTATCAATAACCATGTCATTGTGGGCGCGGCGACCGATGGTGGTGCGCTCTTTGGTGAGCGTCATCTCTTGTATCACGGTGCCGCCTTTGGTCAGGATGATCTTCGCCATTCCTATCTCTCTTGGGAAACGCTATCTGTAAGTTGATTAAAACAATACCGCGGGTGGTCTCACGGCTGCTGGCGCTGGTCAAACTTCCGGTTTTACATGCTTCAACGCGCCCCTAGTTTAATGTTGTTTAGGGGCAATGATACTCAAAATTTGGGATTTCATGACACCGGGCCATCTATTCCGCTTGCTGCTCGGCCTCCTGAGGCACTTTGATCAGGATCACCGAGACATTGTCCTGGCCGCCGGACTTATTCGCTGCATTGACAAGCATGGTGCATGCCATCTTCAGGTCGCCCTGGGCGTCGTCGATGATATTGCTGATGTCGCTGGCGCCAATGCGGTCCGACAAGCCATCGGAGCACAGCAAATACAGATCCCCTGCGCGCAACTGGTGCTGATGGATTTCCACGACCAACTGGTAATCGATGCCGACCGCGCGCGTGACGATGTTGCGGTTGAGGGCGAATTGCGCGTCTTCGGCACGAATCAGGCCGGCGTCGATCTGTTCCTGCAGCAGCGAGTGATCGCGCGTCAGTTGCTCCAGCAAACCGTCGCGGATGCGATAGGCGCGCGAATCGCCGACATGGGCAATACTGACGTGGTTTTCCGGTTGGAACCAGGCCACCACCAGCGTGGTACCCATGCCGCGGTATTCGGGCTCGCGGCGTGCTGCATTGATGATGGTGCTGTTGGCTTGCCGCACCGCTTGCATCAACCACTGGCGCACCGGCAGTTCGGCTTCGGGCTTTTGCAGGCGACGGTATTCCTGCAGCTGGCTTTCGATTTCTTCCTGGATGGCGACGGTGGCGATGCTGCTGGCGACTTCACCGGCGTTGTAGCCGCCCATGCCGTCGGCCAGGATGGCCAGTTGCAAGGCAGCGTCGACCACGACGGTGTCTTCGTTTTGTACTCGCACCATACCAATATCCGTTTTGGCGGCAAACTCAAGCGGCATATGTCGAGACATGAAGATGGTAGCTAAAAGAATTCTGACCAGGCGGTTGCCTGAGTTCAAGTATTTTCGTTGGTTCTGGCAAGGACGGCAAGACAAATTGCGCGCCGATACAAATGCCCTTGTCGATGATGCTACACCCACCGGCTGAAGTACGTGCAAACCAGCAGCGGAAGTAAGTACAAACCAGCGACGCATCAAAACAAAAAGGGAGCCGAAGCTCCCTTTTTGTTTGTTACGCGTGATGCAGTTGATACAGCAATCTCGCAGGGTGGGCACACCGTGCCCACGTCTGCACTCCAGATATTGCGGTAACGCGTGGGCACCATGTGCCCACCTTACATCAACCAACGATTACAGCAAAGCCTTCAACAGGCGAGCCATTTCCGATGGGTTCTTGGTTACGGTGATGCCACACGCTTCCATGATGTCCAGCTTGGCTTGTGCAGTGTCAGCACCGCCCGAGATCAACGCGCCGGCATGGCCCATGCGTTTGCCCGGAGGAGCGGTAACACCAGCGATGAAGCTGACCACTGGCTTCTTCATGTTGTCCTTGATCCAGTAAGCAGCATTGGCTTCGTCCGGACCGCCGATTTCGCCGATCATGATGACTGCATCGGTTTCTGGATCGTCGTTGAACATCTTCATGATGTCGATGTGCTTCAAGCCATTGATCGGATCGCCGCCGATACCGACTGCCGACGATTGGCCCAGGCCCAGTGCGGTCAATTGACCGACTGCTTCATAAGTCAGGGTACCGGAACGCGAAACCACGCCGATACGGCCCTTCTTGTGGATGTGACCTGGCATGATGCCGATCTTGATTTCGTCTGGCGTGATCAGGCCTGGGCAGTTAGGTCCGAGCAGCAGGGTCTTGCTGCCGGCCTTTGCCATGCGGTCTTTCAGTGCCAGCATGTCGCGCACTGGAATGCCTTCGGTGATGCAGATGGCCAGGTCGAGTTCAGCTTCGACGGCTTCCCAGATTGCTGCTGCTGCGCCTGCTGGCGGAACATAGATAACCGATACGTTGGCGCCAGTGGCGGCTTTGGCTTCGGAAACGTTAGCGAAAATCGGGATGCCTTCGAAATCTTCGCCGGCTTTCTTTGGGTTCACGCCAGCGACAAACGCGTTCTTGCCGTTTGCGTAATCGCGGCAAGCGCGGGTATGGAATTGGCCGGTCTTGCCGGTAATGCCTTGGGTGACGACTTTAGTGTCTTTGTTGATCAGGATCGACATATCTGTTCCTAGTTATTTACTTATTTACCGTTGGCCGCAGCAACAACCTTCTGCGCCGCTTCTTCCATGCTGTCCGCCGAGATGATCGGCAGGCCGGAGTCGGCCAGCATTTTCTTGCCGATTTCTTCGTTGGTGCCCTTCATGCGGACGACCAGCGGTACTTGCAGCGAAACGGCTTTGGATGCAGTGATAACGCCTTCGGCGATCACGTCGCAGCGCATGATGCCGCCGAAGATGTTGACCAGGATGGCTTTCAGGCCTGGGTTCTTCAACATGATCTTGAACGCTTCAGTGACTTTCTCAGCTGTAGCGCCGCCGCCGACGTCGAGGAAGTTGGCTGGTTCGCCGCCGAACAGCTTGATGGTGTCCATGGTAGCCATGGCCAGACCGGCGCCATTCACCAGGCAGCCGATATTGCCGTCGAGCGAGATGTAAGCCAGGTCGAACTTGGAAGCTTCGATTTCGGCTGGATCTTCTTCGTCCAGATCGCGGTAAGCGACGATTTCTGGGTGACGGAACAAGGCGTTGGCGTCGAAGTTGAACTTGGCGTCCAGTGCGATGACTTTACCGGAACCGGTAACGATCAGCGGGTTGATTTCAGCCAGCGACGAATCGGTATCCCAGTACGCTTTGTACAGGCCTTGCAATTGCTTGCGTGCGTCAGCGATCGAACCGGCTGGTACGCCGATCTTGGTCGAGATGCTGTCTGCTTCGGCGTCGGTCAGGCCGGTAGCCGGATCGATCACGACTTGATGGATCTTTTCTGGGTGGCTGGCTGCGACTTCTTCGATGTCCATGCCGCCTTCGCTCGATGCCATCAGCACCACGCGTTGGGTAACGCGGTCGGTAACCATACTGACATACAGTTCTTGCTTGATGTCAGCGCCTTCTTCGATCAGCAGGCGGCGTACTTTTTGGCCTTCTGGGCCAGTTTGATGCGTCACCAGTTGCATGCCGAGGATCTGGTTGGCGTATTCACGCACTTGTTCCAGCGACTTGGCAACTTTCACGCCGCCGCCCTTGCCGCGACCACCAGCGTGGATCTGGGCTTTGACAACCCAAACCGAACCGCCGAGGGTTTCAGCTGCCTTGACCGCATCATCGACGCTCAGGCACGGGATGCCACGCGGTGTTGTCACTCCGAACTGACGGAGAATTTCTTTACCCTGATACTCATGGATCTTCATACGAGCTTCCCTTCTGACACTTAATTAAATGAAATTACTTGGTTGGATAAATTAGATTGGGAGTCAACTGCTGATGGAGGGCTGATTGCCCACTTCGGATAATATTTGGCGACAACTGCGCCTTCACTACGTAAAGCATGACAACGATCGAGCTGGGGCGGCTTTTTCTGCTCTGCCAGCGGATCTGAAACATTCGGTCGATTTACTTCGCCACCAAAGGCCTGCAATGCCGCGGTCGGCAATATCTGCGCCAGTTCGGTCAGATGGGTGCAACCGAGCGCGCCGCCAATGCGCTCCTTGAGCGCATGACGAAAACCCTTGACCAGGCTTAAGCCGATCAACCTTTTATAATCAGGACCAATCGTGTTGCAATAACCAGGATATGGCACCGCTTCGGAATTTGCCTCGACATCAACGACAACAAACTCGCGATCCAGCGTCAACCTCAACCACAGACTATGCAATGGCGCGCCCGCCGGCAAGTTTCCGGATGGCAATGGCAGATCGAATGGTTTGGTATCGGTAACATGCGCGTCGATATCCCACAAGCCATCATCGCGTACAAAAGCTTCGACGTGAATCGCGCGGGTGTGCTTCAGCGCTCGGCGGGGGATAGAGGGTGTCAGAGACATATCGGTGGACTAATTTGCGTATCGTTACCACAGTTTCTATGGCAACTGCCGCTCCTGCGGTTTGCAAAAACCCCAAAAGTGTAGCACAGCTTGTGGCCCGCCGCTATTTTGATACGCCATTGCCTCTGGCTGTGTTGCGTTTGCCGGCGTTTCAGGTCGGGGAGGTATTTATACAAGCCTGACCTGCGTTTCGAGGTCTGCCCTCAGACTATCGTCTTGACCTGAATTAGCGCCTTGAATAAGATGCGCTCGCATCAGAGTGAAACAGTATAAAACAGTGCGATACACTTCCGAATGGAAATACATTTCCAAACTCAGTATTCTTCGCTGATACACAGAATTCAATTACCAGACATTTCCGAGGATGCGAGATGCGCAACAAAGTGACGTCGATCACTAATTTATTTGCAGACACATCGATTCATGATGCAGGACTCCTTGATATTCCCTTCATATTTGACCTTATAGTAAGAGGCAGTATGGACGGTTCGTTTACAGACGCATTTATATCATCGAGCGGTTATTTCACGATTCTTTCTTCATTATTTCTGTCACATCGCTTTTTTTTGAAATTGAAGTCAATATGCTCGAGAAATGATGAACGGTTTTATCATATGAGAAAGGAACTCTTGATTTTTTCCGACCACGGTGAGCCGATAGGTTTTTTGCAAGTTATAAATTATCAAGATAAAAATAATAATTTTTACAAGCTAATTGATTTATGCGCCATCAAGTACGGGCTTCGCGGACAGGGCTACGGCAAGTGCATGATTAGTAAGTTCCTAGAGATGCAGCCTCCTGACACTGAAATCCGGGCGTACTGCAATAAATATGCAAAAGGCATGCAGCATATTTTCAAGAAAATGCATTTTCGCAGGACCTCCGTTGGACGAGGACTTAATCTGTTCACACTTGGCAAATCCGATGCAAAAACATTGTTGCCATTGCCAAACACAATCACTAAGCCGCACCAATTCGCTAATCGACTGCATCGCGAACACCTCTAATTGCTGCCTGTATCGCCCGGTGCGAAAACCCGCGTTGCAGCAGGAAACGCATTTGCTTGGCGCGCTCGGCGGCATCGGCCGGTGGCTGGTTGAATTTCTTGCGCCAGACTTCGCGCGCGCGGGCGACTTCGCCGCTGGCCAGGTCGGCTTTGATATCTACCAATGACTCGGCGTCGATACCATGGCTTTGCAGTTCGGAGAGGATGCGGCTGTTGCCGTAGCGATGGGCGCGGCGGTGGATCAGGGATTCTGAAAAGCGCGATTGGGACAGGAGTTTTGCGGCTTCCAGCGTGTCGAGCAGGGCTTCGATGTCGTCGCCTTCCTGCGCGTAACGCGACAATTTTCGCGCCAGTTCCAGGCGGCTGTGTTCACGCGCCGACAGATAGCGCAGCGCCCTGCCCTTCAGGCTGATTTGCAGTTTGGCCATCTCCGCTTTCCCGGTAATGCTTATTAAATGGTGCTGATTGATTGTTACTTGTTACTTAACAGGTCGCGTTTATTACATAGCGCCTGCTGTGTTCTATCGTGCGCCGCAAACAACAACGCCCTTCAAAAACCCGTTGTGCGGAATTTTATGAAAGGCGTTCTTGATTGACCAGCCTGTTTCTTACTTAACTGCTTAAGCGAGAAGCGAGGCCAGTCAGGATATTAAACCGGCTCTTCCGACTTTGCTGCTGCAGCAGCTGCGGCCTTGTTGGCCTTGGCTGCGGCTTTTTCAGCCTTGTCGCCGCCGTCCGACTTGATCGCGCCGAGTTCTGGCACGCCCAGGGAAGCGCGCACCTTGTTCTCGATTTCACGCGCCAGTTCTGGCCGTTCTTTCAAGTAGGTACGGGCGTTGTCCTTGCCCTGGCCGATGCGTTCGCCGTTGTAGCTGTACCAGGCGCCCGACTTTTCAACGATCTTGGCATCGGAACCGAGATCGAGGATTTCACCTTCGCGCGATGTGCCTTCGCCATACAGGATGTCGAAATGCGCTTCCTTGAATGGCGGCGCGATCTTGTTCTTGACGACCTTGACCTTGGTTTCGTTGCCGATGACTTCGTCGCCGGATTTGATCGAGCCGGTACGGCGGATATCCAGGCGCACCGAAGCGTAGAACTTCAGGGCGTTACCACCGGTGGTGGTTTCCGGATTGCCGAACATGACGCCGATCTTCATGCGGATCTGGTTGATGAAGATCACCAGCGTGTTGGTGCGGTTGATGCTGCCGGTCAGCTTGCGCAGCGCTTGCGACATCAGACGCGCTTGCAGGCCTGGCAGGGAATCACCCATGTCGCCTTCGATTTCGGCGCGTGGCGTCAAGGCTGCAACCGAGTCGACCACGATCAGGTCAACGCCGCCCGAGCGCACCAGCGCATCGGTGATTTCCAGCGCTTGTTCGCCGGTATCCGGTTGCGAGATCAGCAGTTCGGACAGGTTGATGCCCAATTTCTGTGCGTAACCGACGTCCAGTGCGTGTTCCGCATCGATAAACGCGCAGGTGCCGCCGAGCTTTTGCATTTCGGCGATGGTCTGCAGCGTCAGCGTGGTTTTACCGGACGATTCAGGACCGTAGATTTCGACTACCCGGCCACGCGGCAAGCCGCCGACGCCCAGGGCGATATCCAGGCCGAGCGAGCCGGTCGAGACCACTTGCACTTCTTCGACCACGGCGCCGTCTTCCATGCGCATGACCGAACCTTTGCCGAATTGTTTCTCGATTTGCGCCAAGGCCGCGGCAAGGGCCTTGCTTTTATCCGGATTGGGTGCGGATTTTTTATCGTCCATAGCTATTCTTTCGGCAAAAATGGTGAGGAATCTGGAACCTGTGCTTTAGCTTCAGGTAGCACTGTATAAAAAAACAGTGATTTATGCAAGCACTGTCGCATTTTTCTACAAATATGGACGTATTGTATGTGCAGAAATCATGGACTGGCATGCGCTCGCTTGAAAATCCGATCAAGAAATCACGCTTTAGGGCGGCACTTAACGCCATGCCGCCAAATTGCATTGGCGCAGTTCATGCTTAATACGCATATCGTTATCCGGATTTGTAAAAAGCATGCCGGGCCGGCAAGAGAGTGCAATAATTGTCGCGCACATCCTCTGCGGCAGCGAACGACCGTCTGCTGGCTCGCAGTGGGGTCATGCACCAAATTCGAAAGTACGGGCAAGCGGGTTGCCCACTAATAAAAGGGAGAAGGTATGCGTATTACTTATTGGCTGAAACCGTTAGCCGCATCGGCGCTGTTGTTGGGCTTGCTGGGCAACGCCCTGGCGGCTTCGGCGCCGGCAGTCGAGGCGAAGAATGGCATGGTGGTGACTTCGCAGCATCTGGCCTCGCAAGTCGGCGTCGACATCCTGAAGATGGGCGGCAATGCGATTGATGCCGCGGTTGCGGTCGGTTATGCGCAGGCGGTGGTCAATCCGTGCTGCGGCAATATCGGCGGTGGCGGCTTCATGACCATCCACCTGGCCGACGGCCGCGATACCTTCATCAATTTCCGTGAAACCGCGCCTGCTGCAGCCAGCGCCAATATGTACCTGGACGCCAACGGCAAGGCGATCACCAACGCCAGCCTGTTCGGCTACCTGGCGGCCGGCGTGCCGGGCACCGTACTCGGACTCGACACCGCGCAACGCAAATACGGCAAATTGACGCGCGCCCAGGTGATGCAGCCGGCGATCAAGCTGGCGCGCGACGGTTACATCCTGAACCGCGGCGACACCGACATCCTCGACACCACCATCGCCCAGTTCAAGAAAGACCCGGAAGCCGCGCGCCTGTTCCTGCGTCGCGACGGTACGCCATTGCAACCTGGCGATCGCCTGGTGCAAAAGGATCTGGCCAAGACGCTGGAAGCCATCTCGCGCAACGGCCCTGACGCTTTCTATAAAGGCGCCATCCCGGCAGCCGTGGAACGCGCCTCCAAGGCTGGCGGCGGCATCATTACCGCAGCCGACTTTGCCGGTTACAAGATCAGCGAAAGCGCACCGCTGTCGTGCAACTACCGCGGCTATGTATTCGTTTCCGCACCGCCGCCAAGCTCCGGCGGCGCCACCATGTGCCAGATCCTCAACATCCTTGAGGGCTACGACATGAAGGCGTTGGGCTTCCACTCGGCGTCGGCAGTGCACTACATGACCGAAGCGATGCGTCACTCGTACATGGATCGCAACACCTTCCTGGGCGACCCGGCATTCGTCAAGAATCCGCTGGATCGCTTGCTGAGCAAGGAATACGCTGCCTCGATCCGCGAAAAGATCAGCGCCGACAAGGCCACGCCATCAGTCGAGGTGCAGCCTGGCATGGCGCCGCATGAGAAACCGGAAACCACCCACTACTCGATCGTCGACAAGGATGGCAACGCGGTTTCCACCACCTACACCATCAACGGCCGCTTCGGCGCCGTGGTGATTGCGCCGGGCACCGGCTTCTTCCTGAACGATGAAATGGATGACTTCACCGTCAAGGCCGGCGTACAGAACCTGTTCGGCCTGGTGCAAGGCGCGACCAATTCGATCGCTCCTGGCAAGCGTCCGCTGTCGTCGATGGCGCCGACCCTGGTGACCAAGGATGGCAAGACTTACATGGTGCTGGGTTCGCCGGGCGGTTCGCGCATCATCACCATCACGCTGGAAACTGCGTTGAACGTGATCGATTACGGCATGGCGCCGCAGGAAGCGGTCGATGCGCCGCGCATCCATCACCAATGGCTGCCCGACGAGGTCTACTACGAAACCCGCGGCCTGTCGCCAGATACCCTGAAGATCCTCGAAGGCATGGGCTACAAGATGAAGGAACAAACCCCTTGGGGCGCGGCTGAGCTGATCATGATCGGCTTGCCGGGCGCTGCGGGTGTGACATCCGCCAGCTCCGGCAATGATTCCGGCGTATCGGGCATCGTGCGTCCTGGCTTCTATTACGGCGCCAACGATACACGTCGTCCTGCAGGCGCTGCGATCGGGTATTGATGCGTTAGTCGGTTACGCGTGGGTACAATGCGCCCAGCGCCTACTTCGTTCATTGTAGGGTGGGCAAGTTTTTCTGCCCACCATAAGGACAGCTGCTTCGGCGGCTGTTTTTTTTCGTCCCGCCCAAAGCCAATTGCTCTGTTCATGAGTAAAACGCATGGTTCTAATAGTATTTATCGTTTTATCCGGGGCGAAATCAAATTTACACTGCGCTTATCCTTCCTCGATAAAGAGCGCGCATGTCCACCACCAACCTGCAATTCATGCTGGCGTCCCTGCTGGGCGCCGAGCATGCCAGCCAATTATCCGACCTGCTGCAAATCCCTGAGAGCACATTGCGGCCGCGTTCCGACAAGGTTTCCCGCATCGAGATCGCGCAGGCGCTGAACATGTTGCTGTTCGAGAAACTGCTGAAAGCCGTCCCGCAAGGCAATGACTACGTGCAGGATTCGGTCCGCGCCGGCAACAAGATCCGCTTCGACCACGGCGCCTTGCGCACCGTGCTTGGCATCAGCACCGGCACGCTGCCGGCCGGCGAAGCAGCGTTCACACGCATCCTGCGGCCGCTTGGCTACCACGTCAACGGCGTCTACCCGCTGCAACGGATCAGCATGACCGGCCGCGCCTACGCGCATGAGGACGATCCTGAAGAAATCGCGCAGTTCTTCCTGAGCGAACTGCATCCGCATCAGTTTTCCCACACATTCCAGGCGACCGTCAACAAGGTCTTGTCGACCTCGCAAGATCCGATCGACTCACACTCGGCGCGTCTGCTGCAGCAACTCGCTGCCGACAAAGCCCTGCCGCTCACCGATGCGCTGGCGCTGCTGCCGGTACTGGTGCGCTGCTTCGATCGCCAGCATGCATTGCCCAGCGTCGCCGAATACCGGATCTTGCTGGCGGAGTCGGCCGAAATGGCCTGGATTTCGACTGAAGGCAATGCGTTCAACCACGCCACCGATCGCGTCGCCCATGTCGAGCAGGTGGCCGATGCGCAGCGTGCGCTGGGACGCAGCATCAAGGACAAGATCGAAGTCTCACGCAACGGCCGCGTACGGCAAACCGCGTTCCGCGCCAACACGGTATCGCGGCCGATGCTTGACGATAACGGTCAACTGGTCGACATGCAGGTACCGGGATCGTTCTACGAATTCATTTCGCGCGACCGCTATCTGGATGAAACCAGCCAAACCTACAAGCTGGACCTGACCTTCGACAGCGGCAACGCGCAGGGAATTTTCAAGATGACCGCTTCGGCAGAGCAGCCATCCAACCCGGCGAATGCCTGACATGACCGATATCATCACGCTGCAGCAACGCATCGCCGACCTGCTCGGCCCGCAAGGTTGCCTGCTGCAGCCGGAGCAACGACAACCGTATGAAAAAGGCGCGCGCTACGGCGACGGCAAGAGCCTGTGCATCGCCCGTCCGGCCAATGTCGATGAAGCAGCGGAACTGATGCGCCTGTGCGCGCGCGACAAGATCCGGATCGTGCCGCAAGGAGCGAATACCGGCCTGGTTGGCGCCGCATCGCCGGATCGTTCCGGGCTGGACGTGGTGCTCAGCATGGAGCGCATCAAGGGCGTGATCGATATCGACCCGGTCGACCGCGTGGTACAGGCGTATGCCGGCACTCGCTTGTCTGAGCTGAATCAGGCGCTGGAAAAGCACGACCTGTATTTCCCCATCGACCTCGGCGCCGATCCCTCGCTGGGCGGCATGTTGGCAGCCAATACCGGCGGTGCAAGGCTGATCCGCTATGGTGATGTCCGCCACAACACCCTGGGGCTGGAAGCGCTGCTGATCGATCCACCCGGCGAACGGCTGGATCTCACGAATCGCCTCAGAAAAAACAATACCGGCCCCGACTGGAAACAATGCTTCATCGGCACCGGCGGCGCTTACGGCGTCATCACCCAGGTGGTGTTGCAAGTCCATCCGCGGCCGCAGCAAAGCGCCACCGCGCTGGTGGCGCCTGCCTCAATGGAAGCAGCGGCGCAGCTGCTGCGCGACGCCGAACGCAATTTCGCCGATTTTCTCAGCGCCTTCGAAGGCATCTCGCAAAATGCCTTGCAATCCGTATTGCGGCACGTGCCCGGCATCGCCGCGCCATTCGAGCCGCTACCACCTTACGCCTTCCTGATCGAACTCAGCTCGGCGCGGCCGCGCAGCGCCGATTTCGACCTGGAAAAGCTCTTCGGCGCATGGCTGGAAAGCTGTTTCGGCGATCTCATCCTGGATGCCGTGATCGACAAACCCGAGGTGCTGTGGCGCATTCGCCATGCCATCAGCGACAGCGTGCGCCAGGAAGGCAAAGTAGTGGCTTTCGATATTTCCGTGCCGCGTTCCCGGCTCGGCCAGTTCCGCCAGGAAGCCGTGGCGCTGCTGGAACACAGCTACGCCGGCATCAAGCTCTTCGATTTCGGCCACTGGGGCGATGGCGGCCTGCACTTCAACCTGGCGATTCCCGAACAGCTCATCGCCGATTTTCCACCGCTGCGCGTCAACGCCCTGCGCCAGGAAATCTACGACCTTGCGGTGCTGAAATATAAAGGCAGCTTCAGCGCCGAGCATGGCGTCGGTCCGTTCAACCAGCAATTCTACGAGCGTTATACGACACCCGAACAGCTGGCCCTGGCGACCAGAATGCAAAACGTGTTCGACCCTGAGCGGCTGCTGGGGGTGACCAGCTATGGCGCCAAGCAATAACGCGGCTGTCGGATGTCGATTCTGATTGGTATTTATGCAAACTAAAGGTGAAGCTGAAAAGCCGCGCGTTTGGTATAGTGCCTGCTCGATAGCAAGCACGGCAGCACATACCTACTCGGCACCACGAAAAATGCGCAGATTCATCCCTTCCACCTCGTGTCTGATCGCCTTCGACACGGCGGCCCGTCACCTGTCGTTTACCAAGGCCGCCAACGAGTTGCACATGACGCAAGGCGCGGTCAGCCGGCAGGCGGCGATCCTGGAGGACTATCTCGGGGTAAAGCTGTTCGAGCGCATCAACCGCCGCCTGATCCTGACCGAGGCGGGGGTCGAATACGCCAGCCAGGTCGCCACCATCCTCAAGCAGATCGAAATGGCCACCTTCCAGGTCATGGCGCACAAGAATTCCGGCGGCGTGCTCAACCTGGCAACCTTGCCGACCTTCGGCGTCAAATGGCTGATTCCGCGCCTGGCCAAATTCAATGCCGCTTATCCCGATGTAATCCTCAATCTCAGCACTGAGGTGCTGCCGTTCGATTTCAACAGCCGGCCGGTCGATGCCGCGATCCATTTCGGCGAGCCGAACTGGCCTGGCGCGGTCATGGTGCGGCTGATGGGTGAGGAAGTGCTGCCGGTCTGCAGCCAGGAACTGGGGCGGCAGATCAAGCGCATCGAAGATCTGACCGAGATGACGTTATTGCAACACACAACCCGCCCGCAAGCCTGGCAGGACTGGTTCAGCCAGGTCGGCGTGGCCTGTCCCGACGCCCTCTCCGGCCCGCGCTTCGAACAGCTGTCGATGGTGATCCAGGCTGCCGCTGCCGGCCTCGGTGTGGCGCTGATGCCGAAATTCCTGGTCGAAACCGAGATCGCTCTCGGCCAGTTGCATGTGCCGTTCCCTTTCGCGGTCAAGAGTCCGCAATCCTATTACCTGACTTATCCTGAGAAAAACGCCAGCAAGGCGGCGGTGCTCAAATTCCAGGAATGGATCCTGGGTGAGCTGCCGGAAGCCTGAGCGGCCATTCCGGTGCGATGAACTGCGGCGACGCTGCATGATCAAAGGTAATGATGTCCTGATATTTTTTGACTTTAAGAAACCACGACTTATTCCTTATACTCGATGCCATCACCGATAGCCGTTCGCCCACAAGGCGGCACGCAGATCGGCATCCGAACCCCGCAAAGGACATCATGACGCAAATCTCCACCATCTTCGCTGAACTCGGTTTCGATTTCTCCGCACATGCCGGCAACGATCTCCATTCGCGTTCGCCGCGTGACGGCGCTGCGATTGCATCGCTGCGCGCCCATACCGTGGCGGAAACCGAAGCCGCCATCAAGAATGCCCAGCAAGCCTACGAAAAATGGCGCGTGGTGCCGGCGCCGGTACGCGGCGAACTGGTGCGCATCCTGGGTGAAGTGCTGCGCGAAAACCGCGAGCCGCTGGGCAAGCTGGTGACGCTGGAATCCGGCAAGATCCTGTCCGAAGGTATCGGTGAAGTGCAGGAAATGATCGACATCTGCGATTTCGCAGTCGGCCTGTCGCGCCAGCTGTACGGCCTGACCATCGCTTCCGAACGTCCGGGTCATCGGATGATGGAAACCTGGCATCCGCTGGGCGTGTGCGGCGTCATCACCGCGTTCAACTTCCCGGTCGCTGTGTGGGCGTGGAATGCCGCGCTGGCGCTGGTGTGCGGCAACGCGGTGATCTGGAAGCCGTCGGAAAAAACCCCGGTGGTTGCGCTGGCCGTGCATGCCTTGTATGAAAAGGCCGTGGCGCGCTTCTCGCAACAGCGTCCTGACCTGCTGCCGGCAAACCTGTGCCAGGTCGTGCTCGGCCGCGCCGAGATCGGCGCCACCTTGTCGGCATCGCCACTGGTGCCGCTGATCAGCGCTACCGGCAGCGTGCGCATGGGCCGCAAGGTCGCCACCACCGTCGCCGAACGCCTGGGCCGCAGCCTGCTGGAACTGGGCGGCAACAACGGCATGATCGTCACGCCGACCGCCGATTTGAGCCTGGCTTTGCGCGCGATTACTTTTTCCGCTGTCGGCACCGCCGGCCAACGCTGCACCAGCTTGCGCCGTTTGTTTGTCCACAGCAGCATTTATGACGATGTGGTGAGCCGCATCGAACGCATCTACGCCAGCGTCAAGGTCGGCGATCCGCTGGATGCCGGCACCCTGGTTGGTCCGCTGGTTGACCAGCAATCGTTCGAAGCGATGCAGACCGCATTGCAACAGGCCAAGGCCGAAGGTGGCGTGGTCACGGGCGGTGAGCGGGTCGCGGTAGGCGATGGCGAAAATGCGTATTACGTACGTCCTGCCTTGGTGCGCATGCCACAGCAAAGCGACATCGTGCATCACGAAACCTTCGCGCCGATCCTGTATGTGCTGCGTTACGAAAACTTCGACGACGCGGTGCGCATGAACAATGCAGTGCCACAGGGCTTGTCGTCGGCGATTTTCACCAACGATGTACGCGAAGCGGAAGCCTTCATGTCCGCCAGCGGCAGCGATTGCGGCCTGGCCAACGTCAACATCGGCACCAGCGGCGCCGAAATCGGCGGCGCGTTTGGCGGTGAAAAAGAAACCGGCGGCGGCCGTGAATCGGGTTCCGATTCGTGGAAGACTTATATGCGTCGTGCCACCAACACCATCAATTACAGCCGTACCTTGCCGTTGGCGCAAGGCGTGAAGTTTGATATCGACTAAGCTGTACTAGCTGACTAGCTGAAATATAAAAGGCAGGATGAGATTGACATCTCATCCTGCCTTTTTTGTAGGGTGGGCACGCTTTTGTGCCCACGTCGTGCCGGCATATCTTCGCGTCTGCGTGGGCACCAGTGCCCACCCTACTTTCTTTATATCTTCAGCAGTGTCGGTGCGCGTTGTTGCAGGATATCTTCCATCCGTACCTGGATCGCTTGCTTCATTTCAGGATGGGTCAGGATATAGAAGCGCTCCGCTGCAATCGCATCGAATACATCGCTTGCCACCTGGCTTACCGGAATACCGTTCTCGACCGCTTGCAACACGGCCATGCCAACTTTCGCCGCCACCGGATCGATGGCAGAAGCCGTTTGTTTGCCGTCATCGCGATTGCGTTCCGAATGACCTATTCCCGTTTTGACCCAACCGGGGCATAGCACCGAGACCTTGATGCGCGACTGCCTTAGCGTGAGGTCGTGATGCAACCCTTCGGACACTGTCACTACCGCATGCTTGCTGGCGTTATAGCTAGCCAGGCTCGGCTGCGAGGTCAGTCCGGCCATCGAGGCGGTATTGACGATATGCCCTTCCTCGCCGTGCTTGAGCATGGTCGGGATGAAGGCGCGCAATGCGTGGGTGACGCCATAGAAATTGACGCCCATGACCCAATCCCAATCTTTCTGCGTGGTTTCCCAGGCCGGCTTAGCAACAGCGACACCGGCATTGTTGACCAGCAGATGTACATTGCCGAAGTGCGCAAAAGCCTTGGCCGCCAGCGCGTTAACTTGCTCTTCGCTGGCAACATCGGTCGGCACGCCAATCACCTCGATGCCCTGTGCCTTGAACTCCGCCACCGTGGTTTCCAGTTTGGCAGCGTTGATATCGGCCAGCACCAGCTTCATGCCTTCTGCCGCCGCGCGTACCGCGATGCCCTTGCCGATGCCTTCTGCGCCGCCGGTGATGACTGCGATCTTGCCTTGTAAGTTCTTCATTTTATTTTTCTCGTCTGTTCTTAATTCAACAAGTAACCGCCGTCGACATTCATGCAAACACCCGTGGTGTAGCTGGCTGCCGGCGATACCAGATACAGCACGGCGCCCGCCATTTCATCCGGCTGCGCCACGCGGTTCATCGGGATGTGCTGCAAGGCCTGTTTCAGGATCGCCGGGTTGTCGATCAGTGCGGCTGCGAACTTGGTCTCGGTGAAGCCCGGCAGCAAGGCATTGACGCGCACGCCGCTGGCCGCGCATTCCTTGGCGAAAGCCTTGGTCATCGAAATCACCGCTGCCTTGGTAATCGAATAGATGCCCTGGAACACGCCAGGCGTGACGCCATTGACCGAGGCAACATTGACGATCGCACCGCCGCCGTTCTGCGCCATCAATTTGGCGCCGTGAGACGACATGAAGAAATAGCCGCGGATATTCACATCGACGGTTTTCTGGAAAGCCGCGACGTCGGTCTCGACGATCGGCCCGAAATGCGGATTGGCGGCAGCGTTGTTGACCAGGATATCGAGCCGCCCATGCTTGCTGGCGATGGCTTGAAAGATCGCTTCGATCTGCGCCATCTCGCCGATATGGCAAGCCATGGTTTCCGCCGATCCGCCGGCGGCCACAATCTCGGCCACCACTTTCTCGCATGCCTCGACCTTGCGGCTCGATACGATCACGTGCGCGCCTTGCTGCGCCAATATCTTGGCAATCGCTTCGCCGATGCCGCGGCTGGCGCCGGTGACCAGCGCGATCTTGCCCTTCAGGTCAAAAATGGTTGTGCTTGTCATGTTCTCTGTCTCCGTTGAAATGGGTAATTTGGCGGGTAACTTGGCTGGTGATTAGCGATAGCTCACCAGCGTCGCATCGCGCGCGTTTTCGAGATGCGCAAAACTGTTCAGATAACTCAGGCTGACACGCCCGGGGCGATACAGCAATTTGGTGACGCCGGTGTTGACCAGCGACCAGTTCAATTCAAAAATCTGCCGGTCCGGAATCGCCAGCAACTGCTGGCAAATCGCGCTGATCGGGCCGCCCGAAGTGAACACCCAGGCCGACTGACCAGAGCCGATACGTTCCAGCAACCGCGCCAACGCAGCGTTGCAACGCGCCTTGAATTGCGGCCAGGTTTCGCTGTAATCGGCATCGTGTTCACCGCCAACCCAGCGTGCCACGGCTTTGGCAAACACTTGCTGGAATGCGCGCGCCGGATTCTCCTGCTCTGCCAGGTAAGCCGCCAGCACGGCACGGTCGGCAAACTGCGGCATCAGGCGCAGCAGTACCTGTTGGTGATCGAATTCATCGAAGCCGGGATCTTGCAACTGCTGTTGCGCGCTTGTACCGCAGCTCTGCGACAGCGCCGCCAGGCAAGCCGCACTGCTTTGCTGATGACGGCGATGGCTGCCGGTGACCAGCAACGGCATGTCCTGCCCGATCTGCGCCAGCCACTGTCCCAGCAATGTGGACTGGCGCACACCCAGTTCGGACAGCTGATCATAGTCAGCCGCACCGAAGCTGGCCTGGCCGTGGCGCACCAGATAGATGGCACTCATGTATTCAACAGCGTCGACTGCGCGATCAGATTCTTGCAGCGCTGTTCCAGATAATTGGTGACATGGACAAAGAATGAAAACTGCGGATTCTTGGTCTGGCCGTGATGGAAGCGGTAATAGATTTGCTGCACAATCACCGCCAGTCGGAACAGGCCGTAGATTTCATAAAAATCGAAATGATCGGTGCGGTAACCGGTCTTCTCGGCATAGTAGGCCACCACTTCCTTACGCGTCAGCATGCCCGGCAGATGGGTCGGCTGGCGTCGCATCTGCTTGAATTGCGGTTCGTCGTCGGCCTGTACCCAATAGGCCAGCGTGTTGCCAAGGTCCATCAGCGGATCACCGAGCGTCGCCATTTCCCAGTCCAGCACGCCGATAACTTGCAGCGGATCGTCAGGATTCAACACCACGTTATCGAAACGGAAGTCGTTGTGGATCAGGCAGGTGGCAACATCGCCGGCCGGCATCTTGTCGACCAGCCAGCGCATCACCTCTTCGAAATCGACCGCGTTTTCGGTGCGCGCCTTGCGATAGCGCTCGCTCCAGCCCGATATCTGCCGCTGCACATAACCGTCGCCCTTGCCCAGATGCGCCAAGCCGGCGGCCTGGTAATCAACCTGGTGCAGTGCGATCATCTTGTCGATCACGTTCAGACACAGTTGGCGCGTCTCTGCCTCGCTCAGCACTAGTCCGTCGGGCAATTTGTCACGCAGGATGATGCCGCGCAGCCGCTCCATCACATAGAAATCACTGTCCATCACGGCGCGATCCTGACAGGTCGCAAACACGCTTGGCACATAGGGATAGACCGGCTTCAACTCGGTCATGATATTGGCTTCGCGCAGCATGTCATGAGCCGACTTGGCCTTGGCGCCGAATGGCGGGCGGCGCAGGATCAGCTCTCGGTTGGCGTAACTCAGCAAGTAAGTCAGGTTGGAGGCGCCGCCCGGAAACTGGCTCACCGCAGGCACGCCCTCAAGGCTGGCGTCAACGCCTTTCAGGAAAGCATCGATGGCGGCGACATCCAATTCTTCGCCGCTGCGCACAGCACCGGCTTGGTCGATCAAGGTCATGCAGGCTCTCCTTGTGCAGCAAATTTAGTCGCTTGCGCTTTCAGTTCCAGCTTGGCGATCAGCGCGCGGTGTACCTCATCCGGCCCATCCGCCAAACGCAGCACGCGGGCGTAGGCAAACAAGGCTGTCAGCGGTAAATCGTCGCAAACTCCGGCGCCGCCATGAATCTGGATCGCCTGGTCAATCACCAGTTGAGCCACGCTTGGCGCCACCACCTTGATCTGCGAGATTTCGCTCATCGCCGCCTTGGCGCCGACGGTATCCATCATCCATGCCGCTTTCAGGGTCAGCAAGCGCGATTGTTCGATCGCCATGCGCGCATTGGCGATGATGTCGGCATTGCCGCCGAGATCGGCCAGCGGCTTGCCGAAGGCCGTGCGTGTCAATGCGCGCTTGCACATCATTTCCAACGCCACTTCAGCGGCGCCGAGCGCGCGCATGCAGTGGTGGATGCGGCCCGGTCCGAGGCGGCCCTGGGCGATTTCAAAACCGCGTCCCGGACCGGCGATGATATTGGTCAGCGGCACGCGGACATTGGTGAAACTGACTTCGCCATGGCCATACGGTTCATCCAGCGCGCCGAATACCGGCAGCATCCTTTCAATTTTCACGCCGGGCGTTGCCATCGGCACGATCACCATCGAATGGCGCGCATGCTTGGGGCCGTCGGGATAGGTCAGGCCCATGAAAATCACGAACTTGCAGTTCGGATGGCCGATGCCGGTGCTCCACCATTTGCGGCCGTTGAGCAGCACTTCGTCGCCATCGATCAGTGCGGTGGCGCGCATGTTGGTGGCATCGCTGGATGCCACCTCGGGTTCGGTCATGCAGAATGCCGAACGGTATTCGCCGGCCAGCAACGGCTTCAGCCATTGCGCCTGTTGCTCGGGCGAGCCGTACTTGGCCAGCACTTCCATGTTGCCGGTGTCGGGAGCATTACAGTTGAAGACTTCCGGCGCGATGAACGAGCGGCCCATGATTTCAGCCAGCGGTGCGTAATCGGTATTGCTGAGTCCAGCGCCGAACTCCTCGTCCGGCAGGAACAGATTCCACAAGCCGGCTTCCTTGGCTTTAGCCTTCAAGGCCAGCATCACTGGCGGCACATTCCACGGCAGCGGACCGCGTTTCAGCTGGCTGAAATAGTCGGCTTCGGCCGGCAAGACATGCTCGCGCATGAACGTATTGAGCCGCTCGATATAGTTGCGCGCCTTCGGCGAATAGGCAAAATCCATGGCGTCCTCGACTGTTGAATAGTTCTGCCAAGTGTGCCGCAGTCGCTATAATTCATCAAATGAATGATTTATATAGACAATAATTAATCTCATGCATATCAGCCGCATTGATCTCAACCTGTTCGTGGTGCTCGACACCATCTACGCCGAGGGCAACATCACGCGCGCGGCGAAGGCGCTCAACCTGACCCAGCCGGCGGTCAGCCACGCGCTGGCGCGGCTGCGCGACTTGCTGGGCGATCCGTTATTCATTCGACAAGGCAGCAACATGTTGCCGACGCCGATGACGCGTTCGTTGATCGGCCCGGTGCGACAGGCGTTGCAAACCCTGGAAGTCAGCGTCAAACACGGCAACCAGTTCGATCCCGCGACCACACGCCGCAGTTTCAACCTGGGCCTGCCGGGCGTGCTGGAAGCGCGCTTGCTGCCGCCGCTGATGCAACTGCTGCAGGCGAAGGCGCCGCTGATTGAAATCAATTCAGTGCGGGTGGAAAGACGACAACTGGAATCGGAACTGGCCGCCGGCACGCTGGACATCGCCGTCGATGTGCTGCTGCAGCGCCCCGGTGAAATCCGCAGCACGCCACTATCCCGCGATGCGTTGGTGGTGGTGGCGCGCCAGGATCATCCTGCATTGAAAAAAGGACTGGACCTGGAAACCTACCTGTCCCAAAACCACATCCTGGTCTCCTCGCGCCGCACCGGCCCCGGTGTCGAAGACGTAGAACTAGCCCGCATCGGCCGCCAACGCCACATCGGCCTGCGCTGCCAGCACTACTTCGCAGCCTGTCAGGTAGTCAGCAATTCCGACCTGCTCACCACCATGCCCGAACACTACGCCCAGATCGCCAACATCAATCTGCCGAACCGGATTTACCCGCTACCGCTGCCGACACCGCCATTGGATGTCTACCTGTACTGGCACGAAAACGCCGAACTGGATCCGGCGAATCGGTGGTTGCGTGGGGTGTTGGGGGAGCTGTTTCCGGAGCAGGGACAACTGGGGAATAATGTGACGGGTTCTGCTGCGCAATAACGGAAGATGCACCTTTTTATTTACTCCGTGGTTCGTTAAATGGGGTCAGAGTAATTTTCGCAAAAAGCCGCGAAAAAAAAACTCCGACCCCATTTAACTGCGCGGAGGTGGTTTTGACGTTGCTGTTGCTGTTGATTTTGAATTTGAATTGGCTTTTGACGTTGCCGTTGCCGTTGTTTTTGACTTTTCGCATGCTGACGTTGCCAAATGAGTCGGGTGACAGTCGGGAATTATGGGACACATGTTTGAGCGAAGCGAGTTTGTGTCCCATCCGACTGGCGCACGGCTCATTTGGGAACCCGCCGAAGGCGGGCAACGGCTGTGCGATCGCCTTTCTTTGCTTACTTTCTTTGGCGAAGCAAAGAAAGTGAGCGGCTGCCGGGCCGCCCCCGGCTAGCTTCCACGGAGTAGCAACCGTTTTAAGTAACGCCAAACGAACAAGGCTGATACACCACCGCACTCACTCCGTGGCCCGTTAAAAGGGGGCAGAGTAATTTTCGCAAAAAGCCGCGAAAAAAAAATCTGACCCCATTTAACTGCTTAGTCGTGGCACACACTTCGTCTCCATGCTCGCGGCATGCAATAACCCGCCCACAATTTATGCCGATACAAAGATTTAGAAGTAGGTCAAACCCAAAGCCGCCTTGACCTCATCGGCGGTTTTTGCTGCCACTTCACGCGCCTTGGCGGTGCCTTCTTTCAGTATCTGCAGGACATGCCCACGATCCTTCGCCAACTCCTCGCGCCGCGCCCGTATCGGCGCCAGCAAGTCCTGCAAGCAAGCCTCCAAACGCGCTTTCACCAAACTATCGCCCAAGCCACCGCGCACATAATGTGCCTTCATCTCCGCCAAACCCGCCTGATCCGGATCGAAGGCATCCAGGTAAAGGAAAGCCACATTGCCTTCGATATGACCAGGATCCTCCACCCGCAGATGCAGGGGATCGGTATATACCTTTTTCACCGCCGCCCGGATCTCATCGGCCGTCGCCCCCAGGTTGATCGTATTACCCAGCGACTTGCTCATCTTCGCCTTGCCGTCGATTCCCGGCAAACGCCCGATCTCCGGTACCAGCGCCTTCGCCTCGACCAGGATATCGCGATTCGCGATGCGGTTGAAACGCCGCACGATTTCATTGGTTTGTTCGATCATCGGAATCTGGTCTTCGCCGACCGGCACGATGGCCGCCTTGAATGCGGTGATATCGGCAGCCTGGCTGGCAGGATAAGTCAGGAAGCCGGCCGGAATGTCGCGCTCGAAACCGCGCAGGCGAATTTCTTCCTTGACCGTTGGATTGCGCTCCAGGCGCGCCACGGTCACCAGGTTCAGGTAATAAAAAGTCAACTCCGCCAACTCAGGAATCTGCGACTGGATCAGGATCGTCGAACGGCTCGGATCGATGCCGACCGCCAGGTAATCGAGCGCTACCTCCACCACATTGCGATGCACCTTGTTGGTGTCGTCCATGTTGTCGGTCAAGGCCTGGGCATCGGCCAGCATGATGAATTGCTGGTAGTCGTTCTGATAAGCCACGCGATTGCGCAAGCTGCCGACGAAATGGCCAAGATGCAAAGGGCCGGTCGGACGATCGCCGGTCAAAATCACGGAAGAACCCGGGGTCGTCGCTGACGAACTCGCTGGCAAACTCATTGAAACTCCTTTAGCAGTATCCTGAAAACCCCATATTGTGCCACCAGAAAACGAAAAAGCCGCCGGCAATCTGTCGCCGGCGGCTTTCAAACAGCAATTAGCTGAGATTTAATTTCAGCTGTTTTGCTCTACTTGCTCGATCCCTGCCAGAATCCAGCCGCCCTGGCCAGTGCTTGGCTTGGACAAGTTCCAGATCTCGGCGAACGGCGCAACGGTGGTTGCATCGTCTTCCTTGATCATGCCGGTAAAACGCACACTGGCCAGGTACTCATTGTCGAGGGTTTCGATTCCGAGCAGTTCGGCATCCAACGTGACGACGTCGGTATGGTTTTCCGAGGCGCCGCGCTCTTGCAGTTGCATGCGCAGTTCGGCAAACATTTCCGGTGTCGTGAACTCACGGATATCGTTGCTGTCGGCCTTGTCCCAGGCTGCCTGCAAACGCAGGAAGTAGGTCTTGGCATGACGCAGGAAACCGGCCGTATCGAAATCCGCAGGCACGCCCCAGGCTGCGGCGCCGATTGCACCGGCACCGGCAGCAGCCGCTGCAGGGGTTGCATCAAATGCGGTGCGTTGCATCGGTTGCTCGATGCGCGAAGCGATTTCCGGCGTGAAGCTGGATGGCGCCGGAGTCGAGAAGGCCGGCTGCATGCCGTTGTTGCCAGTGTTGCCGGCTGCGCCATTACCCATTTTGCGACGCACCAGCTTGTAGATGAACATCGCGGCAAATGCGAACAGCGCAATCATCAATATGTTGCTGATCATGCTGGCCATCGCGCCGCCCAAGCCCAGGCTGGACAACAACGCGCCCAGACCCAAGCCCAGCAATGCCCCGCCCAGCAAGCCTTTCCACATGCTTGGCTTGGCCGCTGCGGCGGCTGCCGGCGCCGCTGCTGCGGCAGCCGGTTTGGCGGCATTCGTTGCCTGGTTTTGCGCCGGCGCAGCCTGGCGGTTCATGCTTTGCGACTTCTTGCCGAACGAGCCGCCACCGCCCATGCGCTTGGCTTCTACGGTTGAGATTCCGGCTGACAACGTCATGACAACGACGATCAGCGCGACAAATAATTTCTTCATACTTTCTCCTGAGATTTGATGCCATGTCGGACATGGCTATACATGCGTACTGCTGATTTTTGAAACTGCACACGCAAGCCAAGGCGCTGACACGTCTCGGGAAAGACGCCGATCAGCGTACTGAAATCAGCACGCCTGACAACGCAATGGATGCATGGATTTGCCGAATGAATGCCGGCAGATGGGAATGCGCCGACCGCCGCAGATCAAATCCGAGGCGGTGAAACGGCGCTTATGCTCTGGGGGGTGGCCCTGCCGGTGGCAGGAACGGTGGTTGGCGCGCCTTGTCGTTGCTCAGCGCGGGCGCCGCAGCGATGGTCGCGGCGGCAAATACAAAGGGGAAAGCCGGTACGGTTTCGTCGCCAAGATCGACATGCATCTCGATATCGTCGACAAGCGTATCCTGCGAACTGCAATCGTCGGCAATGCTGCACTGCGTTGCAGACTCATGCTGCTGGGCACTAAAAGCCAGCGTCGCCACCACTTCCGCTTGAGATGCGGATGTGCCTGCAAAGACTTGCATCGGCAGCAAACAGATCAGCAGGAGTATCAGGAGTCGTTGCATCGAAGCGGCAAACCGCGTCCGTAGAAATCAAAGAGTACCGATTATACCAAACCAGAAGGATTTCAGAGCGGCCTTGCTGCCAAGAATGAAACGCCATAGACTAGTAGATAGGAGTCAGCGGCAGCGCCGGCCCTGTCCACCTACCGTACACGGAAAATTACACACACCATGCGTATTTTGCTTGCTGAAGACGACAGCGTCCTGGCCGACGGATTGACACGTTCGCTGCGTCAGTCCGGCTATGCCACCGATTGCGTCATGAACGGCATGGAGGCCGATTCCGCGCTGTCGACCCAGGATTTCGATTTGCTGATCCTCGACCTCGGCCTGCCAAAGATGAGCGGACTGGAAGTGCTGCGCCGTTTGCGCGCCAGGAATTCGCGCTTGCCGGTCCTGATCCTGACAGCTGCAGATTCCCTTGAGCAACGCGTGAAGGGGCTGGACCTCGGCGCCGATGACTACATGGCCAAGCCGTTTGAACTATCCGAACTGGAAGCCCGCGTGCGGGCGCTGACCCGGCGCGGCGCCGGCGGCGGCCCGACCGTGATCAAGCACGGCCCGCTGAGCTACGACCAGGTCGGGCGGATCGCCTACATCAACGAGCAGATGCTCGACCTGTCGGCGCGAGAACTCGGCTTGCTGGAAGTATTGCTGCAACGCACCGGCCGCCTGGTCTCGAAAGAACAACTGGTCGACCACTTGTGCGAATGGGGCGAGGAAGTCAGCAACAACGCGATCGAAGTGTATGTACATCGCCTGCGCAAGAAAATCGAAGGCGGCGGCGTGCGCATCGCCACCGTGCGCGGCCTCGGCTACTGCCTGGAGAAAATCGTCGAGCCGCAGGTGACCAACGCACTCAGCGCCGGCACCGCCCCGCCGTTCTCGCCACCTGACTCATCCGGCCGCGGCTGATACCTGCATCATGCGCGAAGCTCAATCCATGGCTGCGCAGCCGGCTCCATCGAGCCATCCAGTCACGCAAACCGAGGAGCGGGTACAGCGCTCGCTGTTCGGCGAAATCCTCGACTGGATGCTGGTGCCGCTGCTGCTGCTGTGGCCGATCAGCATCGCGATAACCTATGTGGTCGCCAAATCGATCGCCAACCAGCCGTTCGACCAGGCGCTGGACGATAGCGTCACGGTGTTGTCGCAACAGGTCGTCACCGTCAATGGTAAAATCACGACACGCCTGAACGGCAGTTCGCGCGACTTTCTGCGCGCCGACGATGTCGACAATGTCTACTATCTGATTACCGGTCCGCGCGGCGAATACATCGACGGCGATCGTGACATGCATGCACCACCTGCGGACGAAGACCCGTTCCATCCGGGCGCCGTCCACTTCTGGGACAGCTCCATGCACGGCAGCGATGTACGGATCGCCTACACCTACGTCGACGTGCGCAACGCCGCCGATACCGTGGCCGGCAGCACGGAGCAGCCAAAATTGGTGCTGGTGCAGGTCGGCGAGACGCTGGAAAAACGGGCGCGCCTGGCGAATGAAATCATCAAGGGCGTGATCCTGCCGCAATTCCTGATCCTGCCGATTGCGCTGGCGCTGATCTGGTTTGCGTTGTCGCGCGGCCTCTCGCCGCTGTCCGAATTGCAACAGCGCATCCGCGCCCGTCGCCCCGACGATCTGAGCCCGATCGATTCGGGCCAGGTGCCGGAAGAAATTTCACCATTGGTGCGTTCGCTCAACGACATGCTGTCGCGTCTTTCACTTTCGATCCAGACCCAGAAACGTTTCATCGCCGATGCCGCACACCAGATGAAGACACCGCTAGCGGGGATGCGCATGCAATCCGAACTGGCGCTGCGCCAGACCAGCGCACACGACATCCATCGCTCGCTGGAGCAATTGGCGAAAAGTTCGGAATCGGCGACCCGGCTGGTCAACCAATTACTGTCACTGGCGCGCGCGGAAAACCAGTCGCAGGAGAGCGCGCCATTCATTCAGATCGACCTTTCCGAATTTGCCCGCGCCGTCGTCCAAGACTGGGTCCAGGCCTCGTTCACACAGCGTATCGACCTCGGCTTTGAACAGGCCGACCAGCCGCTGCCGATACTCGGCAACCCGCTGATGCTGCGCGAGATGCTCGGCAACCTGATTGACAATGCGCTGCATTACACCCCGGTTGAGGGCCGCGTCACCATACGTGTGCGCGGTGAAGCGGAAGCCGGGCTGGCGATCCTTGAAATCGAGGATACCGGCCCCGGCATTCCACCGGCAGAACGCGAACACGTGTTCCACCGTTTCTACCGCATCCTCGACAGTAGTCGCGGCGGCAGCGGCCTGGGGCTGGCGATCGTACGCGAGATCGCCCAGCAGCATAATGCCGACGTGACGATTTCGTACAACCCGCATAGCAACGATGCCGAGCAGCCGGGCAGCCTGTTCCGCGTCAGCTTTCGCCTGCAGCAAAGATCACCGTTAGACATCAATTCGGATTTCCAATAACAACAACTGCCCCCTACCGAACCCTGGACCCTGCATGCAACTATTCAAATCGCGTCTACGGCAACCCGCAAGCCACTGGCAAAGCACTCGGCGATTGACGGCGGTGCTGCTGCTGGTCTGGTTCATCCTGACCTTCAGCGTCATCTACTTTGCGCGTGAACTGTCGGGCATGACCTTGTTCGGCTGGCCGCTGTCGTTTTACCTGGTGGCGCAGGGACTGGCGCTGGCGTACCTGCTGATCGTCGTCATCTACACCTGGCAAATGCAAAAAATAGATAAACGTTACCCCGGCGCCGGACAGCAATGAGCGACAAATCTTTTTTCTGGCGCCTGGTCCGCTACTACGGCTGGTACACCGGCGGCTTCATTGTGCTGCTGGTAGTGTTGGCGATCCTGGAGAAGGAAGGCCTGCCGCGTACCTGGATCGGCTACCTGTTCATGTTTGCGACCATCGTCCTGTATGCCGGCATCGGCATCATGAGCCGCACCTCGGATGTCTCTGAATACTACGTCGCCGGGCGCCGTGTGCCGGGTCTGTTCAACGGCATGGCGACCGCCGCCGACTGGATTTCTGCAGCCACCTTCATCAGCCTGGCCGGCGGTTTGTACCTGCAAGGTTTCGACGGCCTGGCCTACATCGTCGGCTGGACCGGCGGCTACTGTTTGGTGGCGCTGCTGATCGCGCCGTACCTGCGCAAGTTCGGCCAGTACACGATTCCGGATTTCCTGGCGGCGCGCTATCGCGGCCGCACCAGCAGCAATCCGATAAGGATACTCGGCGTAATCGCTACAGTAGTGATTTCCTTCATCTACGTGGTAGCGCAAATTTACGGCGTCGGCTTGATTACGTCGCGCTTCACGGGTGTCGATTTTTCAGTCGGCATCTTCCTCGGCCTGGCCAGTATCCTGGTCTGCTCTTTCCTCGGCGGCATGCGGGCGATCACCTGGACCCAGGTGGCGCAATACATCATCATCCTGTTCGCCTATCTGATCCCGGTGGTCTGGCTCTCGGCCGAGCACACGAGCAATCCGGTGGCGCAAATTTCCTATGGTTCGGTGCTGTCGCAAATCACCGACATCGAAAAGAAGCTCGATACCGATCCGAAAGAGCTGCAGGTGCGGGCGATCTTCAAGGCCAACGCCGACGACTTCGACACCCGCCTGCGCAACCTGCCTAAATCCTGGGAACTGGGACGCATTGAAGCGCAGCAGCATCTCGAACAACTGAAGCGCAACAACAGCTCTCTGCTCGAGATCCGCGCCGCCAACCGGGCCTTGAACAGTTATCCGAAAACACCCGAAGAAGCCGAGCGCAAGTGGCAGGAAGACAAGGCCAGCAACCTGGCGCGCGCCGAGCCGCCGGTGCCGCAGGCGACGCCGTTCCCCGGCAGCACGCCGGAGGCATCGGACATCAAACGCAACAATTTCCTGGCCCTGGTGTTCTGCCTGATGCTCGGTACCGCTTCCCTGCCACATATCCTGATGCGCTACTACACCACGCCATCGGTGCAGGAAACCCGCAAGTCGGTGTTCTGGACACTGTTCTTCATCCTGCTGATCTACCTGACGGTGCCGGCGCTGGCGGTGCTGGTCAAATACTATATCTACACCTCGCTGGTCGGTTCCCAGTATGCGCACCTGCCCGATTGGGTCTCGTACTGGGCCAATATCGACAAGGCCAGTCCACTGGTCAGCATCACCGACTTCAATCACGACGGCATCGTGCAGCTGTCGGAAATCACGCTGGACGCCGACATGATCGTACTGGCGACGCCAGAGATCGCCGGCCTGCCGTATTACATTTCTGGGTTGGTGGCGGCCGGCGGGCTGGCGGCGGCGCTGTCGACCGCAGACGGCTTGCTGCTGACGATTTCGAATGCCTTGTCGCACGATGTGTACTACAAGATGATCGACCCACACGCCTCCACCGCCAAGCGCGTGACGGTGTCCAAGCTGCTGTTGCTGGTGGTGGCATTGCTGGCGGCATACACCGCTTCGTTGAAGCCGGGCGATATCCTGTCGATGGTGGGCGCGGCGTTTTCGCTGGCGGCCTCAACCTTGTTCCCGGTGCTGGCGCTCGGCGTGTTCTGGAAACGCGGCAACCAGCAAGGCGCAATCGCCGCAATGGCGGTCGGCTTCAGCATCTGCATCTATTACATGCTGCACACCTATCCGGCGCTCGGCGGCTCAGTCAGCGGCCAATGGTTCCACATCGCACCGATGGCGGCCGGCATCTTCGGCGTGCCGGCGGGCATGCTGGCGCTGGTTGTCGTCAGCCTGCTGACACCACCGCCCGATCCACGCGCGGTGACGCTGGTGCATCATGTGCGGGCGCCTTGAATTTCAGAAAAAATCTCGTCAGACCGCGAACCCGAAGCCAGGCGCCTCATGTCCTGGCAAAACGGTCACCGCCACATCCATGGTTTGCTGGCCGCCGCCGATCAGCACGCCGCGCAGCGGTGAGACATCAAGGAAGTCGCGCCCCCAGCCGAGTGTGATGTGGCTGGTGTCGGGGAAAATCCCGTTGGTCGGATCGGCGTCGATCCAGCTATTACCTTCGCCATTGCTGCCGGGGCAATACACAGATACCCAGGCATGCGAGGCGTCGGCGCCGATCAGACGTGCTTGTCCTGGTGGTGGCTCGGTCAGCAGGTAGCCGCTGACGTAGCGCGCTGCGAGGCCCAGCGAGCGCAGGCAGGACAGCATGAAATGTGCGAAATCCTGACACACGCCGCGTTGCGTGGCGAACACTTCGGTGACCGGTGTGGACACGGTAGTTGCCAGCGGATCGAAGGTGAATTCGCGGAAAATCCGCGTCATCAGCGCTTCAATGCCGGCCAGCAAAGGCAATCCTGGCGTAAACGATTCCGCTGCGTAAGCCAGGAATTCGCGCTTGATCCTGACGTGCGCCGATTCGAACAGATAGCGGGTTGCTTCCAGGTCGTCCGGCAGCAGGAAACGCCCGGCCTGATAGGACAGCGTCTCGCGCACTTGCTCCCATGGCAGCGTGGTTTGCGGCAACTGGCGCGGTGTCAATGTGACCCAGGATTCAGCCAGCGCACGTAAATCGCTATGGTCGCTTTCCAGCGAAAACGATTGCAGCGGATTGCCGAAACTGTCGAGGAACATGCGCAACTGCTGCGGTTCCGGTGTGATGGTGATGCCATGCGAGGTGCAGGTCTGCCACGGCAGCGAGCGCGGCGTCAGGCGCAGCATCTGGTGCGACAAGCGAACCGGCAATGAGTACGCGTAATGCGTATCGTGGCGGATGTGATAAACGTGTTCGTTCATCAGGAAACTCCCTGGCTGACCGGCGCATTCAGCGGCGTAAAGAAATGCCGCGCCAATTCATCCGACAAGGCATAGGCGCCAGTTATGGCGTCGCGCATCAGTTGCACCAGGCGCGCATTGGCGTCCGTCAGGAACAAGGAATCGTGGCTGAGATCCTGTAGCTCGAACTCGCGCAGCAAGGCCGACAAATGCGCCGGCGTGTCCATGCTGAGCGTGCCAAGCTGCTCGCCGATATCGCTCAGGTAGCGTTCCAGCATCTGGAATTGAAACGCGATGCCGTGCGGATTGCTCATATCGAACACCAGCAGATGCAATACCGGCAGCCATTCCGGCGCACGCCGATAGCGCACGCGATACGTCACCACGCTGTTGGCGGACTCCAGCAGCCACGGCAATGTGCGGTTCTGGCGCTCCTCCGGCATGCGCAGGAACAGGCCGAACAATGTCGCCAGATGCGTCATGCGTTCGATGTGGCGTCCCAGCATCAGGAAATGCCAGCCTTCATCGCGGGTCATGTCGTCCAGCGCATGGCCGGCCAGGCCAACGCAGGCCTGGATCACGTTGTTCAGCATGTTCAAGGCGGCGGCCGGCGGCAGGCCGGCATTGCCGCCGTCCGCTACCAACCCGGGCATGCGATTGAGCGCCTGCCAGTTATCTAACGAAAGATGTTCGCGCACCTGGTAGCCGCAGTGATGCAAATGGCGCAGGTTGCCGGCAATGCCGATACCGGCATCCGGATCGACGATGGCGGCAATCAGGCCCTGCTGCAACGCACTGACCGTTGGCCGTCCGGCAGCAGTGGCTTCCGGCAGCGCAATGCCGAGACCGCGGCATATGTCGCATAGCTGATAGAACGTCTCGCGCGCCTCGCCTTGCAGATCGAGGCTGCGTTGCAGAGTGGCGCGCAGCAAATGCGCCAGGTTGTCGCAGCGTTCTGCATAGCGGCCCATCCAGAACAGGTTCTCGCCGGCATGCGATGAAATATCGACGGTGCTGCGAATCGCATCCAGCGTGCGGTGGCGGCCGTCGATATGCTCGATCGGCGTGCTAGTGCCGTCAGCCGCGTCAGCATTTTCCGGACGTATCTGTCCGAGTACCCAGACGTCCTTGCTGGCGCCGCCCTGCTGCATCGACACCACATCCTTGCGCTGGCGAGGCGCGACCCGGGTCAGGCCGCCCGGCATCACATGATAACTGCCATCGGCGGCAGCCACCACGAACACGCGCAAACTAACTGCCCGGCTCATCAAACGGTATTCGCCGCTGCGCGACAGCACCGGGGCCTGCGACAGACGCACCCATTCCTGCGCCACGTAAGCATGCGGTTGAGCGTGCAAGCTATCGATCAGGCGCTGACGCGATTGCGCATTCAGGCTGTGGCCATAAATCGGCTGCATCCGCATCGACGGAAACGCCGGCATGATGACCAACTGTTCCAGATTGGCCAAGGTGTATTCAAGCGCCGGCTTCTCGCCGCACCACCAGGATGCCACCGCCGGCAGCGCCAACGGTTGGCCAAGCAAGCGTTCGCAGATAGCCGGCAGGAAGCCGTGCAAAGCTCCGGACTCCAGCACGCCGCTGCCCAGCGAGTTGGCGATCAGCACATTGCCGAGGCGCGCCGCCTGTACCAGCCCGGGAATGCCGAGCGCGGAATCGGCGCGCAATTCCAGCGGATCGCAATAGTCGTCGTCGAGCCGGCGCAGGATTGCATGCACACGACGCAAACCACTCAGCGTTTTCAGATACACCATGTCGCCGCGCACCATCAGGTCGGCGCCTTCGACCAACGGAAAACCCAGCGTGTGCGCCAGGAATGCGTGCTCGGAATAGGTTTCGTTGTACGGTCCCGGCGTCAGCAACACCACCAGCGGCGCTTCGCCGCCGGAAGGCGCCAGCGCGCTCAGGCTGCTGTGCAGGGTATGGAAAAATTTCAGCAACGATTGCACATGCATGTCGCGTACCGTATCCGGCATCGCGCGCGACATGATCTGCCGGTTCTGCAACGCGTAGCCAGCACCCGATGGCCCCTGGGTGCGATCCGACATGACCCACCAATGACCATCCGGCGAGCGCGCCAGGTCGATTGCGTACAAGTGCAGATGAATGCCGCCGGGCGGTTCGATGCCACGGCACGGCCACAGATAGCCATGCTGGCCGAATACCAGCGCCGGTGGCAGCAGGCCTTCGGACAGCAGTGTTTGCGGGCCGTACAGATCGGCCAGTACCGCATTGAGCAGGCGCGCGCGTTGCGTCACCGCGGCAGACAGCGTCTGCCATTCCTCGGCAGAAATGATCTGTGGCAACAGGTCCAGTTCCCAGGGGCGATTGGCGCCCTGCGGATCGGCGTAGACATTGTAGGTGACGCCATCGGCGGCGATGGCTTCGCGCACTTCGCGTGCGCGCCGGCGCAGGATTTCCGGCGACAGGTCTTCCAGCTGATCGATCAGGGTGCGCCAGTGCGGCCGCAGACGGCCGCCGGGCTCAAGCATTTCGTCGTAGCGATCTGCTTCTGCGGGATAACTCTCGAGTAAACGCCGGTACATGGTTGATCGCTTGCGTCACTTGTATTGGTTAAAGACAACCTGGATCAAGGAGTCGAAAAACTCCGGCACGTCATCCCCGCGCTCGCGGGGATGACCGGGTTCTTTGACGATCCTTGACGACCGAGGTTGGTCAGAAGTGACGTAAGTCTAACGTAAATGGGAACTCGATGGACGCTATCGGCGTTGTGACCTGCATCGGGCCCGGCGTGTGATTGAGACGGAAATAGCGAGCCAGGCGTCGGCTTTCCGCTTCGAACGCATTGACCGGGAAGGTCTCGTAGCTGCGTCCGCCCGGATGCACCACGTGATACTGGCAGCCACCCAGGCTGCGGCCGTTCCAGGTATCGACCAAATCGAAGGTCAGTGGCGAATCGATGCCGATGGTCGGATGCAGCGCCGATGGCGGCTGCCAGGCGCGGTAGCGCACGCCGCTGACGAATTCGCCAACCCTGCCGGTCGGCTGCAGTGGCACCGGCACGCCGTTGCAGGTCAGCACGTAACGCTCCGGCGCCATGCCGCTTACCTTGACCTGCAGGCGTTCCAGCGACGAATCGACATAACGGGCGTTGCCGCCGGAGCGGCTTTCCTCGCCCAAGACATGCCAAGGTTCCAGTGCAGTGCGCAGTTCAAGTCCGATACCATTGACCGCGAAATCGCCGATTTTCGGAAAGCGGAACTCAAAATGCGGTGCAAACCATTCCGGCTTGAGCGCATAGCCGGCTTGCTGCATGTCATTCATGACGTCGCAGAAATCCTGCCAGATGAAGTGCGGCAACAGGAAGCGATCATGCAGTTCGGTGCCCCAGCGCACCAGGCGCGGCGGCGTGTATGGCGTCTTCCAGAAACGCGCCACCAGTGCCCGCAGCAGCAACTGCTGGGTCAGGCTCATGCGCGCATGCGGCGGCATTTCGAATGCGCGCAACTCCAGCAGGCCGAGGCGGCCGGTGCTGCTGTCTGGCGAATACAATTTGTCGATGCAAAACTCGGCGCGGTGTGTGTTGCCGGTAACGTCGATCAGCAGATTACGCAGCAGGCGATCTACCAGCCACGGCGCACATTCGCCGGCGGCCAGTTGCTTATCCATTTCGATAAACGCCAGCTCCAGCTCGACCACCGCATCATTGCGCGCTTCGTCGACGCGCGGCGCTTGCGAGGTCGGGCCGATGAACATGCCGGAAAAGAGATAGGACAACGCCGGATGGTTGTGCCAGTAACTGATCAGGCTACGCAGCAAGTCAGGCCGGCGCAGGAATGGCGAATCGCCGGTGGTGGCGCCGCCCAGCACCAGATGGTTGCCGCCGCCAGTGCCGGAGTGATGGCCATCGAGCATGAATTTCTCTGTAGTCAGGCGTGTCTCACGGGCGACATCGTACAAATAGTTGGTGTTGGCCACCAGTTCGCTCCAGCTGTGCATCGGCTGGATATTCACTTCAATCACGCCTGGATCGGGGGTGACGCTGAACTTGGCCAGGCGCGGATCGGAAGGTGGTTCATAGCCTTCCAGCAGCATCGGTTGCTGCAAGGCCTCGGCGGTGGCTTCGATGGCCGCCACCAGTTCCAGATAATCTTCCAGCCGCGCCAGCGGCGGCATGAACAGGTACAAGGTACCTTGCCGTACTTCCGCACACAACGCGGTGCGCGCGATTTCGTCGGCAGATTCGAATGGCGCCGGCACGGCGTGCGTATCGCCGTTGAACGCCGAACTGTATTTCGGTGCATCGCTGGAACCATTGCTTGCCGCGGTTTTTGTGGCAGCGAAAGCCGGCGTCGACAATTGATGCCGAATCTGTTGCGCGATCGGCAGCGGCTGAAACGCCTGGGTCGGGTCCGCTTGGTGCACATAAGGGAAGTCGCCTTCCTTGACCCACGGCTGCGAATCCAGCGGCAAGCGATAGCCCAGCGGGGAGTCGCCTGGCAGCAGGTAACAATACTCGCTACGCAAGTACCAGCTGCCGCTTTTCCAATCGCTGTCATCCGGCGTACGCGCTAGCGGCAACACAAACCCTGCTACCTTGCGCAAGCCCTGCGAAAACACCCGCGCCAGCCTGGCGCGTTCCTGTTTGTCATCGAGGCGGGCATCGGATGGATCGACGTTGATCGCCAGACGACGCTCGCGCCACAGGTAGTAGTAGATGTCTTCATAGGCCGCAAACACATACTGGCGATCCAATCCCAGCCGTGCGGCGACACCTTGCAAGAAGCGTTCGGCGATGCCGTCATCGGGCGCCTGCTGCAATGTTTCGTCGGCGATCAGTTCCGGCGTATTCCAGATCGGCTCGCCATCGCGCCGCCAGTAGCAATTGAGCGCCCAACGCGGCAGCTGTTCACCCGGATACCATTTCCCCTGGCCGAAATGCGGCAAGCCTTCCGCTGCATATTGCTGACGCAGGCGGTGATACAGTTGCGCCGCCAATGGTTTCTTGGTCGGTCCCATCGCGGCGGTATTCCATTCCTCGCCTTCGGGATGATCGAGCGCCACGAAAGTCGGTTCGCCACCCATCGTCAGACGCACGTCGAGTTCGTCCAGATCGTCGTCGATGGCGTGACCCAACTCCTCGATCTCTTCCCATTGCTGTTCGCTGTACGGCTTGGTGACGCGCGGCGATTCCCAGATCCGGCTGACGCTCATCGCATGCTCGAACACTACTTCGCACGGCTCGACCATGCCGCTGACCGGGGCTGCCGATGAGGGTTCAGGCGTGCATGACAACGGGATGTGGCCTTCGCCGGCGAATAGGCCGGAAGTAGGATCGAGGCCGATCCAGCCGGCGCCGGGCAGATACACCTCGCACCAGGCGTGCAGGTCGGTGAAATCGGCTTGCGGCCCGGACGGACCATCGAGCGACTTCTGATCCGCCGTCAACTGGATCAGATAACCTGAAACGAAGCGCGCTGCCAGTCCCAGGTAGCGCAATATTTGCACCAGCAGCCAGGACGAATCGCGGCAGGAGCCGGAGCCGAGGCGTAGCGTTTGCTCCGGCGTTTGCACGCCAGGTTCCATGCGGATCGTGTAGCTGATCATCTGCGCCAGCTTCTGGTTCAAGCTGACCAGGAAATCCTCGCTGCGCACGCGCTCGCGCGGCACCTGGTCGAGGAATTTTTGCAGCAGCGGCGTCAGCGGCAATTTCTTGCGATACGGTTCCAGTTCGTTCTGCAGTTCCGGCGCATACGAAAACGGCACTTTCTCGGCGTAGGGCTCCAGGAAGAAATCGAAAGGATTAAGGACCGACATTTCGGCTACCAGGTCGACCTCGATGCGGAACTCAGTCGTCTTTTCCGGGAACACCAGCCGCGCCAGGTAGTTCGCTTGCGGGTCCTGTTGCCAGTTGATGAAATGCGGCTCCGGCAAGATCCGCAGCGAATAGCTGAGGATGCGGGTGCGGCAATGCGGCGCCGGCCGCAGGCGGATGATTTGGGGGCCCAGGCTGATCGGGCGTTCGTAGCGATAGGTGGTGAGATGATTGAGTGCTACGTGAATTGACATGGGTATCCTCTGCGACAATCAATAATCTTTTCGTGGGTGAGCACGCGTGCCCATCCTACTGGTGGCTGTAGATGAAATCCCGCAAGCGTGGATAAATTTCGTTATCCCAGCGCCGGCCATTGAAGACACCATAGTGCCCGACACCGGTTTGCACGTGGTGCGATTTCATGTACGGACGGATGCCGCTGCACATGTCCTGCGCCGCCACGGTCTGGCCTACCGCGCAAATATCGTCCTTCTCTCCCTCCACAGTGAACAGGGCGGTGCGGCGAATCGCTGCCGGTTCGACGGTGCGCCCCAGCGCCTGCAGCTCGCCCAGCGGCAGTGCATGATCCTGGAACACGCTTTGCACCGTTTCCAGGTAAAACTCGGCGGCCAGATCCGACATTGCGAAATACTCGGCGTAGAAAGTCTTGATGGCGTTGGCTTTTTCCACCTCCCCTTCGACCAGGTAGTTATACAGGTTTTGAAAGGCCTTCATATGCCGCTCCAGGTTCATGTTCATGAACGCGGTCAGTTGCAGGAAACCAGGATAGACCTGGCGCTGGCTACCAGCGTAACGGCCGGGAACGGTGCTGACCAGGTTTTTTTCAAACCAGTCGATCGGCTTGCTTTTGGCCAGGTGGTTGACCGCGGTTGGATTGATGCGGGTATCGATCGGACCGGCCATCAGCGTCATGCTGGCGGGTTGCGCCGGATGACGTTCCGCGGCCATCAGCGAAACCGCCACCAGCGCCGCCACGGTCGGCTGGCAGACTGCCACCAGATGTGTGCCGGGACCGATTGTCTCGATAAAGCGGATCAGGTGCGCGACATACTCGTCGAAGCCAAAACGACCGTCGCTCAAGGCGACGTCGCGGGCATTGTGCCAGTCGGTGATATACACATCGTGATCGCGCAGCAGGGTTGCCACGGTACCGCGCAGCAGCGTCGCAAAATGACCTGACATCGGCGCCACCAGCAGGACGCGGGGCTGCTCCACATTGCTGCCCTTACTGAAACGCAACAAAGTGCAAAACGGCGTCTGCTCAACCACCTCTTCATGCACCGAAACCGTGCAGCCATTCTCTTCCACGCTGTCGATCCCGAATGCAGGGCGCTGATGCGTCAACTGGGTGCATGAAAACACTTCGCAGGCTGCCGCCATCTTGCGCAGCGCCAGGCTATCCGGCCAACCCGGCCATTTGTTGCTGAACATGGGAGCCGCTGCACCTGCCAGCACGCGCATCGGATCGCTGAGATCCGCATAGCCCTGATATGCCTGGTAAATTTTCGTCATGGGACTACCCTGTTATTGGAATGCCGCCAAACGCTACGTCTGCAATATCTATGCCCAACTTTCTGGCACGGCCTTTGCTCTGTGTTGTTAAAACGGTTTGCCAATCAAAATCGCTTTCGACCCAATACGGAAGAATATTGCCATGCCTAAGACCACCTTGAGCATTACCAGCAAAAACTATTCGTCATGGTCGTTGCGCGGATGGTTGCTGACGAGATTTTCGGGGCTGGAATTCCAGGAAAACCTGATCTCGCCGGACGATCCCGACGCCCGCGCCGAAATACTGCTGCTGTCGTCATCGATTCTGGTGCCTTGCCTGTATCACGGCAATATCGTGGTGTGGGATACCCTGGCCATCGCCGAGTACCTCAACGAGATCCGGCCCAAATCCGGGCTGCTGCCGGCCGATCGCGCGGCGCGCGCCCATTGCCGCTCCATCTGCGGTGAAATGCACTCCGGCTTCAGCGCCCTGCGCTCCGCCCTGCCGATGAACATCAAGGCGCATTTTCCAGACTTCAAGGTCTGGTCGCGCGCGGAAGCCGACATCAAGCGCATCACCACCATCTGGAAACAATGCCTGGCAACCTATGGCGGACCTTTCCTGTTTGGCGAGGAACGTTCTATGGCGGACGCCATGTATGCGCCGGTGACCACCCGGTTCCTGACCTACGATGTCAAACTGGATTCCATCTGCAGCGCGTATTGCAAACGCATCATCGCCATGCCGGAAATGCAGGAATGGATCAAGGCTGCCAAACTGGAGCCGGAAGATATCAATGAACTGGATGTGGAATTCTGAAACGCTGAAGAGCTTGCACGCTTACTGACCTGAAAGGATAGCTGCGATGGATACAAGTACAGAAACCAGCCCACACACCTTGTTTTCCCACGTCTGCGAAGGCGACACTGCATTCGAATCGGGCGGCTTGCGCGATTTTTTCCTGTATCGCGATCTCGGTATCGCAGCCGCCACCGGCGGCCAGGTTGTCGCCCATCTGGTCAAGGCCAACATGGCGCCGGAAATCGGCACCGGCTGGCATCGGCATGAAGCGAATTTCCACATCGTGTACATGCTCAAAGGCTGGGCGCGCTTCATGTATGAAGACAAGGAAACCCTGGTCAAGGCGGGCGATTGCGTGCATCAACGCCCCGGTATCGTGCATTTTTTATTCGACTACTCCAAAGACATGGAGTATCTTGAAATCGTTAGCCCGGCCGCGTTCACGTCGATCGACATGCCCGCACCGTGCGCCGTCCCGGCGCCAAAGCCTTGGGTTTGAACAGGCTCACCAGTATTTGAGACAAATTTTTGCAATCAAATCAACACGGAGGCCGACACCCAGATTACGCAAAATTTGCTAAGAGCGAACGTAGCAGTGCCGAAAAATAAAATCTATTCATAACGCAATACATCGTGTTAATCTTTGAATAAGATAATGCTTAACAGGCAATAAACGGCAATCATCGGCGACCAGCCGGATGCTACGGGCACGCTTCTTGATAGCTACTTGATAGTTTCCGATCAAACCACAGCAAAGCAAGATCATGGCAAATTTTTTCGATGAAATGTATTCCGATGGCAACTCGTCGGTGCGCCCGCACTATGACGAATTCTCCTCTTGGCTGGCAGCGCAAAGCGCTGAAACGATCGCCCGCAAACGCGCCGAAGCAGACCTGATTTTCCGCCGGGTCGGCATCACTTTCGCCGTGTATGGCAACGATGCCGGCACTGAACGCCTGATCCCCTTCGACATCATTCCGCGCATCATCCACGCGCAGGAATGGGCGACCCTGGAAGCCGGCCTGGTGCAGCGCGTGAAAGCGCTCAACATGTTCATCCACGACATCTACCACGACCAGAACATCGTCAAGGCAGGCGTGATTCCCGCCGAGCAGATTTTCCGCAACGCCCAGTACCGCCCTGAAATGCAAGGCATCTCGGTCGCTTCGGATATCTACGCGCATATTGCCGGCGTCGACATCGTGCGTGCCGGCCAGGGTGAGTTCTACGTGCTGGAAGATAACCTGCGGGTACCGTCCGGCGTGTCGTACATGCTGGAAGACCGCAAGATGATGATGCGCTTGTTCCCTGAGCTGTTCCTGCGCCATAAAATTGCGCCGGTCGCGCATTATCCCGACATGTTGCTCGACAACCTGCGCTCGGTCGCGCCGATCGGCGTCACCGATCCGACTGTGGTGGTGATGACGCCGGGGATGTACAACTCAGCCTATTTCGAACACGCGTTCCTGGCCCAGCAGATGGGTGTGGAGCTGGTCGAAGGCCAGGATTTGTTCGTCAACGACAACGCCGTCTACATGCGCACCACGCGCGGCCCCAAGCGGGTCGACGTGATCTACCGCCGCATTGACGATGACTACCTCGATCCCCTCGCGTTCCGCCCCGATTCGTCGCTCGGCGTGCCGGGTCTGCTGTCGGTGTACCGCGCCGGCAATGTGACCTTGGCGAATGCGATCGGCACCGGCGTCGCCGATGACAAATCGATCTATCCATTTGTGCCGGACATGATCCAGTTCTACCTGTCGGAAAAGCCGATCCTCAACAACGTCCCCACTTTCCAGTGCAGGAAAAAAGAAGATCTGCAGTACACGCTCGATAATCTCAATGATCTGGTGGTCAAGGAAGTGCATGGCGCCGGCGGTTACGGCATGCTGGTTGGACCGGCCTCGACCAAACAGGAAATCGAAGATTTCCGCCAGCGCATTCTTGCCAAGCCTGAAGGCTACATCGCACAGCCAACGCTGGCGCTGTCCGCCTGCCCTACCTATGTCGAATCCGGCATCGCGCCGCGCCACATCGACTTGCGGCCGTTTGTACTATCCGGAAAAACTGTCTCGATGGTGCGCGGCGGCCTGACCCGCGTAGCGCTCAAGGATGGCTCGCTGGTGGTCAACTCGTCCCAAGGCGGCGGCACCAAAGACACCTGGATTCTGGAGAAATAACATGCTCAGTCGTACCGCAGATCATTTGTTCTGGATGTCCCGCTACACCGAGCGGGCGGAAAATACAGCACGCATGCTGGATGTGCACGTGCAAACCGGCTTGTTGCCGCAATCGGTCGAAGATGCTGAAAAAGGCTGGCGCGCGATCCTCGGCATTTCCGAGTTGCAGCAGGCGTTCGACAAGAAGTACAGCGTCCTGACGCAAAAGGACGTAATCGATTTCATGGTGCGCGATCCCGGCAATCCATCGTCGATTGCCTCTTGCTTGAAGCAGGCGCGCGAGAACGCGCGCGCCGTGCGCGGCGCGCTGACCACTGAAGCCTGGGAAATCCAGAACGCTACCTGGATCAAGATGCAAGGTTATCTGCAGACCGATGCGCTGGAGCAGAATCCAAGTGAATTCTTCGAATGGGTCAAGCATCGCTCGCACCTGTCGCGCGGCGTCACCATCGGCACCATGCTCAAGGATGAAGCCTTCCACTTCATCCGCCTCGGCACATTCCTGGAGCGCGCCGACAACACCGCACGTATCATCGACGTTAAATTCCACGGCGCCAAGGAAGGCGCGGCCTACAAGAAGAACGGCCAGCAACAGACACAGAGCAAGGAACAGCAGCACGCCGAAGAACGCAAGGACGCGATCGCCGAACCGCAAGTCGACTTCTATTACTGGGCGGCGATCCTGCGCTCGGTATCGGGCTTCGAAATCTACCGCAAGGTATATCGCGATGTGATCACGCCGGCGCGCGTCGCCGATTTGCTGATCCTGCGGCCGGACATGCCACGCTCGCTGCTGGCCTGCATGGCGCAGGTAGTCGGCAATCTGAAGCACGTGCGCAACGACATTTCCTCGGATACCGAACGCTTCGCCGGCAAGCTACATGCCGATCTCCAGTTCAGCAATCTCGACGAAATCCTCGACGCCGGGCTGCACGACTACCTGACGCGTTTCTTTGAAAGGATTTTTGAACTCGGTAACCGCATCAGCCGCGACTTCCTGGTGCCGCTGAATACTTAGACCGGTACCTGGAAGCGGCAGTTACGTAGATAGTCAGGTCGATCAAGCGGCTTACGCAGTATTTTCAAACCCGTCAGCCAGAAAGCCGGAAATGTATCTCAACACCTGCATCACTAGCGCTTCCAGGATAGACCCGCCATGCTCCTGACTATTCGGCATGAAACGGTTTATCACTACACCGCGCCGCTGACCTATACCATCCAGCAGTTGCGCCTGTCGCCGCGCGCCGAAGTGCAGCAGCGCACGCTGGCCTGGAATATCCGCAGCTCGGGCACCCGTCATCCGTTCACCGATGCATTCGGCAATCTGAGCCATACACTGACCATCACCAGGCCGCACCACGAGGTGCGCATCATCGCTGAAGGCACTGTGGCGGTCGCGCCCTTGCATTTGGGCCGGCTGCCGCAGCCGGGCGAATTTTCGCCGTTGGTATTTACGGTGGCGACACAACTGACGCAGCCCACCGTTGCCGTCATGGACTTCGCCCATCGCCACCTGCAAGCCGGCGCCGGCAGCAAGCAATTGCTGGATCTGGCGCAAGCAATCTGCGCCGCGGTTGCCTATCAAAGCGGTTCGACTGCGGTGACCACCAGCGCCGACGACGCACTGGCTCAAGGCCAGGGCGTGTGCCAGGACCATGCCCATCTGTTCCTGGCTTGCTGCCACACCGTCGGCATCCCGGCGCGCTACGTATCGGGCTATATCGATCCCGGCAATACCAATCATGCGGAAAGCCACGCCTGGGTTGATGTCTGGGTGCAGGAAAGCGATTTTGCCGGCTGGATCAGCATCGATGTGACCCACGCCTGCTTTGCCAGCAACAATTATTGTCGCCTGGCAATCGGGCGCGACTACGATTCGGCGGCGCCGGTGCGCGGCGTGCGGCGCGGCGGTGGTGAAGAAACGCTGACGGTACAGGTCAATGTTTCCGCACTGCCATCAGATCAATGAAACAAGCGGGAGAATGTGTAAAAACTTGTTGCACAAACAACAAAACCGTAGCAACCTGAGCAGGAAACGACCTTGGGTTCCTGTAAAATCCTCTCTTTGCGTTTTTCTCTGACACCATGACTTACTGCGTTGCCCTGCGCCTCGATTCCGGCCTGGTTTTTCTCTCCGACTCCCGCACCAATGCGGGTGTCGACCATGTCGCCACTGCGCGCAAGATGAGCGTGTTCGAGAATCCGGGCGATCGCCTGATGGTCCTCATGACCGCCGGCAACCTGTCGATTTCGCAATCGGTCAAGGAAATCATCGGCGAGCGCATGAATGCCGCCGGCAAGACCATCTGGACTGTCGATTCGATGTATGAAGCCGCGCAAATCGTCGGCGAGGCGATCCGCACCGTGCACGACCGCGAAGCGCAGGCGCTGGAAAAATTCGGCATCGATTTCAACGTCAGCATCATCTTCGGCGGCCAGATCAAGGGCGAGCGTTGCCGCCTGTTCCAGATTTATTCAGCCGGCAATTTCATTGAATCGCACAACGAAAACACCTACTTCCAGATCGGCGAATCGAAGTACGGCAAGCCGATCCTGGATCGCGTCATCACCCCGGCTTCGTCGCTCGACGAGGCGGCAAAATGTGCGCTGATTTCGATGGATTCGACGCTACGCTCCAACGTCTCGGTTGGTTTGCCACTGGACATGCTGCTATATGAACACGATACGCTGGCGGTCACCCGCTTCGTCACCATCGGCGAAAAGAACCAGTACTTTCAGATGATCCGCGAAAACTGGGGCAAGCAGCTCAAAACCGTGTTCGACGGCCTCGCCGATCCAGTCTGGAATGCCGACCCGGAAACCACAGCCAATGTGCTGTCGGCGCAAGGCTCGCGCAGCCAGCCGCTGGTGGTGCTGCCGCCGCAAGGACTGGCCACCGAGAACCCGCCGGCGCCGCTGCAGACGCTGGCGCAAGGTAGCGACAGCAAGCAACGCTGAAAGAACCCTATAAAAAAACGGCGCCGTGATTCGGCGCCGTTTTCATTTTGTGCCCTGCTTAAACCCGGGCAAAGTCACCAGGCCATGTCAGAAACAATGCTCAGGCGCTGGAAACGACTGATCCTTGACCGCGCGCACATACGCCAGCACAGCAGCGTCGATGCTGGTTTGGCCTTGCATGAAGTCTTTCACGAAGCGCGCCTTGTGGCCGGGGAAAACCCCCATCAGGTCGTGCATCACCAACACCTGGCCGGAACAATCCGGGCCGGCGCCTATCCCGATGGTCGGGATCGACAGCAACTCGCTGACTTCCTTGCCGAGCGCCGCCGGAATCGCTTCCAGCACCAGCAGGCTGGCGCCCGCTTCCTGTAGCGCCAACGCGTCGGCCTTCAGTTGTTCGGCTGCTGCGTGCGACTTGCCCTGCACCTTGTAGCCGCCCATCTGATGCACCGATTGCGGCGTCAGGCCGAGATGGCCGCACACCGGGATCGCGCGTTCGGTCAGGAAGCGCACGGTCGGCGCCAGCCAGGTGCCGCCTTCGATCTTGACCATTTGCGCACCGGCCTGGATCACCGGCACCGCATTGGCAAATGCGCTTTCCGGCGTCGCATAGGCGCCGAACGGCAGGTCAGCCAGCACCAGCGCCGTGCGGTTGCCGCGCGCCACGCTGGCAGTGTGATAAACGATATCCTGCACCGATACCGGCAAGGTCGAATTGTGGCCCTGGCACACCATGCCGAGCGAATCGCCGATCAGCAGCGTCTCGACGCCGCAACGGTCCATCAGTGACGCAAAGCTGGCGTCATAGCAGGTCAGCATGGTGATTTTTTCACCCTTGTCGCGCAACGCCTGCAATGCCGGGATAGTAATCGGTTTAGTGCGCGCAACCGGCGCCTTGCCGTCTGCTGCCGGCTCACCGCCTTGTAGATAGCCTGCCATTGTCATTCTCCACGATTGAAAAATTCACGCTTGCCGCGCATGCCGTCGATGCGCGCCAAGAGCAAGTTGAAGTCGGCGTCGTTGCCGGCCAAATCCAGATGTTCGTTATTGACGATCAGCAAAGGCGCATCGTCGTAATGATAAAAAAAGCTGCTATAGCTCTCGCACAGGCGCGCCAGGTACTCGGGCGAAATACCCGCCTCCATCTCGATGCCGCGCTTCCTGATGCGTCCGACCAGGGTTTCCGGTTCGGCCTGCAGATAGATCACCAGGTCCGGCGTCGCCACCTGCGGCCGCAGATGGTCGTACATCTGCTGATATAGCTTGAGTTCTTCGTCAGCCAACGTCAGGCGCGCGAAAATCGGATCCTTGGCCAGCAGGAAATCGGCGATCAGGTGACCGTTATTGTCGAACAGGTCTTCCTGCGCGGCATCACGCAACTGATTGATGCGCTGGAACAGGAAGAACATTTGCGTCGACAGCGCGTAACGCGGAGCGTCACGGTAAAACTTTTCCAGGAACGGATTCGCCTGCGGCTGTTCCAGCAAAACCTTGCCGCCCAGGTGCATGGCGATCTTGTTGACCAGCGTGGTCTTGCCGACCCCGATCGGACCTTCGACAACGATGTATTTGTAGCTGGCTAGATTCATGTTCGAGAATGGTGTGCGGATACGCAAGAAGTGGACAGTGTGCCAGAAGCCGGCGTAACCGGCAGGCATCCGTCATTAATCGGATTTTATGCTTTGCTGATGACCTGGTCTGCAACCTGCGGTGCAAATTGATGCGCCGGGCCATGGTTGGGAATGACGATGAAGGGATCGATCTGCAACAGCGGGATCAGCACGAAAGCGCGCTGCGTCATGCGCGGATGCGGCAGCGTCAACACCTCATCGGCGATGGTCGACTGCCCGTACAGCAGCAAATCCAGGTCAAGGGTGCGCGGCGCATTCTGATACGGACGCTCGCGGCCAAAATCCAGTTCAATCCGCTGCAGCTCCTTCAGCAACGCATGCGCGCTCAGGCGCGTGGCGACGCAAGCGACGGCATTGATGTAATCGTCGCCGCCGGCATCCAGCGGCGCTGTGCGAAACAGGCTCGATTGCGCCGTCAGGCTGGTGTCGGCCAACTTGCCGAGCTGCAGGATGGCGCGCTGCACCTGGCCGCGCGCATCGCCGAGATTGGCGCCGATGCCGATGTACGCCTTTACCGGATCGTCAACCTTGCTGGAACCTGCCGTCATTGACCACCTGACTCTTTATTGCCGCCGCCCGCATTGGTGGTCTTGGCAGCGCCACGCGGACCGCGTCGGCGCGGCCGTTTCTTGGCCGGCGCAGCGTCCGCCGCAGCCGCTACCTTCGGTTTTTGCGCCAGCAGCTTTTCACGCTGCTCGCCGTCGCCTTCCATGAAGGCGGTCCACCATTCGCCGATTTCGCTATCGATCTCGCCTGAGGCGCAACGCAACAGCAGGAAATCGTATCCGGCGCGCAAACGCAGATGCTCCAGCAGCTTGTACGGCGCCTTGCCGACACGGCGTTCAAAGCGCGGCTGCATGGCCCAGATATCGCGCATGTCGGACGCAATCTTGCGTTGCAAGGCCAGCTTGTCGGTTTGCGCTTCCAATACGTCGTCGGCGGCCAGATGCAAGGCTGGGATCGGCAGTTCGCCGGCGGCCTTGTAGGCGCTCCATTTTTCCAGCACCTGGTGCCACAGCAGCGATGCAAACAGGAAGCCAGGCGACACCGGCTTGCCTTGCTGTACGCGGACATCGGTATTGGCCAGCGCCAGCGTGACGAATTTTTCGCCCAGCGGCTGCTCCAGCACCACATCCAGCAACGGCAGCAAGCCGTGATGCAGGCCTTCCTTGCGCAGTTGCTGCAAGCAAGCCAGCGCATGGCCGCTCATCAACAACTTGAGCATCTCGTCGAATACCCGTGCCGCCGGTACGTTATCGATCAACGCCGCCATCACCGGGATCGGCGCCCGCGTGGCCGGATCAATCGTGAATTTGAGCTTGGCGGCGAAACGCACGATGCGCAGCATGCGCACCGGATCTTCGCGATAACGGGCTTCCGGATCGCCGATGATGCGCAAGGTCTTGGCGCGAATATCGTCGATGCCGCCGTGGTAGTCCAGCACGCTTTCGGTGGCCGGATCGTAGTACATCGCGTTGATGGTGAAATCGCGTCGCACGGCATCTTCGTGTTGCTCGCCGAAGGTGTTGTCGCGCAACACGCGGCCATGTTCATCCTTGGGTGAGCCGTCGGACGACGCGCCGCGGAAAGTGGTGACTTCGATCAGCTCCTGGCCGAACATCACGTGCACGATCTGGAAGCGCTTGCCGATGATGAAGGCGCGCCGGAACAGGCGTTTGACCTGCTCGGGCGTGGCGTTGGTGGCGACGTCAAAATCCTTGGGTTTCACGCCCAACAGCAGGTCACGCACAGCGCCGCCGACGATGAACGCCTTGTAGCCGTTATCCTGCAGCGTCTTGGTAACCCTGACGGCATTCGGCGACACCAGTTGCGGATTGATGCCGTGCTGCTTCGGGCCGAGTATCAACGGTTGGGTGGGATCTTTTTTCTTTTTCCCAAGGATGGAGCGAATCAGCTTCTTGATCATTGCGCGTCGAATAAATTCAGGATGGGCCAGCCGTGCGCGGTGGCATGCGCTTTCAACAGCGAGTTCGGATTGGTGGCAATCGGATCCGTGACCAGCAGCATCAGCGGCAGGTCGTTGTGCGAATCGCTATAGAAATAACTGCGCGGGAAGCTTTTCAGCGTCATGTCCATGGTGGCCAGCCACGCATGGGTATGGACGACCTTGCCGGGGCCGTAGGTCGGCGTGTCCAGCAGTTTGCCGGTAATCTCGCCATCGCCGGTAGTTTCCGGATCGGAGGCGATCAGGAAATCGACGCCGAGCGCCTTGGCGATCGGTTCTGTCACAAAACTGTTGGTAGCGGTCACGATCGCCACCAGGTCGCCTGCGTCCTGATGCTTTTGCAGCAGCGCGCGCGCGGCCGGCTTGATCTGCGGCTGAATCACTTGTGCCATGAATTGTTCGTGCCAAGCATCGAGCTGCTTGCGCGGGAATTTGGCCAGCGTGCCGAATGCGAATTCCAGGTATTTGACCGGATCGAGCGTACCGGCCTGGTATTGCGCAAACCATTCGGCATTGCTCTTTTCAAAGGCATCGGGATCCACTGCGCCGATGCGCACCAGGAACTGTCCCCATTCATAGTCGGAGTCGACGGGCAACAGCGTATGGTCAAGGTCGAATAAGGCCAGGTTCATAGAGGTTTATTATCTTCGGATTCGAGTTGCAACAAGCTGCGCAGCAAAGGCAGCGTAATAGGACGCTGAGTCTCCAGCGAATAACGGTCCAATTCATCCAGCATGGCTGTCAAAGACCGCATATCGCGCCGGAAATGCGTGATCAGGTAGGGTAACACGCCACTCGACAGGTGCAGGCCGCGTACTTGCGCGGCGTGCGTCAGTGCGGCGATCTTTTCTTCATCGCTCAAACCATGCAATTGATAGATCAAGCCCCAGCCGAGACGGGTGCGCAAATCTTCGCGCACGCTCAGTTCGGATGGCGGCAGTTCGCCGCTGGTGACCAGCCAGCCGCCATGCTCGCGGATCTGGTTGAACAGGGCAAACGCTTCAATCTGGTCGGTGGCCGACAGCTTGTCGCAATCGTCGATCAGATAGCCGGATACCTCCGGCGAAAAATTGAACACATCTCCGTTATATTGATTGCCGCGGATCAGGCGGGCCCCGGTGCTGCTCGCCAGGGCATGCAGCACGTGGCTTTTACCGGCGCCGGCATCGCCCCACAGGTAGACGAAGCGGTCGCCCGGTGCGGTGATGGATGTCGTCGACGGCGCGACCAGACGCTGCAAGAACTGTAAAGCTTCTTGATTCTGCCCGACCACAAAAGTGTCGAGAGTCTGCGGTTCTTCCGCAGTAATGTCCAGCGTAAGCTGCCTCATACTTCTTTACCCAAGAGGAGGCTCGACAAACCGGCTGCGCGACACGATATGGGAGCTGCGATGCTCCCTCTTAATTCTGCGTTGCTCGCGACGATTTTTCGAACCCCTTTTAATTTGTTTAATTAATAATAATTAATGTTTATAAAAACTGCTGTCCAGGTAGTGCGCACGCACGTGCTTGACCACTACCGACATGATTGCAGAACATGGCAGCGCCAGCAGTATGCCGACAAAGCCGAACAGTTGGCCAAAGGCCATCAATGCAAAAATCACTACCAGCGGATGCAGGCCGATGCGTTCGCCCACCAGGCGCGGGGTCAGGATAAAACTCTCCAGTACCTGGCCGATGCCATAAACGATGGCAACCGCGATCAGCCCATGCCAGCCTTGGAATTGCAGCATCGCGGCAATCAGCGCCAGCACCAGGCCGAGGCCGAAGCCGACATATGGGATAAATACCAGCAAACCGGTAATAATGCCAACAGGCAACGCCACATCAAAGCCCGCAATCGCCAGCCCGGTCGAATAATAAATCGCCAGAACCAACATTACCAGTAATTGGCCCCGTAAATACTGCGCCAGCAGGCTATCGACCTCTTGCGTCATGTTGCCGGTCTTGCCCAGCCAGCGGCGCGGCACCAACGTGCCCACGCGAGCAACGATCTGATGCCAGTCCTGCAACAGGTAAAACAGCACCACCGGCACCAGCAGGATCGTCGCCAGCCAGCCCAACACCGCCGTGCCGCCCACCTTGACCGAAGCCAGCACCGAGGTCCAGATTTCATCGCTGCTGGCGGACAGCTGCTTGGTCAGCATTTCCTTGATGCCAGTGCCGTCGAGCCGCATGTTGATGCCGAAATCCTGCAGATGCGGACCGATGAAGCCGTCCAGCTTGCTGAGGAAATTCGGAATCTGATCTTGCAACAAAGGAAACTCTTTGCGCAATACCGGAATTACGATCAGGATCACCGCCAGGATTGCAAACACCAGCAGCATGATCACGATCAGCACCGCCAGCGCCCGCGGAAACGGGAACTTGCCGATGCGCCTGCGCGACAGCCAGTCGACGCCCGGATTGAGCGCGTAGGCGAGGATCGCAGAGGCGATGAAAGGAGTCAGGATCGGCCCCAATGCCACCATCAGGGCTATCAGCAACAGGCCAAGTCCAAGCCACAAAGCTGTTTGTTTTTGTTCGTCGGTAAAAGAAAATGGCATGGAATCGAGAGTTTGATGGATCGGTTTGATAAAATACCGCTTTTACCGCGCAATAATCCAGCCGACACCAGGCGAATGACAAGCTGGGGACAGGCAAAATCTCGTGGAAAAGTCGTATTTTCCGCTTGTTTTGCCCTCGCAAGCCTGTCGCTGGCCGATTATTTCACCCCAAATACAGCAATGTATAGGGAATGCGTGGCCGAATTCCTCTATTTTACCGCCTCTGCCGCCAATCACATCATGACTTCCACTTCAAACGTTTCCAACGTGCCCCTCTCTTATCGCGATGCCGGTGTTGATATCGACGCTGGCGACGCCCTGGTCGAGGCAATCAAGCCCTTCGCCAAACGCACCATGCGTGAAGGCGTGATGGGCGGCATCGGCGGTTTCGGCGCCTTGTTCGAAATCAGCAAGAAATTCAAGGAACCGGTACTGGTCTCCGGCACCGACGGTGTCGGCACCAAGCTCAAGCTGGCCTTCCACCTGAAGCGCCACGACACGGTCGGCATCGACCTGGTCGCCATGAGCGTCAACGACATCCTGGTGCAAGGCGCCGAGCCGCTGTTCTTCCTCGATTACTTCGCCTGCGGCAAACTCGATGTGCCAAGCGCCACCGATGTCATCAAGGGCATCGCCAAGGGTTGCGAACTGGCCGGCTGCGCACTGATCGGCGGCGAAACCGCTGAAATGCCAAGCATGTATCCGGATGGCGAATACGACCTGGCCGGCTTCGCGGTCGGCGCGGTTGAAAAATCCAAACTGATCGACGGCACCAAGATCGTACCGGGCGACGTTGTCCTCGGCCTGGCATCGTCAGGTGCGCACTCCAACGGCTACTCGCTGGTGCGCAAGATCATCGACGTCGCCCAACCGGATCTCGACGCCGACTTCCACGGCCGCAAACTGGCCGACGTGCTGATGGAACCTACCCGCATCTACGTCAAGCCGTTGCTGGCGCTGATGGAGTCGATGGAAGTCAAGGGCATGGTGCACATCACCGGCGGCGGCCTGGTGGAAAACATCCCACGCGTGCTGCAAGACAACCTGACTGCGGTATTGCATGCCGACAGCTGGACCATGCCGCCACTGTTCAAATGGTTGCAGCAACACGGCCAAGTCGCCGATGCGGAAATGCATCGCGTATTCAACTGCGGCATTGGCATGACTGTCATCGTCTCCAAGGAAAACGCCGACGCCGCCATCGCCCAATTGCAGGCAGCCGGCGAAACCGTCAACCGCATCGGCGAAATCCGCGCCCGCGCTGAAGGCGAAGCGCAAACCATCGTCATCTAATCATCGTCATCCAATTATTGCCCGGCAACGTGGGTACAAGTGCCGACGTTGCCGAGGCAAGCAATACAGATGAACCGCACATAAAAAAAACGACCAAGCTACTGGTCGTTTTTTTTATTCAATGATCGCTTCGATGCACAACTACCGCATCCGCCGGCTTTAATCTTCGTAACGCTTCAAGCTCGTCGCCATGCCCTTTTCCAGATCGGCCATGCAACTCACGGTCACGCCCAGATCGCTCAGCAGGCCGTCGCGCAACCCATAGACCCAGCTATGGATGGTCAGTGGCTGGCCGCGTTCCCAGGCATCCCGGACAATCGTCGTACGACAGATATTGGCGACCTGCTCCATCGAGTTGAGTTCGCACAGGCGATCGTGGCGAACATTTTCCGGCAACGCTTCGCCCAGGTAGCGTTCGTGCTTCTGATGCACGTCTTCGACATGCCGCAACCAGTTGTCAGCCAGGCCAACGCGGCGCTTGGTAAGCGCCGCATGCACGCCGGAGCAACCATAATGGCCAACCACGAAAACGTGCTTCACCTTGAGCACGTCGACGGCGAATTGCAGCACCGACAGGCAGTTCAGGTCGCTGTGCGCAACCACGTTGGCGACGTTGCGGTGAACGAACAACTCACCCGGCAGCAAGCCCAGCAATTCATTTGCCGGCACCCTGCTGTCGGAACACCCAATCCAGAAATACTCGGGCGTCTGTTGCGCTGCCAGGGTTTTGAAAAAGTCCGGGTCGCGGGCGGTAATTGCCGCCGCCCACTCACGGTTTCTCTGGAAAAGATCTTCTCTGGTCAGGGATTGCTTGTTTTTTGCTGTCATTGTTTTCTATTCAATAAAGTTCCATCCGCATACCATTTTGATAACGATATGCAAGACATCCTAGGCCTTATTTTATAGAAAACTGGCAAATCCCATCAGCTTTTATCGGTTTTTACTTCCTATAACCGATATTCGCTTCGGGCTTACCTATCCTGCCTGACCGAGCAACGCCTGCTTCAGCTTGCTGTCCGCCGGTTTCTCGCCGAGCCAGATTTTCAACAGGGCGTTATAGAAAGTCTGGTCGGGCAAATTCTCTGACACTGGCTTGCCGTTAAAGTGGATCTGCGTACCGACGTTGGGAATCCAGTCGGTGGTCAGCACATCGCCTTTTTTCAATTCCGGGATCGAGGCAAACAGCTCACCGAATTTCAGCAGCTGGTTGATGATCTTCGACTTATCGGCTTTATCCACATTGTTCTGGATACCGGCCATGAAAGCACGGCTGAAATCTTCGCTGCTGACATCACGCAGCATGACCAGCTCGATCCGCCGTGCGCCCGGCGCTGCCAAGACGTCCGGCACAGTGGTTTTCTTGTCGGTCAGGTAAAGCGCCGCCGTATACACCTTGAAAATCACCTTGTAGCGAATGCCGGCGCCGTTCAGCTTCAAATCCTGATTGCCGACCTTTGCCGTTTCGTCGACCTTGACGCCCGCCACATCCAGCGCAGACGCATGCTGCGCCACGATCAGCGCAGACAATATGCAGGCGCAAGCCCCTGCACGCTTCAAACGAGCAACTATCTTCATGTCTCCTCCTATGGTTTGTATATGGAGTTTGTTTTGTGTTGATCGCCGATATAAAAGAACGATCGTTTTATTATTACCACCTACAGAATAGAGAGACGCGCAGGATTATGCAATAGAGAAATTGTTAATGGCGCCGACCACTTTGGATAACATTTCCACAGAGAAATTCCTGACGAAAAAAAACCGCCAACCTGAATGGCTGGCGGTTTCCATGAAAGCGTCCACGCTCGAAATTATTCGAAGAACTCTTTTACCTTGTCCTTCCAGGACTTGGTTTGCGGGCTGTGCTTGGCGCCGCCTTCGCTGGTGAGCTGCTCGAACTCCTGCAGCAATTCCTTCTGGCGCTCGCTCAGCTTGACCGGAGTTTCCACCACGACGTGGCAGAACAGGTCGCCGGCGTAGCCTGAGCGTACGCCCTTGATGCCCTTGCTGCGCAGACGGAAGGTCTTGCCGGACTGGGTGCCGTCAGGGATCGTGAACGAAGCCTTGCCGTTCAGTGTCGGCACTTCGATTTCACCGCCCAAAGCTGCTTTGGCAAACGAGATCGGCATTTCGCAATGCAGGTCGTCGCCTTCGCGCTGGAACACCGCGTGCGGCTTGATGTGGATTTCCACATACAGGTCGCCGGTCGGGCCGCCATTCATGCCTGGCTCGCCGTTGCCGGAAGAACGAATCCGCATGCCGTCGTCGATACCGGCCGGAATCTTCACTTCCAGTGTCTTGTTGCGCTTGATGCGGCCTGCACCCGCGCAAGACGGACATGGCTCCGGAATGATCTTGCCGCTGCCATGGCACTTGGGGCAAGTCTGCTGGATACTGAAGAAACCTTGCTGCATGCGTACCTGGCCGTGACCGCCGCAGGTTGGGCAAGTGACTGGTTCGGTGCCCGGCTTGGCGCCTGAGCCATGACACGGCTCGCACTCGTCCCAGCTTGGCACACGGATTGTCGTATCGAAGCCGTGCGCCGCCTGCTCCAGCGTGATTTCCAGGTTGTAGCGCAGATCGGCGCCGCGATACACCTGCGGTCCGCCACCGCGGCCGCCGCGACCACCGCCGCCGCCACCGAAAATGTCGCCGAAGATATCGCCAAAGGCATCGGCAAATCCGCCCGCGCCGCCACCACCGCCACCACCCATGTTGGGATCGACGCCGGCATGGCCATAGCGGTCATAAGCATCCCGCTTTTGCGGGTCTGACAGCATTTCGTAGGCTTCTTTCGCCTCTTTGAACTTCTCTTCCGCACCTTTGCTATCCGGATTGCGGTCCGGATGATGCTTCATTGCGAGCTTGCGGTACGCCTTCTTGATTTCTTCATCAGAAGCGTTTTTCGCAACACCCAGTATTTCGTAAAAATCACGCTTCGCCATCTTTTTACACCCTCTTGTTTAAGCGAAAACGCCGAACAGGGCATCGCAAGCGATGGCATCTGTCCGGCGCGTCTTCGCGATGGTCACAATTCCGATTCAAAATCAGACTAGCAAGCCATCGCTGACGAAGAGATTACTTGTCCTTCACTTCCTTGAAGTCAGCATCAACCACGTCGTCTTCCTTTGGCTTGGCTTCTGCACCGGCACCTGCGGCACCAGCTTCAGCGCCGCCGGCAGCGGCTTGCTGCGCCTGCATGTCGGCATACATCTTTTCGCCGAGCTTCTGCGCTGCGGTGGTCAAGGCGGCTGTCTTGTTATCGATGGCTGCCTTGTCGCTGCCCTTCAATGCTTCTTCCAGTTCCTTGATTGCAGCTTCGATGCTGGCCTTTTCGCCGGCTTCCAGCTTGTCGCCGTATTCCGCCAGGGATTTCTTGGTCGAATGGACCAATGCATCGCCTTGGTTGTGGGCTTCGGCAACTTCCTTCAGGCGCTTGTCTTCCTCGGCATTCGCCTCAGCGTCGCGCACCATTTTCTGGATTTCTTCTTCGGTCAAGCCGGAGTTGGCCTTGATCGTGATCTTGTTTTCCTTGCCGGTTGCCTTGTCCTTGGCGCCGACGTGCAGGATGCCGTTGGCGTCAATGTCGAAGGTCACTTCGATCTGCGGTGTGCCGCGTGCTGCTGGCGGGATACCTTCCAGATTGAATTCGCCCAGGCCCTTGTTGCCTGCAGCCATTTCGCGCTCACCTTGGAAAACCTTGATGGTCACGGCCGGCTGGTTGTCGTCGGCAGTCGAGAACACCTGGCTGAACTTGGTCGGGATCGTGGTGTTCTTCTGGATCATCTTGGTCATCACGCCGCCCATGGTTTCGATACCCAGCGACAGCGGAGTCACGTCCAGCAACAGCAAGTCCTTACGGTCGCCCGACAAGACCGAACCCTGGATCGCTGCGCCAACGGCAACAGCTTCATCCGGATTCACGTCCTTGCGTGGATCCTTGCCAAAGAACTCTTTGACCTTCTCTTGCACCTTAGGCATACGGGTCATGCCGCCGACCAGGATGATGTCGTCGATATCGGAAACCTTGACGCCGGCGTCCTTGATGGCGATGCGGCAAGGTTCGATGGTCTTGGCGATCAGTTCTTCAACCAGCGATTCCAGCTTGGCGCGGGTGATCTTCAGGTTCAAGTGGACCGGTGCGCCGTTAGCCATCGCGATGTACGGCTCGTTGATTTCAGTCTGTTGCGACGACGACAGTTCGATCTTGGCGCGCTCGGCCGATGCCTTGATGCGTTGCAAAGCAATCGCGTCCTTGCCCAGGTCGATACCGTTGATCTTCTTGAACTCGTCCAGGATGTAATCGATGATGCGTTGGTCGAAGTCTTCACCGCCGAGGAATGTATCGCCGTTGGTGGACAGCACTTCAAATTGCTTTTCGCCATCGACATCGGCGATTTCAATGATCGAGACGTCGAATGTACCGCCGCCCAAGTCGTACACGGCAATCTTGCGATCGCCCTTCTCAGCCTTGTCCAGGCCGAATGCCAGCGCTGCTGCAGTCGGTTCGTTGATGATGCGCTTGACGTCCAGACCAGCGATACGGCCAGCATCCTTGGTTGCTTGGCGCTGTGCATCGTTGAAGTATGCCGGCACCGTGATCACGGCTTCGGTGACTTCTTCGCCGAGGTAGTCTTCGGCAGTCTTCTTCATCTTGCGCAGCACTTCTGCGGAGATTTGTGGTGGCGCCAGTTTTTGATCGCGCACGCCGACCCATGCATCGCCGTTGTCGGCTTTGAGGATCTGGTAAGGCATCAGGGCGATGTCTTTCTGCACTTCTTTTTCGTCGAACTTGCGGCCGATCAGACGCTTGGTTGCGTACAGCGTGTTTTTCGGATTGGTGACTGCCTGGCGCTTGGCCGGCGCGCCGACCAGGATTTCGCCGTCTTCTTGATAAGCGATGACGGACGGCGTAGTACGTGCGCCTTCCGAGTTTTCGATCACTTTAGGTTGACCGCCCTCGATAACCGAAACGCAAGAGTTGGTGGTACCCAAGTCAATGCCGATAATTTTACCCATGGTGTATGTCCTTTACTGAAATCTGATTAATGTTTTGATGTTCTGAATATAAGGAGAAAAACAGCGCTTTCAAGCGCTCGCCAAGCGATTTTTTGTTATTTTCCTTGCGCAACGACGACCAGTGCCGGACGCAACAAGCGGTCGGCAATGGTGTAACCCTTCTGCAGCACTGTTACTACGGTATTGGCTTCCTGTTCGGCCGGAACCGTCGAGATTGCCTGGTGTTTCATCGGATCGAGTTTCTCGCCGACCTGCGGCGAAATTTCCAGCAAACGGTTTCTTTCGAAGGCCGAAGAAAGCTGCTTGAGCGTCATTTCGACGCCTTCCTTCAGCGATTCAACCGATGGCGTTTCAATTTTCAACGCCATTTCAAGGTTGTCCTTCACCGGCACCAACGCTTCGGCAAAGCCTTCAATCGCAAATTTGTGTGCACGAGCAATATCTTCCTGGGCCCGGCGGCGGATATTTTCCGCTTCAGCCTTGGCGCGCAGGAAAGCATCCTGCATTTCCGCGATCTTGGCCTGCGCCTCGGACAACTGGACTTCCAGCGCCGATTCGGCGACTACCGTTGCATCTTCAGCAACAGCATTCTTTTCGGTTTGCGCTTGTCCGCTCTGATTTTCCATGTTTTCCATTCAAAAACCTCCAACAATCAATAACTTAGTGGTGTATGCAAAGCCAAATGAGGCTATGTCCCTACTTTTTCAAGGGTTAAAAACACCGGCCACCCGGATTCCGGCAAAAGCAGCGTCAAAGCTACTGTCCACGCCATTTTCCAGCAACAAATTGAAACAAAATTTACCACCTGCGGGTTTGCTGCAACGCGCCATAGGAACTATCCTAAAGACGTGGATTGGTACACGCAAAAGTGCTCAACAAATCAAGCCGATGAAAGGGGAAGATCGTGAAACTGCCGTTGATTTCCGCATTTCTGGTTGTCTATATCGTGCTGGCAGCCAGCTGGATCAGTTATTCGCAACTGGTCGCGCTGTATTAATTTTTTATGTTGATGTCTTGCCAGACTTCCTGCCCTTGCCAAACCGATAACACCCCGATCTGAACGCCCAACTGCAAGCTGGGCGCTCATTATAGTTGTGCCCCGCCTGTGTGGCGCACTCCATCTCAAAATTTCTGCTGCAAACCCGCTACAACCCTCGCTGCAGCCCTTACTGGGCAGCGCCCAGGCGTTCGGCGCGCTGCTTCGAGGCGTCGGCCTGTTGTTTCAGTTCAGTGCGTTCGGCGTCGGTCAGATGCGTCGGCCAACCGATCATGTGCTCCTCGACCAGGCTGGCCATGGCCGAAATCCAGGGCTGGGACTGATTCAGGCAGGGGATGAAATGAAATTCCTTGCCGCCGGCGCCGAGGAAGTCCTGCTTGGCCTCCATGGCGATCTCTTCCAGGGTTTCCAGGCAATCGCTGGTGAATCCAGGGCACATCACATCGACCCGCTTGACGCCCTGCTTCGCCATTTTTTTCAAGGTCGGTGCGGTATAGGGTTGCAGCCATTCGGCTTTACCGAAGCGCGACTGGAAGGTCACCTGATACTGCTCCGGCCCCAACCCCAGTTGCTGCGCCAGCAACCTTGCCGTCTTATGGCATTCGCAATGATACGGATCGCCCAGCGTCAAGGTGCGCTTCGGCACCCCGTGGAAGCTCATGACCAGCTGGTCCGGCATGCCATGCATCGCCCAATGCGCCTGCACCGACTCTTTCAGGGCCTGGATGTATTCCTCGTGATCGTGGTAATGCTTGATCAGCCGCAATTCCGGCACGTTGCGCACCTGCGCGTAATGGGCAAATACCGCGTCGTAGATCGAGGCTGTGGTGGTCGCGGAATATTGCGGATAGGCCGGCAGGATAAGGATGCGCTCGCAGCCATCGACTTTCAGCTGATCGAGGACCTCAGTGATCGACGGGCTGCCGTAGCGCATCGCATACGCCACCTTGACCTGATGGCCGCGCTGTCCGAGATAGCCGCGCAGCAAGGTGGCCTGCTTGTCGGTATGGACCTTGAGCGGCGAACCTTCGTTGGTCCAGATCGAAGCATATTTATGCGCCGACTTGCTGGAGCGGAACGGCAGGATCACGCCATGCAGGATCGCCCACCAGATCGCCCGCGGGATTTCCACCACGCGCGGATCGGACAGGAACTGCTTCAGGTAACGGCGCACCGCTTTGGTGGTTGGCGCATCGGGTGTGCCGAGGTTAACCAGCACAACTGCGGTCTTGGCAAGCGTGCCGTGGGTGAATTGCGGTTCTTTACGAAATGCCATGTGGGATTTCCGGGAAGTTGGACGCGATGGATATCGCGATAATATTAAATGCCGACGCAAGGTGGGCGCCTGTGCCCACGCGTCACGTTAGGAATTTCTCTGGCTGCTCTCTGGTTGCACCACGCCACTTATCGTTGCAACGCGTGGGCAAAAAACTTGCCCACCCTCCGGCTTACAGTGCAAGCAGCTCGCGCGCATGCTTGCGCGTCGTCGCAGTAATTTCCAAGCCGCCAAGCATGCGGGCGATTTCTTCGATCCGGTTCTTGGCGTCGAGGCCGTCGATCGCCGACACCGTTTTGTTGCCCTGGCTTTGCTTGCTGACCTGGAAGTGCTGGTTGGCCTGGCTGGCTACCTGCGGCAAGTGCGTCACGCACAACACCTGGCGATCCTGGCCAAGCCGTTTCAGCAGCCGTCCGACCACCTCGGCGACGCCGCCGCCGATGCCGCTGTCGACCTCATCGAAAATCAGGGTAGGCGTTGCGGTAGAACTCGATGTGATCACTGAAATCGCCAGCGCAATCCGCGCCAGCTCACCGCCGGACGCCACTTTAGCCAGCGCCCGCGGCGCCACGCCAGCGTGGCCGGCAACCAGGAATTCGACTTGCTCGACGCCATAACTAGCCGGCTCGCACGGATTCAGGGCAACCGCAAAACGGCCGCCGCTCATGCTCAAATCCTGCATCGCCGCGGTCACTGCCGTACCCAGCGCGTTGGCCGCCTTGGCGCGCGCTTTCGACAACTTTTGCGCCAGCGCCAGATAGGCCGATTTCAATTTTTCTTCCTGCGCGCGCATGGCGTCGAGATCGCTGGCATCGGCCAGTTGCCGCAATTGCACCGACAGCGTCTCCAGCTCCTGCGGCAGTTCGTCCGGCGCCAGGCGGAATTTGCGGCCGGCTGAATGAATCGCCTCCATCCGATCTTCCACTTGATGCAGGCGCGCCGGATCGAGTTCAACCCGGCTCAGGTAATCGTTCAGCGCGTAAACCGCTTCCTGCAACTGGATCCGCGCCGGCTCCAGCGCTTCCAGCACTGGCTTGAGGCTGCTGTCGACATCGACCAGCTTGCCGATTTTCTGATTCAGCGCCGACAACTGCGACAGCATCGGCGGCGTGTCGTTGGCGTCGTTTTCGGAAATCACGTTCAGCGCTTCCTGCGCGCCCTCGATCAGGCTGGCGGCATGCGACAGGCGGCTGTGCTCGTTGGTGATCTCATCCCATTCACCAGGCTTGACCGCCAGCTTTTCCAGTTCGCCGACTTGCCATTCGAGCCGCTCGCGTTCCAGCAATACGTTCTTGGCGTTGGTTTCGAATTCCTCGCGTTGGCGCGCCAGCGAACGCCAGCTCTTGAAGGCGGCGGCCACCGCCAGCAAGTCATCCTGCAAGCCGGCTTGGCCATCCAGCAGCAATCGTTGCGCATCGCTCTTCAACAACGACTGGTGCGCATGCTGGCCGTGGATATCGACCAGCATTTCACCCAATTCGCGCAACTGCCCGGCAGTCGCCGCCACGCCGTTGATGAACGCCTTGGAACGGCCGGCATTGTCGATCACGCGGCGCATCAGGATCACGCCTTCGTCGCTGCTGAATTCATTGTGCTGCAACCAGGCGTCGACGTCATCGGCAGCGCCGTTGCCGAGCACGAATTCGGCGATCACATCAGCCTTGGCCGCGCCTTCGCGCACCACGCTGGCGTCGCCGCGGCCGCCCAGCGCCAGTGCCAGCGCATCGATCAGGATCGATTTGCCGGCGCCGGTTTCGCCGGTGAAAACGGTAAAGCCGGCGGCGAACTCAAGCTCGATGGCATCGACAATGACAAAATCGCGGATGGAAAGTGTACGCAGCATGGGAGTCTGGAAATGGCTTAAAAGTGGGTGCGAGGATTCAGAATAAAACACGACGCCGACCGCAGGCGACGTCGTCATCAAAATGCATCATTGGCTTAACAACGGCGTATTTGCCATTGTGTCGCTCATCAATAGTTTACTTCAGCTTGCCCTCTGCCGACGGATACTCGTTCCAATGCAACTTTTGTCGCAAGGTGTCGTAATAGCTCCAGCCGGCCGGATGCAGGAAGGTGATCGTATGTTCCGAGCGCCGCACCAGTATGCGGTCGCCGTGCTGCAGGCTGGCCAGCGACTGCATGTCAAAATTGACACTGATATCGCGGCCGTTGACGATTTCAATCACGATCTCGCTGCTGTCGGGAATCACGATCGGCCGGTTCGACAACGCATGCGGCGCAATCGGCACCAGCACCATGCCGCCCAGCGATGGATGCAACAACGGACCGCCAGCCGACAGCGCGTACGCAGTGGAGCCGGTCGGGGTTGCCACGATCAGGCCGTCGGAGCGCTGGTTGTACATGAAGCGGCCATCCACCTCGACCATCAGCTCCACCATGCCGGAAGCGGCGCCGCGCGACACCACCACATCGTTGAACGCCAGCGCGCTGAAAATCTGCTGGTCCTCGCGCATCACCACACCCTGCAACAGGCTGCGGCGTTCCGATTCGACCATGCCATCGAGCATATCGGCCAGCACCGGCAACATCCGCTCCAGCGAAATATCTGTGATGAATCCGAGCCGGCCCTGGTTGATGCCGATCAACGGTACATCGTAGGGCGCCAACTGCCGGGCGATACCGAGCATGGTGCCGTCGCCGCCGACGATAATCGCGGCATCGGCCTGCTCGCCGATCTGCGCCGGCGTCATCGCCGGGATACCGGCCATGTCGACGTTCTGCGCAGTCTCCGCTTCAAGCACGACGATATGGCCGCGATTTTGCAAAAAATCGATGATTTCGGTCAACGATTCGGAGATGCCGACGGCAAAATACTTGCCGACGATCGCAATGGTTTTTGGCGAAGGGTCGGACAAATCCTGCTGAGAAGGTAATTTTATAGGCCACATGCTGGCGATTAGACCATAATTTAGGCTTGCCATGAAGGATACGCACATGCCCCACACGAATAATTCACCGACTCTGCCCGGCAAGCCGCCTGCCATCAAGGCGGTCCTGTTCGACCTCGACGATACGCTCTGGCCGATCGGCCCGGTGATCGCGCGCGCCGAGCAATTATTGTTTGAATGGCTAGTCGAGAATGCCCCCGCCGTCACGCAGCAGTCCAGCATCGACAGCCTGCGCCAGCGCCGCATGGATCTGGCGGCGACCAATCCGGCGTTACGGATCGACTTGTGGAAATTGCGCCATGCCGTCTTGACCGAGGTGTTTGCCGGCGTCGGCGAAGATGTGCGCAAAGTGGATGCTGCGATGGAGGTGTTTTCCGAAGCGCGCCATGCGGTAACGCCGTTCGCCGATGTGCAACCGGCGCTGGCCCGGCTGCAAAGCCGCGTGCTGTTGGGTACAGTGTCGAACGGCTTCGCCGATCTCGGCAAGATCGGCCTGGCGCAGCATTTCCAGACCTCGATCGCCGCCCACCGCTTCGGCCGCGCCAAACCCGATCCGGCGATTTTCCACGCGGCCTGCACGGCCTTGAACGTTGCGCCGGAAGAAACCGTGTATGCCGGCGACGACCCGCTACTGGACGTGGCCGGCGCCCAGCAAGCCGGGTTGCAGGCGGTCTGGATCAATCGTTTCGACCGGGTGCTGCCGGATGGCATCACGGCCCAGGCCAGTTTTACCAGCCTGCACGAGCTGGAGGCGTGGCTGGAACAAACAAACGCCCGATAACAAAAACAGTGTATAAGTGCATCCATAAGCCGCTGGCAAGCTAACTTCTGGCGTTCTATCGCTGCCGAAGCACCACACTGCCCGCTGGTACACTAAAATACTGATATGCAACTAGATAACCGCGCCCAAACCCTGCTCAAAGCCCTGGTCGAACGATATATCGCCGACGGCCAGCCGGTGGGCTCGCGCGCCTTGTCCAAGATTTCAGGCCTCGAGCTATCGCCGGCGACCATCCGCAACATCATGGCCGATCTCGAAGAGATGGGCTTTGTCGCCAGTCCCCACACCTCCGCCGGACGGGTGCCGACGCCGCGCGGCTACCGCATGTTTGTCGACACCCTGCTGACGGTCGAGCCAATCGACGAGACCGCGCTGGAATCGAAAATGCAGGCGCGCCTGCAGCCGAATTCGCAGCAAAAAATCATTACCAACGCGGCGCAGGTGCTGTCTTCGCTGTCGCACTTTGCCGGCGTGGTGCTGACGCCACGGCGCGAATCGATTTTCCAGCAGATTGAATTCCTGCGGCTGTCGGAAAAACGCATCCTGCTGGTGATCGTCAGCCCCAACGGCGATGTCCAGAACCGCTTGCTTCTGACCGATGTCGATTACAGCCCGGCGAAACTGGTGCAGGCGGCCAATTACATCAACCAGCATTACGGCGGCCTCAGCATCGACGACGTTCGCCTGCGCCTGCAAAGCGAATTGCGCAAGCTGCGCGACGACATGACCTGGCTGATGCAGGCTGCGGTCGAAGCCGGCAGCGACGCCATGACCGACAACAGCGACGAAGTGGTGATTTCCGGCGAGCGCAACCTGCTCAGCGTGACCGATCTGTCGTCCAACATGGATTCCCTGCGCAAGCTGTTCGACATGTTTGAACAAAAGACCAGCCTGATGCAATTGCTCGACATCTCCGGCAAGGCGACCGGCGTGCAGATTTTCATCGGCGGCGAATCGCAGCTGGTGCCGATGGATGAAATGAGCGTGGTCACGGCGCCGTATGAAGTCAACGGCAAGATCGTCGGCACGCTGGGCGTGATCGGGCCTACCCGCATGGCTTACGAACGGGTGATCCCGATCGTCAATATCACCGCGAAATTATTGTCGAACGCACTGAGCCACAGCTAAGCAGCGTCAACCGCACCGGCACATGTCCCGCAACGACGCGCTCATCGACTACATCCATGAATTGCTCGCACCTCTGGGCGCGATCAGCGCCCGCAGGATGTTCGGCGGCTACGGTATCTACCATGACGGCGTGATGATCGGCATCGTGTTCGACGGCGATCTGTTTCTCAAGACCGACGACGCAACCAGGCCGCAGTTTGCCGCTGCCGGTTGCAGGCCGTTTGTCTATGAAAGCAGAGGGAAGCAGATCGAGATGAGTTACTGGTCAGCGCCTGAAGAGGCGCTGGATTCGCCGCCGGCGATGCTGCCGTGGGCGCGCTTGGCCTACGCGGCGGCGCTGCGCAAGGCGAATGCCAAGCCAGCAGCCAAGCCGCGCAAACGCTGAGGAACAGTCAGATCAAGGGCTAAGCCTTGCACTATTGACCTTTTTTCTTGCGGCAATCGCGGCAATGGCCATACAGGGCCAGCGCATGGTCGGCAATTTCGAAACCGTGTTCCTTGGCGACGATTTTCTGGCGCTTTTCAATTTCCTCGTCATAAAACTCTTCGACCAGGCCGCAGTCCAGGCAAACCAGATGGTCGTGATGCGAGCCTTCGTTGAGCTCGAACACAGCCTTGCCGGTTTCAAAGTGGTTGCGCTGCAACAGTCCGGCTTGTTCAAATTGGGTCAATACGCGATAGACAGTTGCCAAACCGACATCGAGATTATCGCTCAGCAAAATTTTATACACGTCTTCAGCGCTCAGGTGACGCACCTCGCTATTCTGGAAAATTTCCAGGATTTTAAGTCGTGGTAACGTGGCTTTGAGGCCGCTGGCTTTCAGTTCGGATGGATTGTTCGGCATGTTTTGGTCACAAATGGATGATCTGCTTTATCATATAGCGTTTTAGCACAGTTGCTCAATCAATTGAGATCCTTATGCGAATGTTGCTCTCCCCTGTCCGTACCTCCGCTTTGACCGCTGCAGTTGTCTTGATGGCCGCTTTGGCCGGCTGCGCCTCGAAAAACCCCTTGATCGACGGCTCTCCCGCCGCAGCGCCAGTCAATACCGACGCTGCCTTGGCACCGGCACCTGTTGTCAGCACAGACGACGGCAGTGGCGTCCAGACCGTCAAGCATCGTCGCTTCCTTGGCATTTTTTCCCCATATCGCATCGATATCCAGCAAGGAAACTTTGTCTCGAAAGAAATGCTGGCGCAAGTTAAAGAAGGCATGACCCGCGAGCAAGTGCGTTTTGCGCTGGGCACGCCGCTGCTGACGGATATTTTCCATGCGGATCGCTGGGATTATGTTTTCCGCCTGCAAAAAGGTAATGGCGAAGTCACTTCCAGCAAAGTGACCGCTTTCTTCAACGGCAATCTGCTGAGCCGGATCGAAGGCGGTAACCTGCCGACCGAAACCGACTACCTGGCACGGATTTCCGGCGGCGCCGCGGAAGCCAAGAAGAGCGTGAAGAATGTCGAAATTGCACCGTCAGTGCCGGCAGCACCCGCTCCTTCGAAAAACTGATTGTTTTTTATGTGCGGGACAGGATTCGGGCAACGCCGCCATGCGGCGCGCCTGGCCGTCCCCAATCAAGCTGTAAGCTAACAGACCAACCGTACAGATCGTCGATTTAATAATGACTCAGATGAAAATTGCCGTTGCAGGTGCTTCGGGGCGCATGGGGCGCATGCTGGTGGAAGCCATCCAGAACGCTGACGATGCAGTACTGGCCGGTGCGCTCGGCGTACCGGGTGCGCCGGAACTGGGCACCGATGCCGCTGCATTTCTCGGCCAGCCCGCCAACGTCCTGATCGAATCCGACCTGGCCAAAGGCCTGGCTGGCGCTGACTACCTGATCGACTTCACCCGTCCGGAAGGAACGCTGAAGCATCTCGAATACTGCGCGGCCCACGGCATCAAGATGGTTATCGGCACCACCGGTTTCGACGAAGCCGGCAAGGCGGCGATTGCCGCTGCCGCCAAGAAGACCGCGATTGTGTTTGCCCCCAACATGAGTGTCGGCGTCAACGTCACGATGAAGCTGCTGGAACTGGCCGCCAAGAGTTTTTCGCACGGCTACGATATCGAAATCATTGAAGCGCATCACCGCCACAAGGTCGACGCCCCATCCGGCACGGCATTGATGATGGGTGAAGTGATCGCTAACGCACAGGGCCGCAAGCTGGACGATGTCGCGGTCTACGCGCGCGAAGGCGTCACCGGTGAGCGCGATCCGTCATCGATCGGCTTTGCTGCCATCCGCGGCGGCGATATCGTCGGCGATCACACCGTCCTGTTTGCCGGCATCGGCGAACGCATTGAAATCACGCACAAGTCTTCCAGCCGCGTCACTTACGCCCATGGCAGCTTGCGCGCGGCACGTTTCCTGAGCGACAAGAGCAGCGGCTTGTTCGACATGCAGGATGTGCTGGGCCTGCGTTGAAATGCAAATGAACCTGAATCGGCACAATTGACTCCAACGACTCCAACTGCGTGCGGATAGGCGGCGGCGAGTCGCTTGCAGCACGGTGATGCTGGTTTTGCAACAAACACTTTTCTCGGATCGACGACATGGATCAATCTCTCGGACTGGCGCGATATTGGGCGCAAACTGACGCGGTTTCTCACTCGGTGGCTTACGTGCTGGTGCTGATGTCGGTGGTCAGCTGGTTTTATATCCTGTCGAAAACCTGGAGCTCCTGGCGCATCCGCCGCAGCGCCGCAGCGCTCGACGATTTCTGGCAAGCCTCGACGCTGGAAGTAGCGATTGCCGGCATCAAGCCTTTCGATACCGAAAATGTCTATTCGCCATTGGCCAGCCAGGCCGCCGATGCCGCCGCCATCAAACCGCCTGCACCCGGCACTGCGGCAGCATCGCTGAACGCTGCGTCTGATCCAGGTGAGTTGATTACACGCACCCTGCGCCGCGAAATCAACCGCGTTTCTTCGCGCCTGGAAAGCGGCCTGACCTTGCTGGCATCGGTCGGTTCGACCGCGCCGTTCGTCGGCTTGTTCGGTACGGTCTGGGGCATTTATCATGCGCTGGAGGCGGTTTCCAGCGCTGGCACCATCCAGATCGATAAAGTTGCCGGTCCAGTCGGCGAGGCGCTCATCATGACGGCGCTCGGTCTGGTTGTGGCGATTCCTGCGGTGCTGGCGTATAACGCCTTCACCCGGGTCAATCGGATCACGCTGGCCGAGCTCGACGCCTTTGCGCACGACCTGCATGCTTACCTGACAACCGGCAGCCGGGTCGGCAAATAACCATTTGCCCATCTGCACGTAGCGACTAAGAGGAGCAAACCATGGCTTTCGGCGGTTTCAACGACAATCAGAACCAGGCGCCAATGGCGGATATCAACATCACGCCGATGGTTGACGTCATGCTGGTGCTGCTGGTGATCTTCATCATCACCGCGCCGCTCTTTACACATGCGATCAAGGTCGACCTGCCTACAGCGCAGTCGGCGCCGGCACCGGAAAAACCGGAGACGATATCGCTGTCGATCGACCGCGCCGGAAAAATGTTCTGGAATGACCAGCCGGTGCAAGAAGCCGACCTGGAAAACCGCCTGGTGGAAGCGGCCCAGCACCAGCCGCAACCGGAATTGCAGTTGCGCGCAGACAAAGACACCCGCTATGAAATCCTGGCGCAGGTCATGTCGCTGGCGCAAAACAACGGCCTGACCAAGATCGGCTTCGTTACCGTCCCAAGTAAAACCGCGGCGGCCAAGTAATCCTTGGCGCCGTGCGGACGGCGGCTATGCACTCTCTTCCGACACCAAGCCCGTCGCCGATCTGCAACAAATCCCGCCCCGCAAATGCCCGAAAGCAAGAAGGCGCGTGGCATCGACCGAACGCATAGCCCAGGCCGCGCCGGCCGCTTTTGCGACCACATTCGACGACGCCTGAACCGCCCTCTCCCAACCTGTCGCACGACTCCACGAGTCCTATACGCTAAAGCGGCAGCCGAACCAGTATAATCACCGGTTCGAGGATTATTATTTAATGATCCGGCAAGTTCCCATTCCGCTCCGCATCAGGAACGATCAGGATTCGCGAGTTCGTCGCGGCCGGTGCATGGCTTATTGCCAACAGCCCGGCGCCTGGTTCATCCGATACAGCGAGCGGAATAACATTCACCTTTTAGCCTCATCCCGTCATGCAAGAAAAATACAGCCCAACCGAAGTCGAAAAATCAGCGCAAGACCATTGGCAAGCGATAGACGCCTACAAGGCGGTCGAACATGCCAAGGACAAGAACGGCCAGGAGAAGAAGAAGTTCTACGCCTGCTCGATGCTGCCTTACCCTTCGGGCAAGCTGCACATGGGCCATGTGCGCAACTACACCATCAATGACGTGATGTACCGCTACCTGCGGATGAATGGCTATAACGTGCTGATGCCAATGGGCTGGGACGCGTTCGGCATGCCGGCGGAAAACGCCGCGATGGCCAATAACGTGCCGCCAGCGCAATGGACCTATGCCAACATCGCCCATATGAAGAAACAGATGGAAGCGATGGGCCTGGCGATTGACTGGTCGCGCGAAATGACGGCTTGCACGCCGGAATACTACAAGTGGAATCAGTGGATGTTCCTGAAGATGCTGGAAAAAGGCATCGTCTACAAGAAGACCGGCACCGTGAACTGGGATCCAATTGACCAGACCGTGCTGGCCAACGAGCAGGTAGTCGACGGCCGCGGCTGGCGCTCGGGCGCGCTGATCGAAAAGCGCGAAATCCCGATGTACTACGCCAAGATCACCGACTACGCTGAAGAATTGCTGGATCACGTCGAAACCAAGCTGCCAGGCTGGCCGGAACGGGTGCGCCTGATGCAGGCCAACTGGATCGGCAAATCGACCGGCGTGCGCTTTGCGTTTCCGCACAAGATCGAAGAAAACGGCCAACTGATCCAGGATGGCAAGCTGTGGGTCTTCACCACCCGCGCCGACACCATCAAGGGCGTCACCTTCTGCGCGGTAGCGCCAGAACACGCGCTGGCCACTTTCGCCGCCAAGAGCAATCCGGAACTGGCCCAGTTCATCGCCGAATGCAAGTTGGGCAGTGTCATCGAAGCCGATATGGCGACGATGGAAAAGAAAGGCATGCCGACCGGCCTGTACGTGTCGCACCCGCTGACCGGCCAACAGATTGAAGTATGGGTCGGCAACTACGTCCTGATCACCTACGGCGACGGCGCCGTGATGGGCGTACCGGCACACGATGAGCGCGACTTTGCTTTCGCCCAGAAATACGTGCTGCCGATCCGCCCTGTCATCGCTATCGAAGGCAAGACCTATTCCGACGAAAGCTGGCACGAGTGGTATGGCGACAAGGAAAACGGCGTCTGCGTCGATTCCGGCAAATACGACGGCCTCAACTACCAGCAAGCCGTTGATGCGGTGGCTGCCGACCTGGCGGCGCACGGTCTCGGCGAAAAGAAAATCACCTATCGCCTGCGCGACTGGGGCATTTCACGCCAGCGTTACTGGGGCACGCCGATCCCGATCATCCATTGCGGCGATTGCGGCGACGTACCCGTTCCAGAAAAAGACCTGCCGGTGATCCTGCCGGAAGACTGCGTGCCGGACGGCAGCGGCAACCCGCTCAACAAGCACGAGAAATTCCTGCACGTCGACTGCCCGAAATGCGGCCAGCCGGCGCGCCGTGAAACCGACACGATGGATACCTTCGTCGATTCGTCCTGGTATTACATGCGCTATTGTTCGCCAAACAACAATGAAGCGATGGTCGATTCGCGCAACGATTACTGGATGCCGATGGACCAGTACATCGGTGGCATCGAGCATGCCGTTCTGCATTTGCTGTATGCGCGTTTCTGGACCAAGGTCATGCGTGACTTTGGCCTGGTCAAATACGACGAGCCGTTCACCAACCTGCTGACGCAAGGCATGGTGCTCAATGAAACCTATTTCCGCGAAGACGCCAGCGGCAAGAAGACCTGGTTCAACCCGGAAGATGTCGAACTGACCTTTGACGACAAGGGACGGCCATTGACGGCTATCCTGAAATCGGACGGCCAGCCGGTGGAAATCGGCGGCACCGAAAAGATGTCGAAGTCGAAAAACAACGGTATCGACCCGCAAGCGCAGATCGACCAGTACGGCGCCGACACCGCGCGCCTGTTCACCATGTTCGCTTCGCCGCCAGAGCAAACCCTGGAATGGTCGGGCACTGGCGTCGAAGGCGCGAATCGCTTCCTGCGCCGAGTGTGGTCGTTCGGCCATGCACGCAAGGACAGCATCACGCCAACCGTCAGCGCCGATTTTTCGAACTTGAACGATGTCCAGAAGACCTTGCGCCGGGAAATGCACAAGATCCTGCAGCAAGCCGATCACGACTTGAAGCGGATCCAGTACAACACGGTGGTCTCGGCCTGCATGAAGATGCTCAACACGCTCGATGGCGCCAAGCTCGATCAGTCGCCGGCCAGCAATGCGGTGCTGACTGAAGGCTTTTCGATCTTCCTGCGCGTGCTCAACCCGGTGGCGCCGCACATCACCCACGCGCTGTGGCAGGAACTCGGCTTCGCTGCGGTGCACGGCGACCTGCTCGATGCCGATTGGCCGCAGGTCGATGCCAAAGCGCTGGAGCAAAGCGAAATCGAAATGATGATCCAGATCAACGGCAAGCTGCGCGGCAGCATCACCGTCGCCAAGGATGCCGACAAGGCCAGCATCGAAGCGGCTGCGTTGGCCAACGAGAACGTACAGAAGTATCTCGAAGGCGCACCGAAGAAAATCATCGTAGTGCCCGGCAAGCTGGTCAATATCGTCGCTTAACCCGCGGTGCGGCCGGACTAGCCAGTCCGGCCTTCAATCTTGAAACAAGGAATGCCCGAATGCTGAATAGAATGTCTCTCGGAATGTTTGCCGCCCCCCGTTCATGGTTGCACTGGCCACTGCTGCTGCTCACGGCAGCGCTACTGTCCGCCTGCGGCTTCCATCTGCGTGCTTCGGCCAACCTGCCATTCAAATCGATCTACATGACCTTCGGCGCGAACTCGCCGCTCGGCGTGGAATTGCGACGCAACATCCTGGCCAGCGGCAATACGGCGGTGCTACCGACGGAAAAAGGTGCCGAGGTAACCCTGCAGGTATTGGGTGAAACCCGCGAGAAAGTCGTTCTGATCCTCAACAGCTCAGGCCAAGCCAGCGAATATTTGCTGTACTACAAGCTGACTTTCCGCGTCATCGACGCCGACAAGAAAGAACTGCTGGCACCGACGCTGATCACGCTGAAGCGCGACATCAGCTACAACTCGTCGCAGGAATTGTCGAAGGCGGCGGAAGAAGTGCTGCTGTACCGCGACATGCAAACCGACATGGTGCAACAGGTCCTGCGCCGCCTGGCTGCGATCAAGACGGCACAGCCGACACAGGCAGAGCCATTGTCGACGCCAACGGAGCCATCATCGACGCAGCAGCCAGTTGACAAACAAACGACACCGGCGCCGGCAGCGCCGGCAGTCAAGTAACGGGATCGGCAATGCAACTGCGGTTCGACGCGCTCGACGGCCATCTGGCGAAAACCCTGGCGCCCTTGTATGTGATCACCAGCGACGAGCATCTGCTGGCGTTGGAGGCATCCGACAAGATACGCAAGAGTGCGCGCGCCAGCGGTTGCAGCGAGCGCGATGTGCTGGTGGTCGACCGCAGTTTCAAGTGGGGCGAATTGCTGGCGGCCAACCAGTCGCAATCGCTGTTCGGCGACAAGAAGCTGGTCGAGCTGCGGATTCCCAGTGGCAAACCCGGCAAGGATGGCGGCCAGGCCTTGCAAAACTATGCGGCCACGCTGAATCCCGACAACATCACGATCATCAGCCTGCCCAAACTCGACTGGGCCACGCAAAAGGCGGCCTGGGTCGCCAGCCTGCAGCAGGCTGCGGTGTATATCGATATTCCGCTGGTGGAGCGCGCCCATCTGCCGAACTGGATCGGTGTGCGGCTGGCGGCACAACAACAAAGCGCCGACCGCCAGTCATTGGATTTCATCGCCGACCGGGTCGAGGGCAACCTGCTGGCAGCACATCAGGAAATCCAGAAGCTGGCGTTGCTGCATCCGCCCGGCAAACTGAGCTTTGAGCAGTGCCACGATGCAGTGCTGAACGTCGCGCGCTATGATGTATTCAAGCTGAACGAAGCCATGCTGGTCGGCGATGCGACGCGCCTGGTGCGCATGATGGACGGCCTGAAAGGCGAAGGCGAAGCGCTGCCGCTGGTGCTGTGGGCGGTCTCGGAAGAAATCCGCACCTTGCTGAAATTGAAATCGGCGGCTGCGCAGGGACGTCCGATTGCCGCGCTGCTGAAGGAGTACCGGATCTGGGGGCCGCGCGAGCGCCTGATGGAGCCGGCGTTGCGGCGCCTGAGCGTGGCGACGCTGGAAGCGGCCTTGAAAGATGCGGCGCAGGTCGACAAGATGGTCAAGGGCTTGCGCGCCAAGGCGTTTTCCGGCGATGCATGGGATGCATTGCTGCAGCTGGGATTGAAAGTTGCGCAACCGCGCTGATTCAATGCGCATCGCGGCCGGTGCCAGGTGGCGGAACAACACGTGTAAAAATGCAGGGAAGCATCAATAAATATATGAACATCCAACAATACATGACCGAAGTCGGGCAGCGCGCCCGCGCCGCATCGCGCGCCATGGCACGTGCCGACACTGCCGCCAAGAACCGCGCGCTGGCGTTGATCGCCGCCGCCATCCGGCGCGATGCCGCGCTGCTGCGCAGCGCCAACCAGCTCGATCTCGACGCGGCGCGCGCCAACGGTCTGGCGCCAGCCATGCTGGATCGCCTGACACTGTCGGACAAGGCGATCGACACCATGATCGCAGGGTTGGAGCAGATCGTCGCCCTGCCCGATCCGATCGGTGAAATCTCGAACATGAAATACCGCCCGACCGGCATCCAGGTCGGCCAGATGCGCGTGCCGCTCGGCGTCATCGGCATCATCTACGAAGCGCGGCCGAACGTCACCGTAGATGCCGCCGGCCTGTGCATCAAGAGCGGCAATGCAACCATCCTGCGCGGCGGTTCCGAAGCCCATCATTGCAACCAGGCCTTGGCCAAGCTGGTCAAGGAAGGCCTGGCCGGCGCCGGCTTGCCGGAAGATGCGGTACAAGTGGTCGACACCACTGATCGCGCCGCCGTTGGCGCACTGATCACCATGCCGCAATATGTCGACGTGATCGTGCCGCGCGGCGGTAAAGGGTTGATCGAACGCCTGATCAAGGAAGCAACGGTACCGATGATCAAACACCTGGACGGCATTTGCCACGTCTACATCGACGACCAGGCCGATCTCGACAAGGCACTGCCGATCGCCTTCAACGCAAAATGCCATCGCTACGGCACCTGCAACACCATGGAAACCCTGCTGGTGGCGCGCGCCATCGCGCCTCAGGTTTTGCCGGCGCTGGCGCAACTCTACCGCGCCAAGGAAGTGGAACTGCGCGCCGACGACGAAGCGCGTGCGCTGCTGCAAGGCTACCCTCACCTGAGCGCCGCCACCGAAGAGGACTGGAGCACCGAATACCTGGCCGCGATCCTGGCAGTCAAGATCGTCGCCGACGTCGATGAAGCGATCGCCCACATCAATACCTATTCGTCGCAACACACCGACAGCATCGTTACCGAAAACTACTCACGCGCACTGCGCTTCCTGCGCGAAGTCGATTCGGCATCGGTCATGGTCAATGCGTCAACCCGCTTTGCGGACGGCTTCGAGTTCGGCCTGGGCGCCGAGATCGGCATTTCCAATGACAAGCTGCATGCGCGCGGACCGGTCGGCCTGGAAGGCCTGACTTCGCTGAAATATGTGGTGTTCGGGCAAGGACAGGTACGCGAGTAATGTCGTCGTGCCTGACGCGGCATGCTCCTTTGTGTACCCGTTTTTAGGCAAGCAACACCGTCAGGCAGCTTTGAGAAACCGTTATATTGAATCGGGCTGCGGCAGTTTCGCGCTGTCGAAGTAGCAGCTGCAGCCCGCTTCAAGCTATTGGTCCAGACCGCAAGGAACTGGCCCCACTTGTCGTCATCAGCAAACGCATCGCCCTTCCCGCAATAATCAAAAAGGAAACTTCATGCTCTGGATCAAATCGCTACATATCGTCTTCATCGCCTCCTGGTTTGCGGGCTTGTTCTACTTGCCGCGCATCCTGGTCAACCTGGCGCAGGAAACCGAAACCGTGGCGACCCAGCGCCTGTTGCTGATGGCGCGCAAACTGTATCGCTTCATGACAATGCTGGCGTTCCCTGCGGTGCTGTTCGGCGCCTGGTTGTGGCTTGGTTACGGCATCGGCAAAGGTCCGGGCAATGGCTGGATGCATGCCAAACTGCTGTTGGTGATTTTTGTGATCGGTTACCACCATGCTTGCGGCAGCCTGTTGAAGAAATTTGAAAATGGCGTGAACACGCGCAGCCACACATGGTTCCGCTGGTTCAACGAAGTGCCGGTCATCCTGTTGCTGGCGATCGTCATCCTGGTCGTGGTCAAACCGTTCTAATCTTATCCAAGGACTCGCCATGAGCAAGCTTTGCGAATATTATTTTGCGCCGCATTCGCCGTTCGCCTATCTGGGCCACGCGCGCCTGCTGGAGCTGGCCAAGCAATATAACGTCAAGATCGCGCTGAAGCCGTGCGACCTGTCGAAAGTCTTCAGCATCTCCGGCGGTTTGCCGCTGGCCAAGCGCTCACCGCAACGCCAGGCCTACCGGCTGGCAGAGCTGCGACGCTGGAGCGAATACCTGCAAGTGCCGCTGAACCTGCAGCCGACCTATTTCCCGGTGCAAAGCGACGACGCGGCAAAACTGATCATCGCGGCGCAACTGGCGCATGGCACCGAAGCGGCACTGACGCTGACCAGCGCTATAATGCGCGCAGTCTGGGCCGAACAACGCAATATCGCGGATGGCGCTACCCTGATCGCAATTGCCACCGACCTCGGCCATGACGGCAAGACCTTGCTGAAATCGGCCGAAACCGCCAGCGTCCAGAGTGAATTCGACCGCTTTACCGAAGAAGCGATTTCCGCCAATGTATTTGGCTCCCCCTGGTATGTGGTCGACGGCGAAGGATTCTGGGGCCAGGACCGGCTTGATTTTGTGGAGCGCGCCTTCGCCAAATAAATTGTTTTGTAGGGTGGGCACAGCGTCCCCACCCTACGCAAAATTGTAATACCAACGGATAAAAGGTCCTCCTATGTCACACAAATCTACCGATAAACACTCCTATTTTTGCCCTTGCCCACGCGGCCTGGAAGGCGCACTGGCGGAAGAGTTAAATGAAATTGCGCAATTCAGCGCCCCTGCGGTCACGCTCAAGGTGCATACCCAGGTGCCGGGCGGCGTCCATTGTTCCGGCTTGCTGAGCGATGCCTGGCGCATCAACCTGCATTCGCGCATCGCCAGCCGGGTGCTGCTGCGCCTGACGCACGGCGCGTATAAAACCGAAAACGATATCTACGACATGACGCTGGAACAGGAATGGGAAAGCTGGTTTCCGGTCAGCCACACCATCCGCGTCGACGTCACTGCGGTGAAATCGCCATTGCGCAGCCTGCAATTTACTACCCTGAAGATCAAGGACGGCATCTGCGACCGTTTCCGCGACTTGTACAACGAGCGTCCTTCGGTCGACACCGGCACGCCGGACATGCGTATCGTCGGCTTTCTCGATGCGCACAATTTCACGCTCTACCTGGACACCTCGGGCGAAGCATTGTTCAAGCGCGGCTGGCGCGCTGAAACCGGCGATGCACCGTTGCGCGAGAACCTGGCTGCCGGCCTGTTGCGCACTACCGGCTGGAAGCCAGGCACGGTATTGTTCGATCCGATGTGCGGTTCCGGCACGATCCTGGTCGAAGCGGCGCAGATCCTGGCTGGCATCCCGTCCGGCGCCCGGCGTCATTTCGCCTTTGAAAAATTCAACGATTTCGAAAGCGACAAATGGCTGGCGATCAAAGGCAGCTTCAAGCCCAACCCGTTGCCGACCACACCAACCATTTTCGGCAGCGACATCTCAGGCGACATGGTGCAAATCGCCATCAACAACCTGCGCAATGCCGGCATCCTGTTTGAAGTACCGATCAAGCAGATCGAAGCACAGGAAGTCAAACCGCCGAGCGATGCCGAAGGCGGCATCATGCTGACCAACCCGCCGTATGGCGAACGGATTGGCGTGCGCGGCGACAGCACCTTGAGCAGCGACGATTTGCTGACCGCATTCTTTACCGCCTTCAGCACCACGCTGAAGCAGCGCTTTGCCGGCTGGAGCATCTTCCTGTTCTCGGCCGACCTCGGCTTGCCGAAGCTGCTGCGTCTGAAAGAGGCGCGCAAGACGCCTTTCTTCAACGGCGCACTGGAATGCCGCCTGTTCCGTTTCGACATGGTGGCTGGCTTCAACCGGCGCGAAGCGGCCAAGCCGAAAACCGAATAAGCACGCCAAGCGCTGTATAGCCTCTCCCAATAAACAGGCGCAATCCAGTGGATTGCGCCTGTTTCATTTCTGCATCCTGAATACCGCCTCTCCCCATTTCTCGTTAGAAACAACTGGCTCGAAATACGGCGGAATCTTGCTCAAAGCGGCTTTTCTTGCCGTATTTGATTTTAAATAAACAACAAAATGAATAGATATTATCCCCGGGGAAACTGCCTGTGGATGGCGCGCACAGCAAGCGTCAAAAGCGCTTGCATTCCCTGTTCAAGTGGAGAATAATACAAATACGAATTGTTCGCATTTACAGAAAGGACTATAATGAGCCACTCGATACGACGCGAAACCCCAGTTGATAAAGACACTGTGTCCAGCATCACGAAGTCAGTTGCATCAGCAGTCACGCGAATCAAGAGCCAGGATCTGTTCAAGCAAATGCGCGAACTGGAAATCGATCATGGCGGCAGAATTTACAAGCTGCGGTTGACCCAGTTGAACAAGTTGATCCTGACTGCTTGAGCCTGGCGTCATAGCCGCAAAAGCAGTTTTTTAAAGCCATTACTTGTGAAGCCCGCCTGCCGCACCCGCCAGCCAGCGAGATACTGATAGAGGAGTACTGAATGGTCTCTGAGAAAATCAATCCGGCTTTCGTGGAGCCAAACGGCGCACCGGCACAGCCGGAGTTGCTGGTTTCAGCGGTGTTGCACCTGATGTCGCATTACACCGCACACAGCCAGGAAAGCAGCGGCTGCGTCAAGCTGGCTTCAGTGATTGAGCGGCATTTGAAAGCGTTGGCCGACTTGCCGAATCTGGCGCCGGTGCTGCGCGCAACCTGCCAGCAGTTGTCGGAACAATGGGGTAGCGTCGTCGAAAGTACGATGCCGCGCCCTGAGAAGTACACGTTGCTGGGCAGATTTGGCGCCGGCAGCAGAGTTTGCTAAAGCAATATCGATAAACCATACGGCCGCAACTGCATTTTCCGGCCTGCTTTTATTTTTAATCTGCCTTCCAACTATGGCAGTAAGGTGCAAAATGATTGTTTGTGTTTGCAATAACGTTTCTGACCGTAAGATCCGGCAGGCTGTCGATTCGGGCATGACTTCCATGTCCGAATTGCGCGAGAACCTGGGCATCGCAACCTGCTGCGGGAAATGCCATACCTGTGCAAAAAGCGTGTTGCGCGAATGCCTGGATAACCGCGCCCCGGCAGCCCTCCGCCATGTTCAGGCATTGGTGTTCCAACCAAACATACAAGCCGCGTAATCTGGCAGAGTCAGCATAACCATGTCGTCAGCAACAATCAGTCCACGCGCGCGTCCACCTGCGCTTACGTGGAAAAAAATCAAACGCATCGGCCCGCTGGGCACGATTCTGCTGCTGCATGTCGCTTTTTTCTGGGCGCTGGAAAACGGCTTGATTCATCAGGCGGCACAAGCCTTGCCGAAAGAAATCATCGCCAGTTTCATTACGCCTGAAAAAGCGCCTGAACCGACACCGCCGAAACCGCAGCCAGCGCAGCCAAAAACCGTCGCCATCGTCAAGAAAAGCATCACTCCTCCGCGCCCCATCCCGGTCGTCAACAATACCCCGTCGGAAACCGCCATTTCAGTGCCAACGCCGCCGCCGCAACCACCGCAGCGCGAAGAACCGGTTGCTGCCGCGGCACCTGCACCGGCGCCAGTTGCCGCCCCGGCGCAACCGCGCACCATCACCTCCGGCGTCGAGTACATCCAGCCGCCTGATGTGAAATACCCGGCCGTCTCCAAGCGCATGGGCGAAGAAGGCAAGTCCGTGATCCGGGTCCTGATCAACGAAAAAGGCCGCGCCGAGCGCGTCGAAGTGCAGAAATCATCCGGCTCCAGCCGTCTCGATGACGCTGCCAAGCAGGCGGTCATGCGTGCCTTGTTCAAGCCTTATATGGAAGACGGCAAGGCGCTGCCGGTGTTTGCCATCGTGCCGATCAATTTCCAGCTGTCCAGTTAATTTCAGTCAAGCCACGGCATTTTTTGGCGCATAGAGCCAATTCAGCCGCAATCAATTCAAAAGATACAAGGGGAGTTCATCATGGAAGCAAGTCCATACGGGTTAGAAGCGCTTTGGGGTCAGGGCGATTTTGTCATCAAGAGCGTGGCCGTGCTGCTGGTCGCGATGTCGATTGCATCGTGGTACGTGATCCTGACCAAGGCGTTGCAGATCCTGCGTTTCCAGCGCGCCGCACACGCCGCCGGCCACCAGTTCTGGGATACCACCAGCCTGCCAGAGGGAATCGCCACGCTTGGCACCGAGAATCCGTTCGCCGAAGTAGCGCAAGCCGGTGTGTCTTCGATGCGCCACCACGCTGCTCATAAGGGCCATCTGCACGACCAACTGTCGGTCAGCGACTGGGTCACGCTGTCGCTGCGCCAGGCAATCGACGAGGTTTCGGGCAAATTGCAGGCCGGCATGGCGGTGCTGGCTTCGGTAGGCTCGACCGCGCCGTTTGTCGGCTTGTTCGGCACCGTCTGGGGCATCTACCACGCACTGGTATCGATCGGCACCTCCGGCCAGGCCAGTATCGACAAAGTTGCCGGCCCGGTCGGCGAGGCGCTGATCATGACGGCGCTGGGGTTGGCAGTGGCGATTCCGGCTACCTTCGGCTACAACGCCCTGGTGCGCGGCAACAAGACCATCATCGCCAAACTGAACAAGTTCGGCTTTGACCTGCACGCGCTGTTCGTTACCGGTTCCCGTTCCAGCAATAACGAAACCGAGCAGGCCAACGGTTCGGGTAATGGCGCCAAGCTGGTTGCCGTGAAAGGTGCATGATGGGGATGGGCTCACTGTCCGATTCGGACGACGATTTCAATCCGGAGATCAACACCACGCCGCTGGTCGACGTGATGCTGGTGCTGCTGATCATCTTCATCATGACGATTCCGGTCATGAATCACGCGGTCAAGATCGACTTGCCGCGCGCCAGTAATCAGCCGGACCAGACCAAGCCGGAAAACATCAACCTGGCGATCGATGCCGACGGCAAGGTGTTCTGGAATGAAGAGGCGATCGACCATAATGAACTGGCTGTACGGATTGCCGCAGCGGCGCAAAAGCAGCCGCAACCGGAGTTGCATCTGCGTGCCGCCCGCACCGTTCAATATGAAAAAGTGGCGCAAGTGATGGCGGCGGCGCAATCGGGCGGACTCGGCAAGATAGGCTTCGTGACGGAGCCGGATGCAAAGTAAGTCATAACCTAAATCGATATGATGCCAAGCCTTTATCGATCACTTGCAGATTTCCATAGCTGACCGCTATCGATCGTTTGCACTGGCCGCAACGCAAAGAGCCTGCCCATCTAACGATGCGCAGGCTCTGTTTGCATATGGAGCACCTGTCCCGACTCACCATCGCCGACCGGTTGGTGCACAAATCACAATGAAAATGATTCGCGCTATCTGATGATGAAAAAGCGCGGAGCATGCGCTATCATGGCTGCGATTTCGGTTGTAACACACCGATAGTGCGAGGATACGGCATGAAAATCGCCAGTTGCATCCGGCGTATCGGCCCCCTCGTCCCGCTCCCCTATTCTCAAGAGGTCCCCATGCAAGGCGAAAAACAAATCATCACGCTGCTCAACGCACAGCTGACCAACGAACTGACTGCCATCAACCAATACTTCCTGCATGCACGCATGTACAAGCATTGGGGCCTGGAAAAACTCGGCAAGAAAGAATACGAAGAATCGATCGGCGAGATGAAACACGCCGACAAGCTGATCGACCGCATCCTGATGCTGAACGGCTTGCCGAACCTGCAGGCATTGCACAAGCTGATGATCGGCGAATCGACGCCGGAGATGCTGGAATGCGACCTGAAGCTGGAACAAGGCGCACAAAAAACCGTCAAGGAAGGTATCGCGGCTTGCGAAAAGGCTGGCGATTACGTGTCGCGTGAACTGTTCCGCGAGATCCTGGAAGATACCGAAGAGCATATCGACTGGCTGGAAACCCAGATCGACCTGATCGACAAAGTCGGCCTGCAGAACTATCTGCAAAGCCAGATGGATGCCTGAACCGGCATCTTTCAGCACACCTTGCCGCTGAGCGCCTGACGCCGCAGCGGGAAAGCCGGACCAAGCGACTTCCGATATCTTTATCGGAAGTCGTTTTTACTTTAAGCGAAGCTATTGCGCGTCTGCGAGCAGCACACGCATGACCTTCTCAGCGGTCAATGCGGCACCCAGCACTTCCACCATTTTCCGTTTGCTGGTCAAGCCGTGGCTGATGCTGATCCTGCTGCGCGGCACATCCAGCAACTCCGCCAGGAAACGCAACAGCGCCTCGTTCGCCTTGCCTTCGATAGGCTGCGCCTGCAAGCGCAGCTTGAGTACATCCTCCAGCGGACCGATTACCTGGCTCTTCTTGGCATTCGGCGTTACCTGTAGCACCAACCGGACGCCACCGGTAATCTCGCTGCACCAGGCGCCGCCAAGGGCGGCAGCGGGCGCATTGCGGCTCATGCCAGCGACATGATCAGATAAATCACCAGTTGATGTACCACCCGCAGCAGTATCAAGGCCGCCAGCGGCGACAGGTCGACATTGCCGATCAGCGGGATGATCCGGCGTAAAGGACGCAGCAGCGGCTCGTTCAACGCCCGTACAAAGGGCGCCAGCGGCGCATTCGGATTCACCCAGCTGAAGATCGCCTCGATAATCAGCAATGCGATCAAGCCATAGAACACCCATTGGAAAAACAGCAGCGCCGACAGGCTGAAAATCAGCGAGGCATTGAGCGCGGACCTGACACCCAGCTCAAGCAGGATGCAGATCACCGCAACCAGGATGGCGCCAATCAGGCTGGCCCAATCGTAGCCGCCGAGACCCGGCAGCACTTTGCGCATTGGGCGTACGGCCCAGTCGGACAGGGTAAAGATGAATTGCGCCAGCTGTTGCGGCGGACGCACCCGAACCGCCTGTATCCAGAACCGAAGCAGCAAGACGCCGCCGACGACGCTGGCAATCGTTTCGATAATCAAGGTAAAAATATTCTGCAACACGAAGCGTTTCCTTTTCCAGATTGGACATGCAGGTTTTCAGCTGCAACGAAGCGTGGCGCTTGCCACCCGACATGCCAATAACTTACCCGAATTCAGCTGAAAATTGTGAGCCAGGCCGCAGCACCGATGCCAGGAAATCAGGATCGGGCACACAGCAGGAATCCCATCCTACCAGCTATTTTAGCTTTGCCCAGCCCTGTCGGCAGCGTGCAGGAGCGGCCGGCGTAACGGAGGCAGGCTCGCCGCATCAGCCCTCCATGAGGGCCTGTAAAAATAAAAACCCGCTGGATAGCGCTAGGCTATACAGCGGGCGATACGCCTGAAGCTGCTCAGGCGAACTGACAAACACTAATTACGGACGTGTGCCAGTTGGGAATGGCCAAGCTGCTGCCGGGTTGAGCACTGTCTTTACTGCTGGCTCAGCTGCCGGTTTAGCTACTGGCTTTTTTGCTGCAGGCTTAGCTGCGGCTTTCTTCACAGCTGGCTTAGCAGCTGCAGGCTTGGCGGCAGGTTTCGCTGCTGCCTTAGCTACTGGCTTTTTTGCTGCTGGCTTAGCCGCGACTTTCTTAACTGCCGGCTTTTTGGCCGCTGGTTTCGCTGCTGCCTTAGCTACTGGCTTCTTGGCTGCTACTGCTTTCTTAGCTACTGGCTTTTTGGCCGCGACAGCTTTCTTAGCAACTGGCTTCTTAGCTGCTGGTTTTGCTGCTGCTTTCTTAGCTACTGGCTTTTTAGCCGCAACAGCTTTCTTAGCAACTGGCTTCTTCGCCGCTGCTGGTTTAGCTGCTACTTTCTTAGCTACTGGCTTTTTAGCTGCAACAGCTTTCTTAGCAACTGGCTTCTTCGCCGCTGCTGGTTTTGCTGCTGCTTTCTTAGCTACTGGCTTTTTGGCCGCGACAGCTTTCTTAGCAACTGGTTTCTTAGCTGCTGGTTTTGCTGCTGCTTTAGCTACCGGCTTTTTCGCTGCTACAGCTTTCTTAGCAACTGGCTTCTTTGCCGCTGCTGGTTTTGCTGCTGCTTTAGCTACTGGCTTCTTGGCCGGTGCTGCCTTCTTCGCAGCGGGTTTCTTCGCTGCGGGTTTCTTTGCTGCTGTTGCCATTTTGTTTCTCCTTCACGTGATGGAAAAAATCAAACTCCAAGTTGGAAACCCGACGAACCCATCGCGATGGGTACGGCGGATTATTCATCGGCACAATCAATTCTGCTTGCGCTAATGAATTCGGCACCAGCTGAACTGCTCCATCCCCTCATTGATGCAGCACTTCAGCCATCATTGGCCCGGAGTCTGTCGCAGCACCTATCTGCCGCGCTCCAGGGCCAAAAAACGCCGGCGGTTACGCCAGCGTCGGAATTCTATTGCAGAGACACTTTGCTTTTCCCAAAGAAAACGCCGCCAAACCCGATTGAATCGGGGTAAGCGGCGACAACAGATAAGATCGAAGCTGTCTTTGACTGTTCATTAAATTTGGAAATCACCTTTCAGTTGCGCACTCTTTTTTTATCTACTAAGCGCTGCAGGTCTCCGTCTACCTCGTCCAACCACCTCGTTATTCTTGTCCGAGATCTGAAACCTTTATTCCCAGTTCAGTGCACCGCCGGTTTGGTATTCGATTACTCGAGTCTCAAAAAAGTTGCGTTCTTTTTTCAGATCGATCATCTCACTCATCCAGGGGAAGGGATTTTCTTCCTGAGGGAACATTGGGTCCAGTCCGATCTGTTGCGCGCGGCGATTTGCGATGAACCGCAAATACCCTTTGAACATTGGCGCATTCAAACCGAGCACTCCACGCGGCATTGTATCCTCTGCGTAGCGATATTCCAACTCTACTGCGCTTAAAAACAACGCTTTAATCTCATCGCGGAATTCCGGTGTCCACAAATGTGGGTTTTCCATCTTGATCGTGTTGATCAAATCGATCCCGAAATTGCAGTGCATCGACTCGTCGCGCAAGATGTATTGATACTGTTCAGCAGCGCCCATCATCTTGTTCTGACGGCCCAGCGCAAGGATCTGCGTGAAGCCGACATAGAAGAAAAGTCCTTCCATGATGCAGGCGAATACGATCAGCGAGCGCAGCAGTTTCTGATCGTTTTCAGTCGTGCCGGTCTTGAACTCAGGATCGGTCAGCGTATTGATGAACGGGATCAGGAACTCGTCCTTGTCGCGAATCGATTTGACTTCGTGATAGGCGTTGAATATCTCTGCCTCGTCCAGGCCGAGCGATTCCACGATGTACTGATAAGCGTGAGTGTGAATCGCTTCTTCGAAAGCCTGACGCAACAGGTACTGGCGGCATTCCGGCGCTGTGATGTGACGGTAGGTGCCGAGCACGATATTGTTGGCTGCCAGCGAGTCGGCGGTGACGAAGAAACCCAGGTTGCGCTTGACCAGACGGCGTTCGTCTTCGGTCAGGCCGTTCGGGTTCTTCCACAGCTCGATGTCGCGCTGCATGTTGATTTCCTGCGGCATCCAGTGGTTGGCGCAGCCGGCCAGGTATTTATCCCAAGCCCATTTGTACTTGAACGGCACCAGCTGGTTGACGTCGGTATGGCCGTTGATGATGCGCTTGTCGGCAGCATTGACACGGTGTGTGGTGTCGACCACCGGTGCTGCGGCTTGTCCCATCACTGCCGGGTTGAAAGCGGTATCGGACATTTGCGGACGAGCCGAAGGGGAAAACCCTGGCTGTGCCGGCGGAGTACGAGGAGCGGGCGCCGAACTTTTTTCTTCATCCCAGGAGAGCATTCTTTATTCCTTTATCTTTGTAGGGTGGGCAGTTGCGCCCACGCGTGACGTTAAATCCGTCACTAGGTTTGCTTCGGTAACGCGTGGGCAGAAAAACATGCCCACCCTACTTTTTCATTATTTCGTTATAGCTGAACAGTATTTATTGGCAAGCTTCGCATTCTTCGAAACCAGGATCGCCAGGACGCATGGTGCACGCCGGGCCGTCCAGTTCCAGTGGCGCAGCTTCTACTGGCGCTGTACCGTAAGTCGCTGCCGCACCACCGCTCATGCCGCCATCGACAGCCACCGCATTCAATGCGCCGGTTTTCGAAGTCGACTTCTCGGTATGCGTTGCGCCGATGGTACGCAGGTAGTAAGTGGTCTTGAGACCACGCAACCATGCCAGCTTGTAGGTTTCATCCAGCTTCTTGCCGGATGCGCCTGCCATATAGATATTCAGCGACTGTGCCTGGTCGATCCATTTCTGACGGCGCGATGCAGCTTCCACCAGCCAGGACGGCTCAACTTCGAATGCGGTGGCATAGATGTCGCGCAAATCTTGCGGAATGCGGTCGATCTTGGCCAGGCTGCCGTCGAAATACTTGAGGTCGGAGATCATCACTTCATCCCACAGACCGCGCGCTTTCAAATCACGCACCAGGTATTCATTGATTTCAGTGAACTCGCCGGACAGGTTCGATTTCACGTACAGGTTCTGGTAAGTCGGTTCGATACATGCCGATACACCGATGATGTTCGAGATCGTCGCTGTCGGCGCAATCGCTACGCAGTTCGAATTGCGCATGCCGAATTCCTTGATGCGGGCACGCAGTTCGGTCCAGTCCAAGGACTCGGACAGGTCTGCTTCGAGATAGCCGCCGCGCTCTTCCGCCAGCAATTTCAACGAATCTTGCGGCAGGATGCCACGATCCCACAAGGAACCGCGGTAGCTGCTGTAACGGCCGCGCTCTTCCGCCAGTTCGGTCGATGCCCAATAGGCGTGGAAGCAGACTGCTTCCATCGAGGTATCGGCAAATTCAACCGCTGCTTTCGAGGCATAAGGCACGCGCATCATGTGCAGGCAATCCTGGAAACCCATGATGCCGAGGCCAACCGGACGGTGACGCAGGTTGGAATCGCGCGCCTTCTTGACTGCATAATAGTTAATATCGATCACATTATCCAGCATGCGCATCGCAGTATTGATGGTTTTCTGCAATTTGGCGCGATCCAGCTGGCCATCTTTCATGTGCGCCGGCAGGTTGACCGAACCCAGGTTACAGACCGCGATCTCGGATTCATTGGTGTTCAGCGTGATCTCGGTGCACAGGTTTGAGCTGTGGACCATGCCGACGTGCTGCTGCGGCGAACGGATGTTGCATGGATCTTTGAAAGTGATCCATGGGTGGCCGGTTTCGAACAGCATCGACAGCATCTTGCGCCACAGGTCGAGCGCCTGGATCTTCTTGAACAGACGCAGTTCGCCGCGCGCAGCCTTGGCTTCGTAGCCGGTGTAGGCTGCTTCGAAGGCTTTGCCGACCTTGTCATGCAGGTCCGGTGCATCGCTTGGCGAGAACAGGGTCCACTCGCCTTTTTCCATCACACGCTTCATGAACAGGTCTGGAATCCAGTTGGCGGTGTTCATGTCGTGGGTGCGGCGGCGATCATCGCCGGTGTTTTTACGCAGGTCGAGGAATTCCTCGATGTCCATGTGCCAGGTTTCCAAGTAGGCGCAGACCGCGCCCTTGCGCTTGCCGCCCTGGTTGACCGCCACGGCGGTATCGTTGACCACTTTCAGGAATGGCACCACGCCTTGCGACTTGCCGTTGGTGCCCTTGATGTGAGCGCCCAACGAACGTACTGGCGTCCAGTCGTTGCCGAGGCCGCCGGCGTACTTCGCCAGCAAGGCGTTTTCCTTGATCGCTTCGTAGATGCCGTCGAGATCGTCGGCCACCGTTGTCAGGTAGCAGGACGACAGCTGCGAGCGCTGGGTGCCGGAGTTGAACAGGGTCGGCGTCGAGCTCATGAAATCGAAGCTGGACAGCAGGTTGTAGAACTCGATGGCGCGCGCTTCGCGGTTGACTTCATTCAGCGCCAGGCCCATCGCCACGCGCATGTAGAACGCTTGCGGCATTTCGATGCGGATATCGCGGACGTGCAGGAAATAACGGTCGTACAGCGTTTGCAGGCCGAGGTAACCGAATTGCAGGTCGCGTTCCGGCTTCAATGCTTCGCCCAGCAACGCCAGGTCGAATTGCGCCAGCTTGGCATCGAGCAAATCTGCTTCAATACCCTTCTTAATGAATTTCGGGAAATATTCAAGATATTCAGCTGGTGCGTCGGCTTGCGCCACTTCCTTGCCAAATACTTCCTTACGGATCGTGTGCATCAGCAGACGTGCGGTAACCGTGCTGTAAGCAGGGTCTTTTTCCATCAATGCACGCGCTGCCAGGATCGCCGACTTGTGCAGTTCTTCAACCGGCACGCCGTCGTACAGGTTCTTGACGGTTTCCGCCAGGATCGCTTCAGCATCGACATGCTTTTCCAGGCCGATACAGGCTGCGGTAATCAGATCACGCACCTGGTTCATGTCCAGCGCGCGGCGCTGGCCATCTTCGGTGACAAACAATTCAGTGCCGCCGACAGCCGGCTTGCTGCCGGTCTGCTGCTGCGAACGCTCTTCCATGCGCTTGGCGCGATACAGCACGTAGGCACGCGCCACATCGTGTTCGCCGGAACGCATCAGGGACAGTTCGACCTGGTCCTGGATGTCTTCAATATGGAATGTGCCGCCATTTGGCTGGCGGCGCACCAGCGCAGCAACCACGTTGGAGGTCAATTGTTCGACCAACTCGCGCACGCGCGCCGAAGCTGCGCCCTGGCCGCCGTTGACAGCGAGGAAAGCCTTGGTGACAGCGATCGAAATCTTGGATGGCTCGAAACCGACCACGGCGCCGTTACGGCGGATGATCCGGTAGTCGCCGAAACTGCTGGACACCTTGACGGGAGAGCCGCTACCGGCCGATGGCGGGACACCAGCAACATCGGCTGATGATTTGACGGAAATTTCTTGAGTAGATTGCACTGAGCCTCCCGAGACTGTGAAAGCAGGCGAACTCATTACGCCTGCTGTTATTAATTAGAACCTTGAAACCGCTAAGGGTTCACCGGTGCAGATACAACGCATGCCATTTCTACATCAGTCACATACTGCGTCGAACCTGCCTTTATGCTGCGACAGCAAGACTTGATACCCATGACTGACATCTCAACGGAATGACTGGAAATGCACGAACCTAAGTTGAAAATACGTTGAAAACAAGATGAAAAAAAATGAGCGCCAAATACAACCAATAGCAAACTCGACCAACTGGGAAACCGCCCTGCCGCCTATCCGGCACCTGCATCTGCACTACATCTATATAAGTACGATATAGAGCATTCAAATATGCAGACAGACAACAAAACAGCCAAATGCGAGACACAAAAAACACTACATGTAGGTTTCTGGATTTGATTTTTACTAATTGTAGTGCCTAGAAGTCGCTGGCGCAATCTTTAAAAGCGATCTTTTTTATGTGCAAAAACCGAGAATGCAATTGACTTTTTCAGTCTATAACAGGGAAGCGGAGCGGCGGGGTATTGAGCGCTTGCGGCATATGCCCGGCTAACGCTTGCTGGTATTGGGCCCAGTCGAAAAACGGACCCGGATCGGTCTTCCGGCCTGGCGCAATATGCTCGTGCCCAGCCACCGCGGCGAGAGGATAACGCAAGCGCAACGCATGGGTCAATGTTGTCAACGCCTGGTATTGCAGATCAGAAAATTGTTCGAAATCGCTACCTTCCAGTTCGATGCCGATCGAAAAATCGTTGCAACGTTCGCGGCCCTCGAAACTGGATACGCCGGCATGCCAGGCGCGATCATTGGCGGACACGAACTGGACCACACCACCGTCGCGCAATATCAGGAAGTGGGACGAGACCCGCAACGGCCGCAGTTGATCAAAATAAGGATGGGCATCATAGTCGAGCCGGTTGCTGAACAGATCGGCAATATAGGGACCGCCGAACTGCCCCGGCGGCAGGCTGATATTGTGGATCACCAGCAGATCGGCGCTGCAACCGGCAGGCCGGGCATCGCAATTCGGCGACGAATGGCGCACCACTTCATCCGGGCGGCACCAGCCGTCGGCGCCAACCTCGAAGTAAGGTCGAACCGGTAATGCGCTACTCTTTTGCGGCTCCGTCATGGTCACAATCAATTAATCCTGTTCGTGAATCGACAATCGTTGCATCCTGTAGCGCAACTGGCGGAAACTGATGCCCAGCAGATCGGCCGCCTTGGTGCGGTTGAAATGGGTGCGCGCCAACGCCTGCCGGATGACATCGCGTTCGATGTCGTCGAGATAGTCCGGCAGCGACGGCGGCAACTCCAGGCCGGCGCGCTGCATGACCACGCCCGCAGCAGCCGCTTCTGAGACCGCCACCATGGCGTTGACAGTCGGTGCACCAACACCAATCAAGGCATCGATCTCGCCGTCATCGAACATCAGCGCCTCGGCGGGCCGGACACCGGCGCCCCCCTTCAACCCAAGATCGGCCACTTCGATCAAGCCGTCATTGGCAAACGCCAAGGCGCGTTCCAGGATGTTTTCCAGTTCACGCACGTTGCCGGGAAACGCATAAGCACGCAACGCCGCCAATGCCGCCGGCGTCAGGCTGGCCTGTTCTGCTTGTGGCGCAAACACCGACAGGCGCCCCAGAATTGCAGCAACCAGCAAACCGATATCGTCCAGTCGCTCCCGCAACGGCGGCAGTTTTAATTCAATGACATTCAAACGATAGTACAAATCCTGCCGAAATCTACCTGATTCGACACACTCGGCCAGATTCTGGTGGGTGGCGCTGATCAAACGAACGTCAACCGCCTCCTCCGCCGTGGCGCCGACTTTGCGCACACGCCTTTCCTGGATCGCCCGCAGCAGCTTGACCTGCATCGCCAGCGGCAGGTCGGCGACTTCGTCCAGCATCAGGGTGCCGCCGTTGGCGGCTTGAAAGAAACCGTCACGGTCATCGGCGGCGCCGGTGAAAGCTCCCTTGCGATAACCGAAGAACTCGGCTTCCATCAAGGCCTCCGGGATAGCGCCGCAATTGACGGCAACGAAGGGCTTGTCGGCACGCGGACTGAGTGCATGGATGTCGCGCGCCGCCAGTTCCTTGCCGCTGCCGGATTCGCCGGTGATCGCCACCGGCGCCATGCTGCGCGCCAGACGGACTATCTGGGTGCGCAACTCCTGCATCGCCGCCGACTGGCCGATCAGGCGCAAGCTGGAGCTGCCACGGACCCGCGCATCCGGCTGCGGACGGCTCTGCTCGGCCGGCTTCCCGATGCGCAATGCCGATTGCACCATCAAACGCAGCTGATCCAGCGCCACCGGTTTCGACAGGTAATCGAAAGCGCCGGCCTTTAACGCCATGACGGCATTGTCGGCGCTGCCATAGGCGGTAATCACGGCGATTGGTATGACTTTTTCGCCGCTGGTGACTTCGCGCACGAGTTCGATTCCCAGCCCGTCCGGCAAGCGCATGTCAGTCAGGATCAGCGCATAGTCGTGCTGCGCCAAAAGCGCGCGCGCGACAGTCAGGTTTTCGGCGCTGTCGACGTCAAGTCCCATTTTGACCAGTGCAATTTCCAGCAATTCGCGCAGATGGGCTTCGTCATCAACGACCAGAATACGAGGTGAAGTCATGGAAATGGTCTTTTTTCAGTCAGTTTTAATCATCTAGAAGCAGGATAACGGCGCTTGCCACCCCGCCCCTCAAGTCATTACAGAGGATCATCGGGGGCAAACGCAATAACAAAACGGCCACTTACGTGACTGGAATTCTGTCCATGAACGTCGTGCCGGTATTCATAATCGAGTAGCGCGCCATTATTCAAGCATAATTCGCGCGCCAAAAACAATCCCAGTCCGGTGCCTTTGCTGGACGTGGTGTAGAAGGGCTCGAACAAATGCGCGCGCACTGCCGGAGAGATCGGTTCACCATCGTCCTGCACATGCAACTCCAGGCGGCCGGCCACATTCGACATCACGTGCAAACGCATCCCGCCAGGCTGGCCACTGGCGTAACGTACTGCATTTGAGAGCAGGTTTGCAACCACCTCGCGCAAGTGCAAGGGATCGAACCAGACCTGATGGCGGTCGGCGGCGTCGACCTGGAGCGCGATGCTCTCCGCCGCAACCGCATGGGTCTGCCGGAAATCCTTGACGATGTCCTGCAACAGCGGCGCCAGCAGGATCGGCTCAAGCTGCCGCTGCGCCTTGCGCGACAGCTTCAGGATATCCTCGATCATGCGGTTCAGGCGTGCCACATTGTCATCGATAATCGTCAGCAGGCGCTCTTGCGACTGATTGGTTTCCTCTTCCGACAGCAAGGTCGAGGCATACGAAATCGACGCCAGCGGATTGCGCACCTCATGCGCAATGCTGGCTGTGAGGCGTCCCATCGACGCCAGCTTGAGCTGCTGCGCCTGATTTTCGATTTCACTGACGTCCTGCAAGAAAATGACGGCGCGATACTCGCTCAGATCGCGCATCCGGACTGCCGCAAAGCGCACTTTCAAATGCGCCACCAACTCGCGGCGCCCGCTCCAGTCCATGCCCGCCGGATCCGGCCCGAGGTCTTCGGTATGCTTGATGGTGACGAACACCGCCTCACCGGCTATCGGCGAAACCGTTCCGGGCAGATCGCTGACCCGCGATTCCCAGGCAAACAGTGCATCGGCGATCGGCGCCAGCAGCGTTGAATCGCCGAGCTTGAGGCGCGGCTCATCATCCGGCAGCGACAAACCCAGCATCCGTTCGGCGGCCGGATTGGCCATGATCAGCGTGCCGACCGGATCGACAACCAGCAAACCGTCGCCCATATCCTTGATGGCGATGCGGTTGATGTCCATTTGTACGCGCAGGTCCCGGCCACGCTGTGTCGCCAGTTCCTCCTGCTTGATCAGCTTGTCGGCAAGGCGGTTGATCACCAGCACCGCAAAGAAGAAGGCGCTGCCGTACAAACCGGCATGCATGGTCGAAATATCGGGTGTCGACTGCAGTATCTGGTAACCGGTCTCGGCCAGCAAAACCATCGTCGCAACCGAGACGAACAGCAGCGCCACCAGCAGCGGCGCCAGGATCGCCGCGCCGGCCAGCGGAAACAGATAGAGGATCGCCAGGCCGCCTTTGGCGCCGCCGGAGCCGACGTACAGGATCGATACCGCGACGATATCGACGCTGATCGGCAACACGATCTGCAGCATGTAGTGACGCCGGTGATACGCAGTCACCAGCGTAAACAGAATGGCGCACAACAGATAGACACTGCAGGTTTCCGGGCTGGTGAACAGCTGGGAGAACCAGATTTCGCTCTTGTTCTGGGTGCTGAGATAAGCCAGCATCACCATCGCCACGACAATCCGGGTCACATTGAAGGTTTGCAGCGAACGCCAGAAAGTCTCGGGTTTATCGTTGGGCTGGTGGCGCCTGGCGTTGGTCATGCGTATTTATCCTGTCTCGCAACAATCGGGGATCACCTTCGTACACCTTAGGCTGGATGCACTCGGCGCAGTCAGGGATAAAACCTAGGAAGCATGAAGTCGACGATGCTCAGCGCTGCAGAATATCGCGCCGGAGGAATCGGCAATCGCTTCCGATGCCGGGAAATGAATGCCGCAATGGACGCAAGCGACCATCGCTTCGACCTGCGTCGGCTCGGGCGCGGCGGATGTGGGCGCAGCGCCCGGGAAAGGCGTGCCGCCGGACGATGGACGACCGCGGCCGAGGTTTTTTTTCAAGCGCTGGAACCAGACAATCACGGCCAGCAGGATCACAACCAGAATAACAAATTTCATACCAACACCCGATGCAATACAACTTCAAGCACGAAACGGCTCCCAACATATGCCAGCAATAAAATGGCAAACCCGGTCAAGGTAAAACTCAGCGCGGTGCGGCCGCGCCAGCCCTGCCACTTGCGACCGGCCAGCAACAGGCCGAACAAGGCCCAGGACAGCATGGTGAAAATGGTCTTGTGGTCCCATTTGAACGCCTTGCCAAACAACTGCTCCGAGAACACTACACCGGACAGTACCGTCAGCGTCAGCAATACGAAACCGAAGGCAATCAGGCGGAACAATAATTTTTCCATGGTCAGCAAGGCCGGCAGGCGATCCAGCGCAGCACCGAACCAGCCGCCCTTGGCGCCGCCCGGCCGGGTATGCAGGCGCGACTCCTGCAACACCATCAACACGGCATGAAAAGCGGCGATAGTGAGCGTGCTGTAAGCAAGGATGGAAATCACGATATGCCAAAGGAATACAGGCGACTTGCCATCCAGCGGCACCATGTTGCCGGGGAATATTGCCGGCAACACGGCCGCCAGGGCCGCCATCGGCAGTACCAGGACCCGCAGCCCGTCCAGAGTGTAATTGCGGTTTTCCAGCCAGTAGGCCGCCACCGAAACCCATAAGGTTGCCGACAGCATCATCGAAAATCCGACACGCAACTCTTCCGGTCCGACAACGTCGGCCCACAGCACGCCGCCATGCAGCAACCATGCTGCGGCAACGATGAGGGAAATGGCCTGGCGGCGGCTGGACGGCAAAAAGGTGCAGCCTATATATAGCAGCGCCACCAGAACGAAAAGATATGTTTGCATCGTGTAAGTTTACAGCAAGTGACGCGACAACGGCGTGATGACAACACGCAATCATAACGTAACCTCGGGCAACATTTCACGCCGCTCGTCATGTGTTGTAAAGTCGGGCAAGCCGCCGGCCCGACAGTTTATTGGTATTTATATATCGCGTTTGCGGAAAGGCGCCGCCCGGCGCATTGCTCTTTATAGAGAGGCTTCGACCAGGTGGACCCGGCAAGGCCGCAGATTTTGCCCGGCATCGGGTAAAATGGCTGGCTACAAGCATTACCATATTTATTTTCAATGCGAATTAGCGTGCCGATTGACACGAAATTTGCACGCAACCCGAGTCGTATCGACCGATTGCACCTCTTCTGGAAACGCTGTTACCCATGCTCGACAATCTTACCCAACGCCTCGCCAAAGTCGTCAAAACCATGCGCGGCGAAGCGCGTCTCACCGAAGCCAACACCGCGGACATGCTGCGCGAAGTCCGCCTGGCGCTGCTGGAAGCCGACGTTGCCCTGCCGGCGGTGCGCGAATTCATCGCCAACGTCAAGCAAAAGGCGCTCGGCGAAGAAGTGATTGCATCGCTGACGCCTGGCCAGGCCCTGGTCGGCGTGGTGCAACGCGAACTGGCGTCGCTGATGGGCGCCGATCTCGGCCCGGAAGCTTCGCAACTGAATTTTGCAACCCAACCGCCGGCGATCATCCTGATGGCCGGTCTGCAAGGCGCCGGTAAAACCACTACGGTCGGTAAACTCGCTAAATACCTGCGTGAGCAAAAGAAGAAAAAGGTATTGACGGTTTCCGCCGACGTCTACCGGCCGGCCGCGATCGGCCAGCTGCAAACCGTGACAGCGCAAGTCGGCGCCGATTTCTTCCCGACCACGCCGACCGACAAGCCGGTCGAGATCGCACTGGCTGCGCTCGATTACGCCAAGCGCCATTACCACGACGTGCTGATCATCGATACCGCCGGACGTTTGGGTATCGACGAAGCGATGATGCTGGAAATCAGCGCTATCCATGCCGCCGTCAAGCCGATCGAAACCTTGTTCGTGGTTGACGCCATGCTCGGCCAGGACGCCATCAATACCGCCAAGGCCTTCAACGATGCGCTGCCGCTGACAGGTATCGTGCTGACCAAGCTGGACGGTGACGCCCGCGGCGGCGCGGCGTTGTCGGTGCGGCATATCACCGGCAAGCCGATCAAGTTTGCCGGCGTCGCTGAAAAACTGGACGGCCTGGAAGCTTTCGATCCGACCCGCATGGCGAACCGTATTCTCGGCATGGGCGACATCCTGGCGTTGGTCGAAGAGGCGCAAAAAGGCGTTGACGTCGAAGCAGCCAAGGATCTCGCGCACAAGATCAAAGGCGGCGGCAAGTTCGACCTGAACGACTTCAAGGCGCAACTCGGCCAAATGAAGAAAATGGGCGGCCTATCGAACCTGATGGACAAATTGCCGGCCCAGTTCCAGCAAGCGGCAGGCGGCGCCAATATGGACCAGGCTGAAAAGCAGGTGCGCCGGATGGAAGGTATCATCAATTCGATGACCGCCCAGGAACGCGCCAAACCGGAGTTGATCAAGGCTTCGCGCAAACGCCGCATCGCGGTCGGTGCCGGCGTCCAGGTGCAGGAAGTCAACCGCATGCTGTCGCAATTCGATCAAATGCAATCGATGATGAAAAAACTTAAGGGCGGCGGCATGATGAAAATGATGCGCAGCATGAAGGGCATGATGCCGGGCATGCGCTAAGTTCAAGCTGAAGCTCCAGACGCGAATCTGCAGTAAAAAGTCGACGCAAAACACTCCAAAAAGCCTTGCAAGTCATTGACTTGCAAGGCTTTTTGCATAGTTATCGGCGAAATTCACGTGCCCCGACAAGCCATCACGGCCATCTGTTACCTATACTGAAACTTATCCGGCGACGCCAATCGGTCGATTCGGGCCGCCAATCCGGCCCAGGTATTGGCTCCGCCGGGCATTCCTCTTCCGTATCAAAAGCCGCACAAACCCGTAAAAAACACTTGCATCGCCAGGAAAAGCGCAACACTATTAGCGATGCGTGCTTGACGCATTTTCTCAATATCCCTGAAGGAGGCTCAAAGATGGCCACAGCAGCAAAGAAACCAGCGGCAAAGAAAGCTGTCGCACCCGCCAAGGCACCGACTAAATCGGCGCCAAAAGCAGCTCCGAAAAAAGTAACTGCAACCGGTACTGTAGCGCGCAAGCCTAACGCTGCATTCATGAAAGCTCTGACGCCATCAGCAGTCCTGGCCGCCGTAGTAGGCGCAGCACCGCTGCCACGCACGGAAGTGACCAAGAAGGTTTGGGAATACATCAAGAAGCATAATCTGCAAAACCCAGCAAACAAGCGCAACATCCTTGCAGATGAAAAACTGAAAGCTGTCTTTGGCGGCAAAAAGGAAGTGTCGATGTTTGAAATGACAAAGCTCATTTCCGACCACCTGAAATAATGCTTGGGGCATAGCCGAACTTGGTTCAACGCGAGTTCAACCTGCCGCCCTGAGTGCCAAACAAAAACGCCCGCATCGCGCGGGCGTTTTTGTTTCCGCAAGATATTCGCTTCAATCCAGCAAGTCCGAATAATCAACGTCGGCATAGCCAGCCAGTGTCTTCCACGGCAATGGATTAGGCGCCTCGATCAGCGTCACCCGCGTTTCGCGCCGCACATGTCCGTGCGCATCGCTCGACTCGACACGGCGCGGATACTGGCCTTTGACATCCCAACTGACGCGCACCGTTACGTCCCCGCGCTTGCTTTCATAGTTCTGCACACCATTGTTGACCGCTCCGACTGCGCGCATTTTTTTCAGGCTCTGCGGATCGCTCAGATAGAAAATACTGCCCCAGTTGCCGTTAAAGCCGATGTTGCCGTAGTACTGCGGATCGACCTTGACGGTACGGCGCTGGTGCCGCTCGACCAGCCGTGCATCAAGCGAGCCGTCGGCCTGGCGCCGCACCCACATCGGCGAACTGCCGGCATCCGGATGATTGTGTCCGGCGTGATCGTGATCCACCTCGGCTGTTGCTTCGGCCGGGATCAACCGCTCCGTCCAGACCTCGCCGTTGCGGCGGTACACGCGCTCGGTAAATGTAGTTTCGCGTTTGACGCCGTCGCGCCCCAACGTCATTGAATAATGCTGTATCTGGAGATTCTGGTCGGGCGCGCCGACAGTATTCGCCGCCAACGCAGCGGGCAGGATCGACAGCAGGGACCATGCCGCTGCCACCAGCTTCAATCGATTCATTCGTTTTTTGAAGTAAATCATTTTCCATCCAAAAAAATTGCCGCCATCAGTTCGATGGCGGCCAAATGCTACTTAGGAACACCGGCATTGCAGCCACGGCCGGCAAACCGGCAATCCGCAATGCGACGCACCTGGCTTATCCAATTGCATCACAAGCCAAGCGCATTTTTAACCTTGCCGAACACCTTGATGTTTTCAAATGTGCCCTTGAAACTGTCGCTGCCGGCTCCCGCCGAGAACAGCATCACGTCGCCGCCGCCATGCGTTTCCGATCCCGGCGAGCCGGCAAAGCGCACACCGACCTGCTGCAGGTAGTCATCGCCTTCGGTGTCGACATTGGTCAGGTCCGCATCTTCCGGCCGGCGCGGCGCGCTGCCGTTGCCGAACACCAGCGTGGTGTATGGCTTGCCATCGGCTGCCAGCGCCAGTTTGCCGTCGTAGTAATTGGCGACCTTGCCGAGAATCGGATTGCCGCGTTTCGGATAGCCGTTGAAACCCATCGCATGATCATGATCGGCGGTGACCACGATCAAGGTGTCTTTCAGGTCGACCAGTTCCAGCGCCTTCTTGATCGCGGCATCGAATGCCAAGGTGTCTTCCAGCGCGCGCTTGGCATTGGTGCCATGCAGTGCGTGGTCGATGCGGCCGCCTTCAACCATCAGGAAATAACCGTTTGGATTTTTCTTCAGGACGCCGATGGCTTTCTCGGTCATTTCGGCCAGGCTCGGCTGGTCCAGCTTTTTCTTGACGCGGTCCAGCTCATAATCCATATCGCTGGCGGTGAACAAACCAAGCAACTTGCCGACGCTGGCGGGATTGACATTCTTCAGTTCGGTACCCGTAGCGACGTAGGTGTAGCCGGCCGCCTTGAACATGCTCAGCGGATCGAGATTGTCGTTGCGCTTGCTGGCCGGATTCGATTTCGGCAAGAAGTGCCGCAGACCGCCGCCCAGCAGCACGTCGACGCCATCCTTCAATGCGATGTTGTAACCCGGCGCCCCCGGCGTCGCCTGTTCGGTGATGGTGTTGTAGGCATCGCGGTTGCAGACGTGGGCATAAGTGGCAGCCGGCGTCGCATGGCTGATACGCGTGGTGCTGACCGCGCCGACCGCTTTGCCGGCGCCCTTCGACAGCTCCAGCAAGGTCTGTACCGCCTGGCCGTTACCCGCTACGCAAGTGGAGTCGGCATTGTTCTGGTATGGCTTGCCGTTAGCGTCGTAAGGATTGGTGTCCGACGACATCGAAATCACGTCGTTCTTCATTTTTACGCCGGTCATGTAAGCCGCCATCGACGGTGCGCTGTCGGTGGTCTGGGCATCCAGTGAAAAGGTTTTGACGCGCGCGGTGCGCGTCAACGTTTCCATCGTCAGGCGCCCGGATTCGCCGTGGCCGTAGATACGCGCCGCTGTCACCGTCACCGGGCCCATGCCGTCGCCCAGGAAGAAAATGACGTTCTTTGCCTTGGCCGCGACCGCATCGGCGGCCACCACATTGCCGGCCGCCAGTGCCGAGAGTGCGGACAATACGCACACCGTCGCGCAACGATAGGCGCGCTGGCTGATTTGCTGTTTCTGTTGCTTGATGATCTTCATGTCTATCCCTTGTACTTGATCTGATCGACTGCTTCTCAATTCGCCTCGATTGCCTCTCAACCGGCGCTCGGCCAGTTGAGAACAGGCATCACAGGCCGACGGCTTTCTTCACCAGGCCGAATACCTCGGTGTTATCGAGGACGCCGCGGATATTTTCCGCACCCAAGCCTTGCGCTCCGATAAAGACGTTGGTGCCGCCGTGGGTTTCGCCGCCCGCTTCGGTCGGCACTACCGCTTCCTGCATGTAGTCTTTATCGGCCACCTGCATGTCGGACAAGGCGCCGCGTGTAGCCAGATGATTCGGGCCGTTGCCGAAGCCGATCACGGTATAAGGATTGTTGTTGATGTCGCGTTCAGGCTGACCGGTCAGAACGTTCTTCACCAGGCCGAGCACGCCTGGCTCGCTCGCGGTGGTCTTGCCGGTGCGTTTGGCGTAACCATTCAAGAGGATCGAATGGTCATGGTCGGCGGTAACCACGATCAGGGTATTTTTCAAGCCCGGATCGACTTGCTGCATCTTGTCGAGCGCGACCTTGATCGCATCGTCGAATGCCACGGTTTCCTGCAACGCACGGCGCGCATTGGTGGCGTGCAGCGCGTGATCGATGCGGCCGCCTTCGACCATCAGGAAGAAACCGCTCTTCTTGTTGTTCAGCAGATCGATCGACTTGGCAGTCATCTGCGCCAAGCTCGGCTCCTTGGCGGCATCGCGATCCAGGTCGTAGGTCATGTGGTCCTTGTTGAACAGGCCGACCACCTTCGCAGTGGAAGTGCCGATCTTGTCGAACTCGGAGAAATTGCTGGCGTAGGTATAGCCGGCAGCCTTGAATTCGGCCACCAGGTCGCGGCCATCGGTGCGCTTGCTGTCGGCATCGGTCTTCGGCAGGAAATGGCGGCGGCCGCCGCCGAAAATCACGTCGACACCGTCGCTGAGCTTGCTGTTGAAGCCAACGCCCTTCGGCGTCAGTTGCGCAGCGATGTTGTTCTCACCGTCGCGATGGCAGATGTGCGAATAGGTTGCGGCCGGCGTTGCGTGCGTGATCCGCGTGGTCGTCACGACGCCGGTGCTGTAACCGCGCGCTTTCATGAGTTCCAGCAGCGTATCGACCGGTGTGCCGTTGCCGCTCGGGCAGGTGCTGTCGGCGCCGTTGACATAGCCCTTGCCGCTGGCGTCACGGGCACTGGTGTTGGCCGACATCGAAATCACTTCATTGTTGGCTTTGACGCCGGTCATGTAGGCGGCCATCGATGGCGCGCTGTCGGTGACCTGCGCATCGTTCGAATAGGTCGTGACAAAACCGGTTTCCGGCAAGGTGTCGATGGTCAGGTCGCCCTCTTCGCCAACTTTGTAGATGCGGGCTGCGGTCATCGTGGCGATGCCCATGCCGTCGCCCAGGAAGAAAATCACGTTCTTGCCGACCGGCTTCACCTCAGGCCGCTCAACCGGCGCGTCCGCATGCGTGCTGCTGGAGCCGCTGCAAGCTGTCAGCGCCATGGATGCCAAGGCGCCAGCAATCAGAATACTTAATTTCATTACCCCTCCGCGTTATCGATAAAATATGTAAGCAGTTGTAACATTTGTTACAACTGTAACCGACGCTTGTTACAGGCCGATGACCAAAACGATTTTTTTCAGTGCGGGGAAGAAATCAGCAGAAATTGGAACTATGGGGGATGAATGAAACGGCGGTCACGCCAAGAGCAGCGAACGCAAAGACGCAAGAGATTGGGCACAAATAAAAAGTGGGGATGCACAGTGCATCCCCACTTTTATGTTCCGCTTGCTGCAATCGTAGTCGCTCAGGCTGGGCAATTCATTGCCCAGCCGATGAGGAGATTGTCAGGAAATTACTGGCGTGCAGATGCAGAAACTGCGTGGACAGGCAGCTCGTCCTTGTATTCCCAGCGTTTCCAGGCCGCCAGTACCGCGTTCGGGTATTCGGGGCGGCCGCGGCTGCCGTTGTAGCGGCCGAGTGCGAGATAGAGGTTGCCCTTTTCCATGTCGATATACATGCGCAGGATCGAGCAGCCGTAACGCAGGTTGGTTTGCATGTCGAACAGTTTGCCGCGATCGGCGTCGCCGATCACGCGGGTCCAGAATGGCATGACCTGCATGTAACCGTGGGCGCTGACGCTCGACAGCGCGTATTTGCGAAACGCCGATTCAACCTGGATCAGGCCCAGCACCATGCCCGGATCGAGGCCGGCGCGCTTGGCTTCGTACCAGGCGGTTTCCAGGAACTCGATGCGCATCTGCGAATCCGGCAGCTTCTTCTTCAGGCGCTCGGACATTTCACCGAGCCAGTACAGGTACTGGATGCGCTGGTCGATATCGGAAAATTTGGGTTTCGGCGGGCGCGCGTCGTTGATGGCGCGCGACAAGGCCAGGCGCACCGAGTCCGCTAATTCTTCTTCTTTTTGATTACCGGCATGCGCCAAGCTGCTGAATAGCAACAATATTGACAACAAGCCAAGAAAAAAGCGGTTAGGCAAACGCAAGCGATACTCCCTGGTAACAACTATTTATTTTGTCAGGAGTATACAAAGAAAATGGCGGGAGAAACTGCCTCGCCGCCATCTTCGTTGTTTTTAGGAAACTATAACCATGCTTCCTGCTTATTTTTCTGCTTATTTTTCTGCTTATTTTTTCTGCTTACCAAAATGCTATGCCAGGCGCGCCTTGATGAATGCCGTCATTTCCGCCAGCGGCACGGTAGTGGCTTCAGTATCGCGCCGGCCCTGGTATTCCAGCTGGCCATCCTTCAAGCCACGGTCACCAATCACCACGCGATGCGGCACACCGATCAGTTCCCAGTCGGCAAACATCGCGCCTGGGCGCTCGCCGCGGTCGTCCAGGACGACGTCGACGCCGGCAGCCTGGAGTTCCTCGTACAGCTTGTCGGTCTCGGCCTTGACGGCCTCGCTGCGGTCATAACCCATTGGGCACAGCACCACTTCGAACGGCGCGATCGCGGTCGGCCAGATGATGCCCTTGTCGTCGAAATTCTGTTCGATCGCCGCACCCAGGATGCGGGTAATGCCAATCCCGTAGCAGCCCATCTGCAGCAGCTGCGGTTTGCCGTTTTCGTCCAGGTAAGTGGCTTTCATCGCTTCCGAATAGGCAGTGCCCAACTGGAACACGTGGCCGACTTCGATGCCGCGCATGATCGCCAGCACGCCCTTGCCGTCCGGCGATGGATCGCCTTCGACCACATTGCGGATGTCGAACACCAGCGGCTCCGGCAAATCGCGGCCCCAGTTGACGCCGGTGTAGTGGAAATCCACTTCGTTGGCGCCGACGACGAAGTCATGCATGTTGGCGACCGTGACATCGGCCACCACCTTGACCGGCTTCTTGGTATTCAGTGGCCCCAGATAACCTGGCGGCGTACCGAAATACTCGACGATTTCCTGTTCAGTAGCGAAGCGGTAACCAGCCAGGCCCGGCACCTTGTTGGCCTTGATTTCGTTCAGCTCATGGTCGCCGCGCAGCATCAGCAGCCAGACTTCCTTGCTCGCTGGCTCCTTATCGGTGGCTTCTTTCTCGACTGTCAGGACAATCGACTTGATGGTGTGCGCCAGCGGCAATTGCAGCAACTCGGCAACCGCTTCGCACTTGGCCTTGCCCGGTGTCGGCGTCTTGGCCAGCGCTTCGGCCGCAGCAGCGCGGGTCGGATTCAATGGCAGCGATTCGGCAGCCTCCATGTTGGCCGCATATTCCGAGGTTGGGCAATACACGATGGCGTCTTCGCCGGTGGCGGCGATCACGTGGAATTCATGCGAACCGGTGCCGCCGATGGCGCCGTTATCGGCTGCCACTGCACGGAATTGCAGGCCAAAGCGTTGGAAAATACGCGTGTAAGCGTCGTACATCACTTGATAGGATTGCTTCAGGCCGTCCAAGTCGCGGTCAAACGAATAGGCATCCTTCATCGTGAATTCGCGCCCGCGCATCAGGCCGAAACGCGGACGGCGCTCGTCGCGGAATTTGGTCTGGATATGGTAAAAATTCACCGGCAGCTTGCGATAGGAACGCAATTCGGTGCGGGCGATGTCAGTAATCACTTCTTCCGAAGTCGGCTGGATGATGAAGTCGCGGCCGTGGCGATCCTTGACACGCATCAGTTCGGCGCCGTACTTCTGCCAGCGCCCGGTTTCCTGCCACAGTTCAGCCGGCTGCACCACCGGCATCAGCAACTCAACCGCGCCTGAGCGGTTCATCTCTTCGCGCACGATGTTCTCGACTTTACGGATCACGCGCAGGCCGATCGGCATGTAGGTATAGATACCGGAACCCAGGCGTTTGATCATGCCGGCACGCATCATCAGTTTGTGACTGACGATTTCAGCGTCGGATGGAGCTTCTTTGAGCGTGGAAATAAAAAAACGGGAGGCGCGCATAACGATGAATTCTTTTTAAAAAGAGAGGGTTATAATCAACTCAATTTTAAAGGATTAGCTGGCTGATGCGCCCACTCTTTGCACAATTGATTGATGTTCTGGCCATTATCACTACGGGCCAGGGCTAATTGCGTATCTAATTAATGAAAGACAGTGGAATTGACCGGGCTTCAATGGCTGATCAACCCTGTACTGGAATTGATAAGTTTGCCGGAAAGATGGAGCAACTGCCGCGAGGCTTGCCTGGCGGCTCATGAGCTCCATTCTGTAACGGCGAAGATTTCGCAATAATTGACATTTTGGCACGAGGACCGTCCGGCCGCAGAAAGTTTTGAGGTAACAACATGCTTGACCGTGAAGGCTTTCGCCCGAACGTCGGCATTATCTTGCTCAATACCCAGAATGAAGTCTGGTGGGGCAAGCGCGTGCGTGAACACTCGTGGCAATTTCCACAGGGCGGCATCAAATATGGTGAAACCCCGGAGCAGGCCATGTTTCGCGAGCTCGAAGAAGAAATCGGGCTGAAGGCGGAACATGTCAAGATCATCGGCCGCACCCGCGACTGGCTGCGCTATGAGGTGCCCGATCATTTCATCAAGCGCGATGTGCGCGGCCATTATCGCGGCCAGAAGCAGATCTGGTTTTTGCTGCGCATGGTTGGCCGCGATTGCGATGTCAATCTGCGCCTGACTGAACATCCAGAGTTCGATGCGTGGCGCTGGCATGACTATTGGGTGCCGCTCGACGTGGTGATCGAATTCAAGCGCGATGTGTATCAACGCGCGCTGCAGGAATTGTCACGCTTCCTGACCCGGCCGGCGCAAGCCACTCCGCATCATGCCCGTCATTTACGCACCGGCCATGGGCCGCGTGCATCAAACCCACCCAATCCGGCCAATGCCGATCCCGAAAAAAAGTGAGTGTTTCCATGGCTTTTGATTTTGCTTTCCGTATTCCCGGCACTGCCAGGAAAATATCGCAACTGCTGGCAGCCAGCCTGCTATTGCTGGGTCCTGCGGCGCTAGTGCATGCCGCCACTGATCCGTTCTACCCAAGTGCTGTGTCGACGCCTGGTTCGGGCTTGTCCGATGAAGATTTCGACGACGATGGCAAATCCTGGCAGGAAGTCAAAACTGAAATCCCGCCGGCGCCGCAGGCCGCTAACCTGGTGTCGTTCTATGTCAGCCCGACTGCCACCATGAACTTCTTCATCGATCTCAATTCGATTACCGCCGGCGCCGATGGCGTGGTCCGTTACACCATGGTCAGCAAAAGCGAGGCTGGGGCTGAAAATATCAGCTATGAAGGTATCCGTTGCCAGACTTATGAAAACAAACTGTACGCATTCGGTCAAAAGGACGGTAGCTGGTCACGGGCGCGCTTGAGCGGCTGGAAACAGATCAATGAATCGTCCGGCAACCGGCAGCACGCGGCGCTGGCAAAAGATTATCTGTGCCAGGACGGCATGATCGCCGGCAAAGTCGACGAAATACGCGGCAGGATCCGCAACAATCGTCCGATCAAGCCAGGTAGCTGATCGCACTGAACTCTGCTCAAATAAAAAACGGCTCCTGCATGACGCGGAGCCGTTTTTTTTCGTTCAGGACAAGGGCTTGTGAACGGCCCGAGCGCGGGTTACAGCAGGACCATGTTATCGCGATGAATCAATTCCGATTCCTCGACAAAACCCAGGATCGCCTGGATTTCAGACGATGGGTGACGCATGATGCGGCGCGCTTCGGAACTGGTGTAGTTGCTGATGCCGCGCGCAATCGCACGGCCATCGACATCGGTGCAAGTGATGACATCGCCGCGGCCGAATTCACCGGACACGCCGGTGACGCCGATCGGCAACAGGGATTTACCTTCGTGGCTCAGCTTTTGTACCGCACCCGCATCAAGTACTACCTTGCCGGCAGTTTTCAGATGATCGGCCATCCATTGTTTGCGTGCGGTCAGCTGCGCGGTTTGCGCAGTCAATTGCGTACCGATTGCTTCGCCGCCGGCCAATCGGGTCAATACGGCATCTTCACGTCCCCAGGCAATCACCGTATGCGCGCCTGAAGTCGCGGCGCGCTTGGCGGCCAGTATCTTGGTAATCATGCCGCCGCGGCCGATACTGCTGCCGGCATCGCCTGCCATCACTTCCAATGCCGGATCGCCAGCCTTCGCTTCGTGCACGAACTCGGCATCGGGAACCTTGCGCGGATCGGCGGTGTACAAACCTTTCTGGTCGGTCAGGATGATCAACGCATCGCCTTCGATCAGGTTGGCGACCAACGCGCCCAAAGTATCGTTGTCGCCGAACTTGATTTCATCGGTGACCACGGTATCGTTCTCGTTGATGATCGGCACCACGCCAAAACGCAGCAGCGTAAATAATGTCGAGCGGGCATTCAGGTAGCGTTCGCGATCGGCCAGGTCGGCATGTGTCAGCAACACTTGCGCAGTGCGCAGGTTATGGGCGCGGAAACTGGTTTCGTAGATTTGCGCCAATCCCATTTGGCCGACGGCGGCGCAAGCCTGAAGTTCGTCGATGCTGGTTGGACGCTTGTCGAAGCCGAGCCGCTGCATGCCTTCAGCCACGGCGCCTGAACTGACCAGCACGACTTCCTTGCCCATCGCCCGCAGTTCGGCAATTTGCGTCGCCCATTTGGCAATGGCGCCGGCATCGAGACCTTTGCCATCGTTAGTCACCAGGGAAGATCCGACTTTGATGATGATGCGCTTGGCTTTTTGAATGACGGAATTCATAGTTATCTATCGCAGCCGCGGCGACGGCTCATGCAAGACCAGGTGGGAGGCAAGGATAAGGCCGATATCGGCGCGCGGCAACTAGTGTGTATCGCCGCCGCGACATCGGCCCTGGGATACTTGTTTAATCCAGTATCTTGAAACGAGGATCGTCCGGATCGATCGACAGGATGGATTGCGCTTCCGCCACCATATGCGTCTCTTCCGAGCGGGTTTCCTGCTGGCGCTTCTCGGCCAGGTAGCCGTATATTTCAGTGACCAGTTCCTGGCAACCGTCGCGGTTCAGCGCCGAAATTTCAAATACCGGGCCTTTCCAGCCGAAACGCTTGATGAAGTCCTTCACGCGCTTGGCGCGTTCACCTTCGGGAATCACATCGATCTTGTTCAGCACCAGCCAACGCGGTTTGTCGAACAGCGATTGATCGTATTTCTTCAATTCCTTGACGATCGCCTTGGCTTCCTTGACCGGATCAACCGTATCTTCAAACGGCGCCAGATCGACGATGTGCAACAGCAAACCGGTGCGCTGCAAGTGTTTCAGGAACTGGATACCCAGCCCGGCGCCTTCCGCCGCACCTTCGATCAGGCCCGGAATGTCAGCGATCACGAAACTCTTTTCGTGACTGACGCGGACCACGCCCAGATTCGGATGCAAGGTGGTGAACGGGTAATCGGCGATCTTCGGACGGGCATTCGATACTGCCGTGATGAAGGTCGATTTGCCGGCATTCGGCTGACCCAGCAGACCGACATCGGCCAATACTTTCAGCTCCAGGCGCAATTCGCGGCGTTCGCCTTCCTTGCCATCGCTTTTCTGGCGCGGCGCGCGGTTGGTCGAAGACTTGAAGTGGATATTGCCCCAGCCGCCCTCGCCGCCTTTGGCCAGCAAGACTTCCTGGCCGTGATCGGTCAGGTCGGCGATCGCTTCGCCGGTATTGACGTCGACAATCAGCGTGCCAACCGGCATGCGCAGCTTGATATCGTCCGCGCCCTTGCCGTAGCAATCCGAGCCGCGGCCGTTTTCGCCACGGCCGGCGCGATGCATCTTGGAGAAACGATAGTCGACCAGGGTGTTGATATTGCGGTCGGCAACGGCCCAGATACTGCCGCCTACGCCGCCATCGCCACCGTCAGGGCCGCCAAACGGGCGGAATTTTTCACGGCAAAAACTCGCAACCCCATTGCCGCCATCGCCGGCAATGACTTCGATTTTTGCTTCATCTATAAACTTCATTCGAAGGTCCTAATGAGGTTGGAGGTTAAATTCTTATTGAAATGCACAGGTAACTTTACCGATTTTTGCGCATTTGTGTAGGGTAGGCACGCATTTGCACCTACGCGTGATCGCGATAGCCGGAGTACCGCCCATGTGGTATCAAACGGGCATGTATACGGAGTGAGTTCACGCCTGGGCACGAAGTGCCCACCCTACGCGGTATTTTACGACCAGAAACTAAAAAGGCTCTACCAGCGGCAGAGCCTTTCGCAGCAAGGCCAACGGCCCTGCTTGTGTCGACGCTTAGCGTGTTGCTTAAGCTGCTACGACAGTAACGTAGTTACGCTGGGTAGCGCCCTTGGTTACGAATTGTACTTTGCCGTCGATCAGTGCGAACAGGGTGTGATCCTTGCCCATGCCAACATTTTCGCCTGGATGCGTCTTAGTGCCGCGTTGACGAATAATGATGCCGCCAGCGTTGATCGCTTGGCCACCGTAGACCTTGACGCCAAGTCGCTTTGACTCTGAGTCACGGCCGTTGCGCGTAGTGCCGCCGCCTTTTTTATGTGCCATTTAAAACTCCTGGTATCTAGTTAAGTCAATCGACGCAATTAAGCGTTGATCGAAACGATTTGAATTTCGGTGTAATTTTGACGATGGCCTTGATGCTTCTGATAATGCTTACGACGACGCATTTTGAAGATCTTGACTTTATCGTGGCGACCTTGCGCCAATACCTTAACCGACACCGTAGCACCTTCGACCAGCGGTGCACCAAACTTAATGGTGTCACCAGCGCCAACTGCGAGCACTTGATCAATAGTGAGTTCGGTGCCAATGTCTGCAGGTATCTGTTCTATTTTGAGTTTTTCGCCGGCAACAATCTTATATTGTTTGCCACCGGTTTTTATGACCGCGTACATATGAAACCTCATCGAAATGATTGAAGACTATTAAAAAAATTTCTGTCCTAAAACGCCAAAAACAAACAAGCTTCAGCAACAAACTAACGCTAAATTGCCAGGCGGAATCGGGAGAACCTGAGATTGTACATGGACTCGGCACTTTCGTCAAAATCTCTTGACAAGTGCGAATTACGCCACACTTTTACGCTGCCGCCAGGCAACTGCGGGCAAATATTGCCATTCAAACATCCCACAAACGGAGTCTGTCCAGCAGCGGAGCGGCCTTTTTCATATAATGGCGGTATTCTGAAACTTTTTAAGGTATTGCCATGAGCGATGTACAAGCGTGGATCAAGGAAACCGTGACCAGCAATCCGGTCGTGCTGTTCATGAAGGGAACCGCGCAATTTCCACAATGCGGCTTTTCCGGCCGCGCCATCCAGTTGTTGAAAACCAGCGGCGCTGAAAACATCGTCACCATCAATGTGCTGGAAGACCCGGTCGTGCGCCAAGGCATCAAGGATTACTCCAACTGGCCGACCATCCCGCAACTGTACGTCAAAGGCGAATTCGTCGGCGGCTCGGACATCATGAATGAGATGTTCGAATCCGGCGAACTGCAAACCTTGCTGAAGGGCTGAGACCGCCAGTGGTCTCTTCCAGCCGCCAGCCAGCCGACGTCGGCCAACCGCCGCGCCGCCTGATTGTCGGCATCACCGGCGCCACCGGCGTCATCTATGGCGTACGGCTGCTGCAGCTGCTGCGCGACATTCCCGGCGTCGAAACCCATCTGATGATTTCCGACGCCGGCGTCCTGAATCTGCATCAAGAGCTGGACATGCGCCGCAAGCAGGTGGAAGCACTGGCGCATGTGGTACACAACGTGCGCGATGTCGGCGCCGCCATCGCCAGCGGCTCGTTCCAGTCGGAGGGCATGATCATTGCGCCCTGCTCGATGAAGACCCTGGCTTCGGTCGCCAACGGCCTGTCCGACAATCTGATCGCGCGCGCCGCCGATGTGGTTTTGAAAGAACGCCGACGGCTGGTGCTGATGGTGCGCGAAACGCCGTTCAACCTGGCGCACCTGCGCAACATGACCAGCGTCACCGAAATGGGCGGCATCGTATTCCCACCGCTGCCAGGCTTTTATCATCGCCCGCAAAGCATCGCCGAGATGGTCGATCACACGCTGGGACGCGTGCTGGACCTGTTTGCCATCCAGCACACGCTGACGCCGCGCTGGCAAGGCATGAAAGCCGAAAAAACATAAAAAAGGCCGGACAAACTGCTCCGGCCTTTTTACCTCGAACCACTTCAACAATGATCAGCGTGCGCTGCGCCCGCTCAGCCATGCACTGCGCATGGCGGCACCGACGGCCGGCTTGACGTCTGCATCCAACGCAACCTGCGGCGCGGTATCGGCCAGCAGGCGGACACTGAACGTCATCAGCTCGTCGCGCCGGAAGGCGTGGATCGTCACACTGTCGCCGACCCGGTAACGCGCCAGCAGCGTATCGAGATTGCTCGACACCCGTATGCCTTCGAGCGCGACCAACACGTCGCCCGCCGACAAGCCAGCGCGATGTGCAGCGCCGCCTTCGTACACGTTCGCCAGCCTGCAATCGCTGCCATTTTGCGCAGTGCGCACGCCCAGCGAAGGCTTGCCCGGCTTGCGCCGATCGGCCAGCGCGATGCCGGTCGGCGCCAGCAGCTTGGCCAGCGGCAGATCGTCGGTGGCGCGCACATAACGGTCAAAGAAACGCTTCAGCTTGAGCCCGGTGATCTCGTCGAACAAGGCTTCTACCGCAGCTTCGCTGACGCCGCGTCCGCTCAGCGCATTGTCGGCATAGAAATCGCGGCCATAACGTTGCCACAAAGCGCGCATCACGTCGTCCAGTGATTTGCGGCCCTTGGTTTCAGCGCGGATGGTCAGGTCCAGCGCTAATGCCACCAGCGAACCCTTGGTGTAGTAGCTGACGATTGCATTCGGCGCATTTTCGTCCTGGCGATAATATTTGACCCACGCATCGAAGCTGGAATCGGCCACACTTTGCTTGTGGCGGCCGCTGCCGAGCAGCACGCCATTGACGGTTTTTTCAATCAGCTTGAAGTACGCCGACTGGTCGATCAAGCCGCTGCGCAACAGCATCAGGTCGTCGTAATAACTGGTGAAACCTTCGAACAGCCACAGCAACGGCGTGTAATTTTCCACCTGCAGGTCGTACGGCGCAAACGCGGCCGGCTTGATGCGCTTGACGTTCCAGGTGTGGAAATATTCATGGCTGCACAAACCCAGGAAGGTACGGTAGCCATCGCTCATTTCCGGCTTGCCCTTGACCGGCAAATCGGCGCGCGCGCAGATCAGTGCCGTCGAAGCGCGATGTTCCAGTCCGCCGTAACCGTCGCCGACCGCCAGCGTCAGGAACACGTAACGTTGCATCGGCGCACGCTTGGCGAACTTGCTGCCGGCCGGCTCGAAAAAGGCGATCTGGGTTTCACAGATTTTTTTCAGGTCGGCGCTCAGGCGCGCCAGGTCGAGGTTCGGCACGTTGCCGGTAATCGCGATCTCGTGCGGTACGCCATGCGCCTTGAAGCTGGCCAGCTGGAAATTGCCCATCTCGACCGGATGGTCGATCAGTTCATCGTAATTGGCGGCGACATAACTGCCGAACGAGCCGCGCTTGGCTTTCAACGTCGGCAAGGCGGTGGCGATGCGCCAGGTTTCAAACTGATCGCCCTGCGGACGCTGGATATCGACCACATGCGGCGCGTCCTCCTGGCCGACCACGCGCAGGAAAACGCTGGTGCCGTTGAAGAAACCGTGGGTCTGGTCCAGATGCGCAGTACGTACCGAAAGGTCCCAGGCATACACCTGGTAATGCAAGGTCAGCGGCCCTTCGCACGGCGCCGCCTGCCAGGAATGTTTGTCGAGTTTCTTGAGCGCGATCTTGCGGCCGTTCGATTCGGCGCGGATCTGTACGATATTCCGCGCGAACTCGCGGATCATGTAGCTACCTGGAATCCAGGCCGGCAACGCCACGGTCTGCCCGACTGCCGACGGTTCGGCGATATGCAGCGTGACGGCAAACAGATGCGCCGCCGGATCAGCTGCGACGATGCTATACGACAGGCCGCGCTGGGCGGATTTGCTCATTGCGGACTTGCTCATTGATTTACCCGTATTCTTTTTCATCTTATCCCCGCACGTTGCCGGCAATTACAGTAAGCATCAGCGCCACTACCGCGACGCAAGTCAATTTGAAGCGCAGCTCAATAAACCAGGTCGGCAGGCCGTACCAGGTAAACAGCCGCTTGTCTGCCTGATAGGCCGCAATGAAACCGGCCATCAACAGCGCAAAACCGAAGCCGCCGGCCATGGTCGAGAACCAGGCGATGATGGTTGGCACCACGCCCCAGGCCAACGCCCGCTTGGTGTGATCGGCCGACAAGTCGGCGCGCAGCACCACTGCCCCCCAATGGATACCGCCCAGAAAGGACAGCGCGGCAATGCCATAGGCCAGTTGGCCGCGAATGAACTCGTGCAGCCAGTCGGGGCTGACCAGCCAGCAGGCCAGGGTCAACAGCACGAATGGGATCAATCCGGCAAAGCCAAGCAAATGAATAATACGTTTGTTCAGGAAATGTGGGTTCATCAGAAGGATGTAGATAAGCGCCGCCGGCGCCCCCATGGCGTCGTCGCGTTGCGCGAAAAGACGATAGTGTAGCGGGATTGCGCGCTTTCAGCCTGTGCCTCGGTGACATGGCGCGCAAAAGACGGGCGGATTGATTGCTTCAGGCTGGCGATTGTCGTATATCGGAGACGGTATCGATATCCTGGTGGATGCCCGGATCGTCTACCGCCACCTCGACCACGGGAAACGATTGCAGCAGGCTGCGCGCACCCTGATCGCCACGCAACGCCAGCAAACGAGGCAGATGCAATCTGCTGAAGCCAACCGGATTACCGCGCCGGCCTTGATAGACCGGCACCGCGATATCGGCGCCGCGACGCAAGGCCGACACCAAGGCCTCGATAGTGGCGCTCTGCACATACGGCATGTCGCCCAAGGCGATCACCCAGCCATCGGCTTCACCGCTGTGCCGCAATCCGCATACCAGCGAAGCCGCCATACCGTCATCGGCATTGGCGCAATGCACGTGGTCGCAGCCGTCGGCCTGCGCCAGCAGCTCCGGCGTCTGGTCCCGCAGCACGATGCAGGTCGGCAGCACAGCGGCCAGGTTGCGGGCAGCGCTTGCCAGCACCGTCCGGCCAGGCGCTGTCGGCAGCTCTTGCAACAACTTGCTTTGCGCACCGCTCGGATCGAAACGCTTGCCGCGGCCGGCGGCCAGCAACAGGCCGACCACTAGTCCTTTATATTGTTGGCCGCTCATGGTTGATTTCGTTGCAAGGACGATGTGCGCAGGATGGCAGGTTTCCAATCTCGCCGACGCTGCGGCGAGTGCAATCTACTTCAGCGAGGTGAACTTGGCTTCCATGGTCTTGGCATCGATCCAGCCCGGCGCCCGTGAACCGTCGGCAAAGATAATCGTCGGCGTACCGGTGACATTCAATTTGCGGCCAAGCGCCAGCACCTTGTCGTTGGGAGCCTGGCATGCCGACGGCGCCGCTGGCGCTGCCTTGCCATCAGCCATCAGCTCGGTCCAGGCCTTGTTCTGGTCGGCGCTGCACCAGACATTGCGCGACTTGACGGCAGAGTCTTCGGCCAGGATGTTGTACAGGAAAGTATAGATAGTGACGTTATCGACTTCTTGCAACGTGGTCTTGTGCAAGCGTTTGCAGTAGCCGCAGTTCGGATCTTCAAACACCGCGATCACGCGCTTACCGTTGCCTTTGACTTTTTTCATTGCCAGGTCCAGCGGCAAATCCGAGAACTTGACCTTGTTGATATCGTCGATCCGCTCACGCGTATAGTCGCGGGAAGTTTTGGCATCCATCACACGGCCGACAAAGACGTACTTGGCGCCGGCGTCAGTGTAAAAAATATCGTTGCCAACCCGCACTTCGAACAATCCGCCATAAGGCGTCTTGGTGACCGAATCAACCTTGACGTCATCGCCGAGCTGCGGCTCGATCAATTTCTTGACGGCAGCCTCTTGCAAGGTTTCCGCGCCGGCGACCGATATCCACAGACCAAAAACGGCCACTAACAGCAAGCTTATTTTTTTCATCACTTTTCCAATTACTCTTTATCGAATGCACGACCCAGGGCATGGGCCATCAGTTGCCTCTTTAAGACAGGAACCTTGTCCAGCAAGTTCAAACCGAGATTGCGCAATAGGCGCAATGGCCCAAAATCGGCGCCGAACAAGCGCTCCAGGCCATCGGTCGTCACTTGCATCAGCAATATCTCTTCCTTGCGCATGCGGGCGTAACGGGCTAGCACACCGGCATCGCCGCAATCGCGATGCGCGCCGCGCTCGGACAACACCTTGATCAGGGCCGCCACGTCGCCGAATCCCAGGTTCATTCCATGTCCGGCCAGAGGATGCACGACGTGACCGGCATCGCCGATCAGCGCGACGCGCGGCGCCACCAGCGCATGGGTGCGCAACAACGACAATGGAAATGCCTGCGCCAGCTCCGGTTGCAGCGGCTGCAGTTGGCCCAACGTGCCAGCCGTCAGCAACGACAAGCGCGCGGCCAGCTGCGACAACGGCTCATCCATCAATTCCTGCGCCAGCGCATCCGGCGCCGACCACACTAGTGAGACCCGTTGTCCGGGCAGCGGCAGCAGCGCAACTATCCCGTCGTTCCCGGTAAACCATTGATAAGCGATGCCGCGATGCGGCAGTTCGCAGGTGAAATTGGCGACTACGCCACGCTGATGATAGGAACGGTAGTCGATCCCGATTTCGCACTGGCTGCGCACCCACGACTGCGCGCCGTCGGCGCCGACAACCAAGGCTGCGCTGATGGTCTCGCCGGATTCCAATTGCAGGGTTGCGGTTGTCGCATCGGCTTGCAATGTCTTGGCACGGCCGCCGAGCAATTGCAGATTCGGCGCGAATTTCAGCGCGGCATCCAGCGCCCGATTGAGATTACTGTCTTCGACGATCCAGGCCAGCGCATCGACATGCGCGCTGTAGGCGTCGAACATCAGGTGACCGGCAGCGCTGTCGGCGCCGCCTTTCACCACCATGGCTTCGACCGCCGCCACCCGTTCGGCGTCCAGCGCATCCCATACCTTGACCGTCGACAGCAGGTTGCGCGCCACATGATTGAGCGCGTACACGCGCGTATCCCAGGCTGACGCCGCTGCGGCTGCGGCCGGTGCAGGCGGCACGCCCAGCAAGGCGACGCGCAATCCGGCCTGCGCCAGGCCAAGCGCCGCCGCCTTGCCGACTGCGCCATTGCCGACGATACATATGTCGCATTGATGGTTGGTCATCGGCGCGATGCCGCTGCTTTTCGCAATTGATCCGATATCTTTCATGCCGTCATTATAGCGACTACCATTCGACTAGCCCTGCCAATCGGCCGCAATCAGAGCATGCCTTATCGAAACACCGCGACGCATATGACGCATATATATAGTGATGGCAACGCATCGCGAGCGAAGTTGGCGCACGCAAATCGCCCGCCACAAAGTTTTTTTAAGAAGTTTCAACAAGGGGCTTTGCGAATCAAAAATGTTTTGCTATACTCCTGTCCCTTGGCCTGGTAGCTCAGTCGGTAGAGCAGAGGATTGAAAATCCTTGTGTCGGTGGTTCGATTCCGCCCCGGGCCACCAAGAATAGAAAAGGGCTTAGCTTTGGCTAAGCCCTTTTTGCGTTTGCGCTGCATATTTGAATACGGGAAGATCGAGACGGCGGCGGCAGGAAAGCCACACTTGTGGAATGCTTTTTTTGTTATCACCCCGGGATTTGGTAAGATCACAAATTAAGACAATATTAAACATATCTTTTAACGAACCAATTGCCCTCTCGACGCTCTATAAGCCAATCCGCCGGTGCATTCTGCCGTTTTGTTGGCCCGTCCATTCACCTCGCTGCTTTATGCTCAAAAACAAATCCCGCAAGCCGATTGAAATAAAAATTGCAACTGTGGTGGCCGTCTCTGCCATCTTGCATGATGCAGATCCGATGGCCTTGGAAGCAGCGCTCCAGGAAATGACCGGCGGCGTCGCCGACTTCTTCGACAACGAATTCGCCGTCATCGACGTCGCCGGATTGCCATCCGAGCGCGCCGCCATCGATTGGCCGCAATTGATCGGGCTGCTCAAGAAATATCAATTGAATGCGGTCGCGGTGCGCAATGCGCCGGCTGAAATGGAAGCCGACATCATTGCCAGCGGCCTCAGCATCGACAACGTCAGCGCCGCACGCCAGGAAGCGCCGGCACCAACGCCCGCTCCCGCGCCGGCCCCGGTTGTGCAGAGAGTTGCCGCCAGCACCATGATCATCGACACGCCGATACGTGCCGGACAACGTATTTACGCGCGCGACGCCGACCTGGTGATCACCGCGACAGTCAACAATGGCGCCGAAATCATCGCCGACGGCAGCATCCACGTCTACGCGCCGTTGCGCGGGCGGGCGCTGGCCGGCGCCAGCGGCGATACCTCGGCGCGCATTTTTGCCGCCAGCATGGAAGCGGAACTGGTATCGATTGCCGGCATTTACCGCACGTTTGAAAATGGCCTGCCGCCTGAACAGAAGGGGCAGCCGGCACAAATTCGCTTGAGCGGTGACCGGATTGACGTACTATCGCTCAATTCTGCTTCACGCAATTAATCGAATTCGACATCGTACAAATTTTTATTTTTTGTCTAATCAGTTGAGGATGGGGCCGCACAAATATATGTAATTCGCCATGCTTCGGTGGCTTTTAAACTCTGTCTTGCGGCTTTTCCTTGCAATTTAACCGTATTATTTAGTCAGTTGGGGATAGCGTAATTCGCCACGCTACGGTGACTCTTAAACACCGTCCCGCAATGCTGAACAATGAATAAAGGAGCTCTTCGTGGCAAAAATCATCGTTGTTACGTCCGGCAAAGGCGGAGTTGGCAAGACCACCTCCAGCGCCAGTTTTGCATCGGGTCTGGCCATGCGCGGCCACAAGACTGCGGTACTCGACTTCGATGTCGGCCTGCGTAACCTGGATCTGATCATGGGCTGCGAACGCCGCGTCGTGTACGATCTGATCAATGTCGTCAACAAGGAAGCCACGCTGACCCAGGCCCTGATCAAGGACAAGCATTGCGACAACCTGTTCATCCTGCCTGCGTCGCAAACCCGCGACAAGGATGCATTGACGGAAGAAGGCGTCGAGACCGTCCTCAACGACCTCATCAAGATGGATTTCGAATTCATCATCTGCGATTCGCCTGCCGGCATCGAGCGCGGCGCAGTGATGGCGCTGACCTTTGCCGATGAGGCAATCGTCGTGACCAATCCGGAAGTCTCGTCGGTGCGCGATTCCGACCGCATCCTCGGCATCATCCAGGCCAAGTCGCGCCGCGCCCAAAATGGCGGCGAGCCGGTCAAGGAACACCTGCTGATAACACGTTACTCGCCGAAGCGCGTCGAAGCCGGCGAAATGCTCTCATATACCGATGTCCAGGACATCCTGCGCATCCCGTTGATCGGCATCATCCCTGAATCGGAATCCGTCTTGCACGCCTCCAACCAGGGCAATCCGGCGATCCATATCAAGGGTAGCGATGTAGCACTGGCCTACGAAGATGTCGTCTCGCGCTTCCTCGGCGAAGACGTCACCCTGCGCTTCACTTCCTATGAGAAACCGGGTTTCCTGCACCGCATCTTTGGAGGGAAATAACATGGCATTGCTCTCGTTCTTATTCAACAGCAAGCCGAAGACTGCATCGGCCGCCAAGGAGCGACTGCAGATCATCATCGCCCGCGAACGCAACGGACGCAGCGGCCATGATTTCCTGCCGGCGCTGCACAAGGAGCTGATCGAGGTGATTTCGAAGTACACCAAGGTGAATGCCGACGACATCAAGATTTCCCTAGACCGCCAGGGAAATCTGGAAGTGCTGGACGTCAACGTGGTGTTGCCGGACGCATAACCGAGACCTAAATCGGGTGCCGGCTACCGCCGGCCTATTGATTGCAATGTAACGGGCACTTAAGCAGCAAATATTGATATGCTTGCCCCCAGGACTAACGCTGATCCGTTGACTCGCATCGGCGTTCGCCATTGCTGCCACCCAAAAGGTGGAGTTTTACAAATCCCGTCATACACTATATTTCAGCAACCGCAGAGCGCTGCAAGGCGTCCCCTTCGCTGAGCCGCCATTTCAGCCGATTTGGTACGCAACCCTGCCGGCACGACTTATTGTTTTTTTAATTTTTTTGTGACCAACCGAAAGCGCTGGAAAAAAATAAAAAATTTGTCTACAGCAATGTGGCAATAAGATTAATATACTCCTTGCTGTCGTCACAACTTCGACGCTTGCCCTCTGGGCCGTCGTCACCTAATACATACAAAATATGAGAATTGCTGTCCTTGATGACGATCCCAGTCAAACCGATCTAGTTTGCCAGGTGCTCACATCCAGTGGGCATACCTGCCATCCATTTCAAAGTGGGAAAGAGATACTGAATCAGTTGCGTCGCGAGAGTTACGACATGCTGGTCCTTGATTGGCAGGTCCCGGACCTGAGCGGGCCTGAGGTGCTGCGCTGGGTCAGAGACAAACTGCCCCGCACCATCCCTGTATTGTTCATCACCAGCCGCTCCGGCGAAGACGACATCGTTGAAGGCCTGGCCGCAGGCGCCGACGACTACATGATCAAACCGATCCGGCGCAGCGAGCTCGTTGCGCGCGTGCAAGCGCTGTTGCGGCGCGCCTATCCGATCCAGAATTCGAGCGAACAAATCGTTTTTAACGACTATCTGTTTGAAACCCGCTCCGGGCGCCTGACCCTGGCCGGCAAGCCGATTGAGATCACACAGAAGGAATTTGACCTGGCGCTGTTGTTTTTCCGCAACCTAGGACGTCCACTCTCGCGCGCCTATATTCTCGAAGCAGTTTGGTCGCGCGATGTCGACATCCCGTCCCGAACCATGGACACGCACGTCTCGCGGGTACGGAGTAAGTTACAATTACGACCAGAAAATGGCTACCGACTCGCTCCTGTCTATAGCTATGGTTATCGGTTAGAACAACTCACGGGATAAGGCGCCTCTTTGTTGCGCTGATAGACGAATATGCGCAGCACACTCAAAAAAATTGGTTTCCTGCTGTTTTTCTTTGCGGGTCCGGCACCGCTGTTCGCTGCCGCGCCCGCACTTGACCCCAACTCGCTGCAGGTCGACGCCGCCACGATCACCTATCGGGCGCAACTCGGCGACACGCTCGGCGTCATCGCCGAACAGCTGACATCGAACAAGAACAACTGGGTGCAGCTGGCGAAACTCAACCACATCCAGAACGATCGGACCATCCCGGTCGGCACCGCCATCATTATTCCGGTATCGCTGCTGCCGGACGATCCGAGCAGCGCCCAGGTCGCCGCCATGTCCGGCACCATCAGCGCCACTGCGGCCGACGGGCGCGCAATTGACGTCAGCATCGGCAGCACGCTGACCGAGGGCGCCATCATCAATACCGGCAGCAACAGCTTCCTGACGCTGGCCTTGCCCGACCAATCGCATATCGCCCTACCATCCAATAGCCAGGTCAAACTGACGAAGCTGCGCACCGCGCGCTATACAAAAAGTCCGCGCACTGAAATTACGCTGCTGAAGGGACGCGTCGAATCCAGGGTTTCACCGCTGGATAAGAACAAGGGTCGCTTCGAAGTCCATTCGCCGCTCGCCGTAGCAGGCGTGCGCGGCACCAATTTCCGGGTCGACCTGGTTGGCAATCAGGTCATGACGGAAGTACTGAGCGGCGGCGTGGCGGTTGCCAAGACCAACAAGCCGGTGACACTGACGCTGCACGCCGGTCAAGGTAACGTTACCAACGCCAAGGGTGTCGGCAAGGCTGTCGCGCTGTTGCCCGCTCCTACGCTCTCCGGTTACCCCGCACTGCAGGAGCGGCTTACCGTGCGCTTCGCCGTCGTCCCGGTCGCCGGTGCGTACGGTTACCGGGCGCAGATCGCCACGGATGCCGATGCCCGCAATATCGTCAGCGAAACAGAATCGAATACCAGCGACCTCAAGATCGATGGCCTGCAAGACGGCAATTACTTTGTGCGCATTACCGCGCTTGACGAATTCGGGCTGCAAGGTGTCCCGCAAATCACCGCATTCAAATTGAAGGCGCGCCCTGAACCGCCATTCAACGTCGAACCGAAAAACAAGTCGCGCAGTGAAAATGTGCTGTTCGGCTGGACCGAAGTCAGCAATGCCAAGGCCTATCATCTGCAGGTCGCCAGCGACGCCGCTTTCCGCGATCTGGTGATTGACGAGCCGGCACTCACCGCGCCGCAATTCATTGCCGGCAAGCTGGCGTTGGGTAATTATTTCTGGCGCGTGGCAACCATTGTCGAACAAGCCGATGGCAGCGATCAAGGCCCCTACGGCGATCCGCAGGGCTTCGCGTTACTGCCGGCACTGCAAATCCCCAAGATTGCCGACGTGACCGACGGTGATCTGTCGTTCAGCTGGCCAGGCGAGCCGCAGCAAAAATTCGTGGTCGAAATGAGCCGCGATGCCGGCTTTGCAGCACCACTGCTGACGCAGGAAACAGCAACACCGGAAATCACGGTGCCGCGGCCGGCCAGCGGCACCTATTTCATCCGCGTCAAGGCGATTGATTCCGACGGCTATGTCGGTCCGTTCTCGGCGCCGCAAAAAGTATATGTAGGCAGCCGCTGGGTCAGCAGCGATGGTTCGCCGCTGCTCAATATCGGCGGCAGCACCTCGGCAGGATATTAAAAAACACCACCAATGCCAGCCCACGCAAACCCGCCATGATCAAGCAAGTCATTCCTCTCCTGAGGCGGGTGGCGTTTCGCCAATGGATGGCGATTGCCATCCTGATGCTGATGGTGGCGGGTGGCATGGGCTACATGAATGGCCTCGGCCGCCTCGACCGGACCTTGTACGACCAGTTCATGCGCGCCGATTCGCGGCCGGCGCGGGACGATATCATCATCGTCGCCATCGACGATTACAGCATCAGCAAGCTGGGCCGCTGGCCGTGGGACCGCAGCCTGCATGCCAAGCTGCTGAACCGGATCATGCGCGCCAATCCGCTGGCGATCGGCCTCGACGTCATCATGCCGGAAGCCGAGCACGACCAATCGCCCAGCCAGCGTGCCGACGACCGCGCACTGACCAAGGCGCTTGCGGCCAGCAAGCTGACCGTGCTGCCGATCGTGGTGGCCAGCGCCGGTCCCGGCCTCAAGGCCTTGCCGCCGATGCAGGACTTCCTCAATGCGGCACGCGGCGTCGGCCATATCCACCTGGAGCTTGATCCGGACGGCGTGGTGCGCAGCGTGTTCCTGCAAGAAGGCCAGGACGACAAATGGTGGCCGCATTTTGCCGTGGCGATGGCGAACGTGGCCGGCCAAAAAATCACCGACGCCAAGGGCAACCTGCCTGGCGCGCGCATGGCGCCCGCCCCGGCCGGCAGCGAAGCCAGCCCCCACGACAGCTGGCAGCGCGACTACCAGATCCAGATTCCATTTGCCGGCAGCAGCGGCCATTTCCGTTCGGTACCGTATGCAGCGGTGCTGCGCGGCGATGTCCCCGACCAATTTTTCACCGGCAAGTATGTATTGATCGGCGCCACTGCGATCGGCATGGCCGACACCTTCCCGACCCCGGTGTCGGGCACCTCCGGCGTCATGCCCGGCATCGAAATCAACGCCAACATCCTGGCCGGCTTGCTCGACCACAAATCGATCAGCATCGCGCGGCCGTTGCAAACCGCGCTGTTCAGCATCGTGCCGGTATTGATTGCGCTGTCGAGCTATCTGCTGTGGACCCCGCGCATCTCATTGCTGATCACCGCCGCCCTGATGGTGCTGACGATGGCGGTCAGCTATTTGCTGCTGACGCTGGGGATATGGATTGCGCCGACGGCGGCCTTGATCGCGCTGGCGATTGCCCATCCGCTATGGAGTTGGATCCGCCTGGAATCGGCAATTTCCTATCTTGGCCAGGAATTCATGCTGCTCGACCAGGAACCGCACCTGCTGCCGGAAGTGAACACCGAACGGGCGCCGCAACAAGTAGAAGACCTGCTTGAGCAACGCATCAACGCGATGCGGGTCGCCGCGCGCCGCGTACGGGATTTGCGCCAGTTCATTTCCGATAGCCTCAACAGCCTGCCTGACGCCACGCTGATCACCACCATCGACGGCCATGTGTTGGTATCGAACCAGTTCGCCCGCGATTACTTCGCTGCCGCCGGCATCCGCAATATCGACGGCGCACTGCTGCCTTACCTGTTTTCCAACATGAGCACGCCGCAGGCGACCAACACCTCGGCCAACCACACGTTCAGCTGGTGGGACCTGATCGACCTGGAGCATGTCTCGACGCTCACCAGCGGCACCTCGGTACAGGACCAGCAGGGACGTGACTTACTGATCAAGAGCGGCCCCTGCCATTCGGCGCACCAGGTGCTGACCGGCTGGATCGTCAGCATTGTCGACATCACCATCATCCGCGCCGCCGAACGCAGCCGCGACGAAACCTTGCGCTTCCTGTCGCACGATATGCGCGCACCGCAGGCGTCGATCCTGGCGCTGCTGGAATTGCAGGGCAATCCGTCTTCGGCGTTGCCGCAGAAGGAGTTTTTCTCGCGACTGGAACAGGCGGCGCGCAAGACGCTTGGGCTGGCGGATAACTTCGTGCAGTTGGCGCGCGCCGAATCGTCGGAATACCGCCTGGAAGAAGTCGACTTCCAGGACGTGCTGTACGACGCCGTCGATGAAATGTGGAGCCTCGCGCACAACAAGAAGATCGACCTGATCACCGACATCGAAGGCCAGGAATTCCTGGCCAATATCGATCGCTCCCTGATGGCGCGCGCGCTGTGCAACCTGATTTCCAATGCGATCAGCTATAGCCTGCCCGAAACCCGCATCACCTGCACCCTGCGCCTGAAATATGTGAAATTGCTGCCGCAGGTGGTGTGCAAGATTACCGACCAGGGCTTCGGCATCGCGCCGCATGACCAGATCAAGTTGTTTCAACGCTATCAACGCGTCAGTGCCCCAGGGCAACCCCGTTCGGATGGCACCGGCCTTGGCCTGGTGTTCGTCAAGACGGTTGTTGAACGTCATTTCGGCGAAATTTCGCTGCAAAGCACGATCGGCGAAGGCAGCACCTTCACAGTGACGTTGCCGGCGCTCACTATTTAAGATTCGCGATCATGGCCCTTGCAAGAGCGGAATTTCCCTGGCGGCGACTAAGAGTATAATCACGGGTTAACAACGATTACCCTTCCCGCTCCCACATGCACCTGCTGACCGTCGGACTCAACCACACCACCGCGCCTGTTTCCCTGCGCGAAAAGGTGGCATTCCCGGCCGACCAGATCGGCCAGGCGGTGATGGCGGCGCGCGCCTGGTTTAGCGGCGGCAGTGCGGTCAACATGTCGGATGAAGCGGCGATCCTGTCGACCTGCAACCGCACCGAACTGTACGCCGCAGGCGATTTGCAGAACGGCGCCGGTGCCGCAATTGACGCCGCAATCGATTCAACCGCCCATTTCCTGGCCCATTATCATCAGCTTGCCTACGCTGACCTGCGTCCGCACCTGTACACGTTGCCGCAAGACAATGCAGTACGCCATGCGTTCCGCGTTGCTTCGGGGCTCGATTCGATGGTGCTGGGCGAAGCGCAGATCCTCGGCCAGATGAAGGATGCGGTGCGCCACGCAGAAGCGGCGGGCGGGCTCGGCACCTATCTGCATCAATTATTCCAGCGTACGTTCGCAGTCGCCAAGGAAGTGCGCAGCACCACTGAAATCGGCGCCCACAGCGTCTCGATGGCCGCAGCAGCCGTGCGCATGTCGGAACGGATTTTCGATACCGTCGCCGGCCAGCATGTGCTGTTTATCGGCGCCGGTGAAATGATCGAATTGTGCGCCACGCACTTTGCTGCGCAAAATCCGAAATCCCTGACAGTTGCCAACCGCACCCTGGAACGCGCCGAACTGCTGGCGCACCGCTTCAATGGTCAGGCCATGCGGCTGGCCGATCTGCCGACCCAACTCGGCAACTACGACATCATCGTCTCCAGCACCGCATCGAGCTTGCCGATCATCGGCCTCGGCATGGTCGAGCGCGCCGTCAAGGCGCGTCGCCACAAACCGATGTTCATGCTCGACCTGGCGGTGCCGCGCGATATTGAAACCGAAATCGGTCGCCTTGACGACATCTTCCTGTACACCGTCGACGATCTCGGTTCGGTGGTGCAGACCGGCATGGAAAACCGCCAGGCTGCTGTCGCACAAGCCGAAGCCATCATCGAAACCCGCGTGCAGTCGTTCATGCACTGGGTCGACAACCGCGCCGTGGTGCCGGTGATCCAGGACTTGCAGGAATCCAGCGAAGCGATGCGTCGCATGGAGCTGGAACGTGCGCGCAAGATGCTGGCCAAGGGCGAAGATATCGAAGTCGTACTGGAAGCACTTTCCAAAGGCCTGACCGCCAAGTTCATGCATGGCCCGCAACAGGCCTTGCACAACGCCCACGGCGACGAACGCGCGCGCCTGGCTACCCTGCTGCCGCAACTGTTCCGCACCAAGCGTTAGCGCGCCTGCGCAATTCCCGCACATGGCCACGACCAGTCGTGCCGCCCTGTGCAGCACGCGGCGCCACTGTCGGCGCCTTGATTCTGCCCCCCTCTTTTCTCCTGATAGAAATACGCAATGAAACCATCCATGCTCGCCAAGCTCGACCAACTCGCCAATCGCCTGGTCGAAGTCAACGATCTGCTCAACCAGGAAGAAGCCACTGCCAACATGGACAGCTATCGCAAGCTGAACCGCGAACATGCTGAGCTAGGGCCGCTGGTCGAGTTGTATCAGACCTACCAGCAAGCCATTGCCGATATCGAGGCGGCCCAGGAGATGCAGTCCGATCCGGACATGAAGGAATTCGCGCAAGAAGAAATCCAGGCCGCCAAGGAGCGCATGGAACAACTGGAAGGCGATCTGCAAAAGATGCTGCTGCCGAAGGACCCCAACGACGAACGCAATATTTTCCTGGAAATCCGCGCCGGCACCGGCGGCGACGAATCGGCGCTGTTCGCCGGCGACTTGCTGCGCATGTACACGCGCTTCGCCGAACGTAACCGCTGGCAGGTGGAGATGGTGTCGGAATCGCCATCGGAAATCGGCGGCTACAAGGAAGTCATCGTGCGCGTGATCGGCTTCGGCGCTTATTCCAAGCTGAAGTTCGAATCCGGCGGCCATCGCGTGCAGCGGGTGCCGGCTACCGAAACCCAGGGCCGCATCCATACTTCTGCATGTACCGTGGCGGTCATGCCGGAAGCTGACGAAGTGGGCGATGTCGAGATCAACCCGGCCGATATCCGCATCGATACCTACCGCGCCTCCGGCGCTGGCGGCCAACACATCAACAAGACCGATTCGGCAGTGCGCATCACGCACATCCCGACCGGCATCGTGGTCGAATGCCAGGACGACCGCAGCCAGCACAAGAACAAGGCGTCGGCATTGAAAGTGCTGGCGGCGCGCATCAAGGACGGCCAGTTGCGCGAACAGCAATCGAAGGAAGCTGCGACCCGCAAATCGCTGATCGGCTCGGGCGACCGCAGCGAACGGATTCGCACCTACAATTTCCCGCAAGGCCGCATGACCGACCATCGCATCAACCTGACCTTGTACAAACTCGATTTCATCATGGACGGCGATTTGCAGGAATTGACCAATGCACTGGCGGCGGAACACCAGGCCGACCTGCTGGCCGCGCTTGGCGACGCCATCTGATTGAATTGACTGCGCGACCAGGTAAGCGACTAAATAAGTGACTAAGTAAGCGCAACGCGTTGCCGGGCAATCGCGCGACTATTCGGAAAATCGAATATGCTGATGCCTGGCAACGGAACCAAGCTTTAGCGCCAGCTATCATATGCAATCGGATATGCGGTGGCTGACTTCCTTGGCGCCGTTCAACAAACAATCGGCCTGCACGTCACATCAACCCTCATCGACTTACAAAAATGAAAACATCCAAATCGGTCCTGCTTATCGTTGCCTTCATCTCCCTGGCCATTCTGGGTGCCGCTCTTTATCTGCAGCACGTCGAGAATATGCAGCCTTGCCCGTTGTGCGTGATCCAGCGCTATGCGTTTGCGGCAATCGCACTGGTTTGCCTGGTTTGCGCGGGCTTGCCTAACGGCGCACAAAAGGCCGGCGCCAGCCTCGGCATCCTGGCCGGACTGGGCGGCGCCGGCACCGCGATCTGGCACTTGTGGGTCATCGGCCACCCGGCAATTTCCTGCGGCCGCGATGCTCTGGAAGCGCCGATGAATGCACTGCCGCCAGCGACGCTGTTGCCTTCCGTGTTCAAGGTTGATGCCTTTGCGCTCTGCACGACTTCCTATGAGCCGATCCTCGGACTGTCGATTCCGCAATGGTCGCTGCTGTGGTTCGTGGTGCTGGTCGTGATCCTGGTTGCCACGCTGTTCAAGCGCAACAATACCGGCAACCGTCGCTACTAACGGTCGCGCTTCAATGACAGGTACTTCCAACACGCAGGCGGCAATCATTGAAGCCGGCAGCAGCATTGCAACGGTATTGAAGCAATCGCCGCTAAATCCGCTGGAAAGCCGCATCCTTTTGATGCACGTGTTGCAGCTGACGCGCATACAGCTGATCACTCAGGATGAACGTTGCATCGATGCCGAACAGGCGCAACAACTGTCCGCCCTGTTCCGACGGCGCCAGCTCGGCGAGCCGATTGCCTACCTGGTCGGGCACCGCGAGTTTTATGGCCTGCTGCTGGAAGTCTCACCTGATGTACTGATCCCGCGTCCCGAAACCGAGTTGCTGGTTGACCTGGCGCTGCAACGCTTGGCCCCCGATGCCGAAGGTTCCCTGAGCGTGCTCGACCTCGGCACCGGCTCAGGCGCCATCGCGATTGCCATCGCCCACAGCCGCCCTGGCCTCCAGGTGACGGCACTGGATGTCAGCCCGGCATCGCTGGCAGTAGCACAACGCAACGCCGAACGGCATCTGGCGCCAGGCACATCGCAGTTGGAACTGCTGCAAAGCGACTGGTATGCAGCATTAGGTGAGCGCCGCTTCGACGTCATCGTTTCCAATCCGCCGTATATCGTCGCCGGCGATCGCCATCTGAGCGAAGGCGACTTGCGCTTTGAGCCGCAGGATGCGCTGACCGATCATGCCGACGGCTTGAGTGCGCTGCGCATCATCGTCAACGGTGCGGCCCGTTACTTGAAAGACGGCGGCTGGCTATTGATGGAACATGGCTACGACCAGGCGCCAGCGGTACGCGAACTGCTGCGGGCACAGTCTTTCGACGAAGTACAGAGCTGGCAAGACCTGGCACAGATCGAGCGTGTCAGCGGCGGCAGGTGGCGTGTGCCTGCATAGCGGAAGAAATTTGAACGAAAAAAAGCGCGGCATGCCGCGCTTTTTTGCAACTGATCCAGCAGAAACCCCTGCCTCAGTCTTTCTCGCCCCAGATAGCCGGATACACGATCCCGGCAATCAGCGCGCCAACCAGCGGCGCAACCCAGAACAGCCACAGCTGCTGCAAAGCCCAGCCGCCGACAAACAGGGCCTGGCTGGTGCTGCGTGCCGGATTGACGGAAGTATTGGTGACCGGGATGCTGATCAAGTGGATCAGGGTCAGGCACAGGCCGATGGCGATCGGCGCAAAGCCGGCCGGAGCGCGCTTGTCGGTCGCGCCCAGGATCACGATCAGGAACATGAAGGTCATGACCACTTCCGAGATCAGCGCCGCGTTCATCGAATACAGTCCGGGCGAGTGCTCGCCGTAGCCGTTCGCCGCAAAACCGCCGATGTCCGCACCTGGCTTGCCGGTGGCGATCAGATACAGGATGCCGGCTGCAATGACGCCGCCGATAACTTGCGCAACCCAGTAGGGTAGGATTTCACTCTTGGGAAAACGTCCGGCGGTGGCCAGTCCGAGTGTCACGGCGGGGTTCAGGTGGCAGCCGGAAATATGGCCAATGGCAAATGCCATCGTCAGTACGGTCAGGCCGAAAGCCAACGCCACACCGTGGAAGCCGATTCCCAATCCGGGGAATGCCGCTGCCAGGACTGCGCTGCCGCAGCCGCCAAGAACCAGCCAGAATGTACCTAGAGCTTCCGCTCCCAGACGTTTAGAAAGATGCATGTTCGACTCCTGAAAAAAACAACAAGTGATTTATGTTGACTAGCTAAGGACAAATATCTTGATCCTGCACATCACGGCCCACAGCATATTTGTGGAACCGTGCACAAACAAGAAAAAATTTATCATTTAACAATTCTTTTCAATTACGACCAACCCATCCACTCTTTGTCAGGCACGGAATAGCGGCCTCCGGAAGCATCCTGACAATTCAAATAATACTACCAAGAAATATGACGTTCGGATGCATGATGCATTTAATAATAAAAATATTCGCAACTTGCGGCGACAGACGCAGAATCCGCCGAAACAATTCATTGCAAAAACAACATCTTTATTGCAGATTTTTCAGTCCCGCTTCTTTTCAGGCTGTCAAGACTGGCGAAATTATCTGGATTGCGTATGATCCAACGCTTGATTTTCACTATTAAGACTTTCCATGCTGCCTTCGATCGAACAACGCCTCGCTCTTGAACTTGTCGCCAAGCCGGCACAAGTCGCCGCTGCCGTCGCCCTTCTGGACGAAGGCGCCACCGTGCCATTCATCGCGCGCTACCGCAAGGAAGCGACCGGCGGCCTGGATGATATCCAGCTGCGTTTGCTGGAAGAACGCCTGCGTTATTTGCGCGAACTGGAAGCGCGCCGCGGCGCGATCCTGGCCTCGATCGAAGAGCAGGGGAAAATGACGCCGGCGCTGCTGCAGGCGATCACGCTGGCAGAAGACAAGACACGGCTTGAAGACTTGTACCTGCCGTACAAACCCAAGCGCCGCACCAAGGCACAGATCGCGGCGGAAGCCGGCTTGACCGAACTGGCCGATGCGCTGCTGGCCAATCCGGATCTGAATCCGGAACAGGAAGCCGAGAAATTCCTGAAGCCGGCGTTCAGCACCGACAATGGCGACAATCCCGGCGTCGCCGACGCCAAAGCCGCGCTCGACGGCGCGCGCCAGATCCTGATGGAACGCTTTTCGGAAGATGCGGCATTGCTGCAGGCCTTGCGCGAATACCTGACCGAACACGGCGTGGTGGAATCCAAAGTGGTCGAAGGCAAGCAGGATGCCGGTGAAAAATTCGCCGACTATTTCGATTACTCGGAAACCATCGGCACCATTCCATCGCACCGGGCGCTGGCGCTGTTCCGCGGCCGCCGCGAAGAAATCCTGAACGTGGTGCTGCGGCTCGATACAGAAGAAGAAAAGCCGAAATGGGACGCGCCGCACAATCCGTGCGAAGGCCGCATCGCTGCCCGCTTCGGCATCAGCAACAAGAACCGCGCCGCCGACAAATGGCTGAGCGATACGGTGCGCTGGAGCTGGCGCGTCAAGGTTTTCATGCATCTGGAAACCGAGCTGATGACCAAGCTGCGCGAAACCGCCGAAGTCGAAGCGATCAACGTTTTTGCACGCAACCTGAAAGCCCTGCTGCTGGCGGCGCCAGCCGGACCGCGCGCCACCATGGGCCTCGATCCTGGCCTGCGTACTGGCGTCAAGGTGGCGGTGATCGACGCCACCGGCAAGGTGGTCGACACTACCGCGATTTATCCGCACCAGCCGCGCAACGACTGGGATGGTTCGCTGCACACGCTGGCGCAGCTGGCAGAAAAACACAAGGTCTCGCTGATCTCGATCGGCAACGGCACTGCTTCGCGTGAAACCGACAAGCTGGCGCAGGACCTGATCAAGCTGCGGCCGGAACTGAAACTGACCAAGATCGTGGTGTCGGAAGCCGGCGCGTCGGTCTACTCGGCTTCCGAATTCGCCTCGCGTGAATTGCCGGACATGGATGTCTCGCTGCGCGGCGCGGTGTCGATTGCACGCCGCTTGCAGGATCCGCTGGCTGAGCTGGTGAAGATCGATCCGAAATCGATCGGCGTCGGCCAGTACCAGCACGATGTCGGCCAGACCCAGTTGGCGCGCTCGCTGGACGCGGTGGTGGAAGATTGCGTGAATGCCGTCGGTGTCGACGTCAACACCGCCTCGGCGCCGCTGCTGGCGCGCGTCTCCGGGCTGAACGCCAGCGTCGCGCAAAGCATCGTCACCTATCGCGACATGAAGGGCATGTTTGCCTCGCGGGCGGCGCTGCGCGATGTGCCGCGGCTGGGCGACAAGACTTTCGAACAGGCGGCTGGATTCCTGCGCATCATGAATAGCGACAATCCGCTGGATGCGTCGGCAGTGCACCCGGAATCCTATCCACTGGTGGAAAAGATCCTGGCCGACATCAAGAAAGACGTCAAGGGCGTGATCGGCGACGAAAGACTGTTGAAGTCGCTCAATCCGGCCAAATACGCCGATGAGAAATTCGGCGTGCCGACCATCGCCGACATCATCAAGGAACTGGAAAAGCCGGGCCGCGATCCGCGCCCCGAGTTCACCACCGCCACCTTCAAGGAAGGCGTCGAGGAAATCCGCGACCTGCGGCCGGACATGATCCTGGAAGGCGTGGTTACCAATGTGGCGGCGTTTGGCGCCTTTGTCGACATCGGCGTGCATCAGGATGGCCTGGTGCATATTTCCGCCTTGTCGAACACTTTCGTCAAGGATCCGCACACCGTGGTCAAGGCTGGCCAGGTGGTCAAGGTCAAGGTACTGGAAGTCGACGAAAAGCGTAAGCGCATTGCGTTGACCATGCGTCTGACCGATAACGCCCCGGTAGCCGGCGCCAAACCGGAGCAGCGCGGCGACCGCAACGACGCCAAGCGCATGTCGCAACAGCGGCAAGCGGCGCCGCCGCCAGCCAACAGCGCGATGGCTGCCGCCTTTGCAAAGTTAAAAGGATAGCAAGCACCTGCAGGTCAACGCTATGGAGCCGGTATGACTCGACAGCGTTGGCCAGCGCCCTGGGGAAATTCCCTGGTGAAGACAAAATCAGCCGCCGTCCGATTTAATCGGGGCGCTCATCGTATAATCACGGCACACTCGATTTCCAACAGGTTTTATTTTGTCAGCCGCTCCCAATACTTCACACCAACAATCCATGATGTCTCCGATCGCGGCCGATATGGAAGCGGTCAACGCGGTAATCCGCCGGCAACTGCATTCAGAAGTGCCGCTGGTGAACCAGATCGCCGAATACATCATCAGCGCCGGCGGCAAACGCCTGCGCCCGGTCCTGGTCTTGCTGATGGCCCAGGCTTACGGCTATTCGGGCGACAAGCATCACGAACTGGCTGCGGTGATCGAGTTCATCCATACCGCTACCCTGCTGCATGACGACGTGGTTGACGAATCGTCGCTGCGGCGCGGGCGCCAGACCGCCAATGCCTTGTTCGGCAACGCCGCCTCGGTGCTGGTCGGTGATTTCCTGTATTCGCGCGCCTTCCAGATGATGGTCTCGGTCGATAACGCTCGCGTGATGCAAATTGTCGCCGACGCCACCAACGTGATTGCCGAAGGTGAAGTGCTGCAGTTGTTGAACATGCACAATCCTGACGTTTCCGAGGAAAGCTATCTGCAGGTGATTCGCTCCAAGACTGCCAAGCTGTTCGAGGCCGCGGCCCAGCTCGGCGTCCTGATTGCCGGCGCCGACGATGAGGTGATTGAAGCCGCCGGCGAATACGGCCGCTCGCTCGGCACTGCATTCCAGTTGATTGACGACGTCCTGGATTACTCCGGCAACGCCACCGACATCGGCAAGAATGTCGGCGATGACCTGCGTGAAGGCAAGCCGACGCTACCGCTGATTTACCTGATGGAAAACGGCAGCCCTGAGCAAAAGGCGCTGGTGCGCAGCTGTATCGAAAATGGCGATGAGCAGCATTTCAATGAAATCCTCGCCGCCATCACCAGTTCGGGCGCGCTGGATTACACGCGGCGCGAAGCGGAGAAAGCAGCGCAGCGCGCAGCGACAGCAATCGCAGCCTTGCCAAATAGTCAGTTCAAAGATTCTTTGCTACAATTATCCGCATTCGCGGTGGATCGGAATCACTGAGCGGAATCGTTGAAAATTTAATGGAAAGCCTGTTGTAGCGCCGGGTAACGGTGTCGGCAACGGCTTAAAACCTGTTCAAGATATTGGACAGCTAGATCGGGGTGTAGCTTAGCCTGGTAGAGCGCTACGTTCGGGACGTAGAGGCCGGAGGTTCGAATCCTCTCACCCCGACCATCGAAGATTCCAGCCATGTCGAACGGTTGCGGAGGGTCGGAATGACCGCAGCACAAAACAACAATCCCAATAACCAGCAGTACCTCACTTTACGGTGACCCTTTGGATGCCGTGCCCATATGGGTGCAGATTCTTGCACTAGTCGTACTCATCTTCCTGTCGGCCTTTTTTGCAATGGCGGAAACCGCTCTGGTTGCCGCCAACAAGCATCGCCTGCGCCATCTGGCCAAGCGCGGCAGCAAATCCGCTACAACCACCTTATGGCTGCTGGAACGCACCGACAAGCTGCTGTCGCTGATCCTGATCGTCAACACCCTGGTCAATGCACTCGCCACCGCGCTGGTGACGGCGATCGCGATCACCACTTTCGGTAACCACCAGCGCGTCATCACGATCGCCACGGCTGCGGTCGCCTTCCTGCTGATCGTGTTTGCCGAAATCACGCCGAAAGTGATCGGCGCAACCTATCCGGAACGTATTGCCCTGCCGACCAGTTTCGTGCTCAAGCCGCTGATGAGCATCGCCAAACCCGTGATCTGGTTTGTCAATCTATTCGTCTCGGCGATCCTGAAAATCCTGCACATCAAAACCGGCAAGCACGCGCAGGAACAACGCGTATCGCCGGAAGAACTGCGGTCGATCGTGCTGGAAGGCGGCAATTTCATGCCGCAGAAACACAAGAGCATCTTGCTCAACCTGTTCGACCTCGAAAAGATTTCGGTGGAAGATGTGATGACGCCGCGGGCGCAAGTCGAGGCCCTGAATCTGTCAGCCTCGGTTGACGACATCAAGCACCAGCTGACTACTTGCTACCACAACAAATTGCCAGTCTACGAAGGCGAAATCAACCAGATCGTCGGCATCCTGCATGTACGCAAAGCCATGGTGTTGTTAAACCAGGAAGCCGAATTGACGGTCGAACATTTCCGCCAATTGCTGAGCACGCCCTACTTCATTCCAGAAGACACTGATGTCTTCACGCAGCTACAATATTTCCAGGAAAACCACGAGCGGCTCGGCATCATTGTCGATGAATACGGCGAGGTGCAAGGCTTGGTGACGCTGGAAGATATCATTGAAGAAATGATTGGCGAATTCACTACGTCCAAACCGGGTGCGGCGCGCGCCGACAGTTTCTCCTGGAATCCGCAGGGGCAGTGCCAGCTTGAAGGAACGACAACCTTGCGCGACATCAACAAACGCCTTGGCCTGAACTTCCCGCTCGATGGACCAAAGACCTTGAACGGTCTGCTGCTGGAGTGGCTGCAAGACATCCCGGACAATAATGTCAGCCTGAAAATTGCCGGATGCATCATAGAAATTGTACAAGTGCAAAATCAGGCAATTAAGGTTGCCAAACTGTTTCGCCCGAATAAACTACAGCAATGAGGTTAATGCTGCCGAAAGGCAATTTTTACGACACATTTCTTCACAAATCCTTTACAAGTGAGTTTCCCCTAGGGCATCATTGATCGGTTTGAATGGTTCCGCACATCTTTTGGTATTGACCCCTTATGGCAGCAGTCTTTCCGAACTCCAGTTCCAGCAGTCCGATCTCCGGACTTGCCCGTGCATTGCTCCAGGCGGGTCGCCTTTCTGCGACACAAATCGAGACGCTACACAAGAAATCGAGTGGTGATCAGACGCCGTTCATTACCGCCTTGCTGGAAAGCGGGCACCTGAATGCGCGCGACCTGGCGCTGTTTTGCGCAGAGACTTTCGGCTATCCGCAACTCGATCTGAACACGCTGAACTTGAGCTCGCTGCCGGAAAAGGCAATCGACGCCAAGCTGATGGAAAGCCATTCGGTGCTGGCGCTGGCCAAGCGCGGCAACAAGATCTACGTGGCGTTTTCCGACCCGACCAATATGCAGGTGCTGGATCAGATCAAATTCCAGACCGAGCTGACGGTCGAGCCGATCATTGTCGAACATCCGGTATTGCTGAAGCAAATCCAGAAGTTGGTGAAATCCGCCGAGCAGAGCCTCAGCGAAATGGTCGGCGATGAACAGGAAATCAATTTCGTCGAAGAAGATGCAGCAGCGGTTGCCGATGCGGCTGCAACCGATATCGACGACGCGCCGGTGGTGCGCTTCCTGCAAAAGATATTGACCGACGCCATCAACCAGGGCGCGTCTGACTTGCACTTCGAACCATTCGAAAAATTCTATCGGATTCGTTTCCGGGTCGACGGCGTACTGCGCGACATGGCGCAACCGCCGCTGTCGATCAAGGAAAAGCTGGCGTCGCGCATCAAGGTCATCTCCAAACTGGATATCTCGGAAAAGCGGGTGCCGCAGGATGGCCGCATGCGCCTGGTCGTTTCCAAGACCCGCGCCATCGACTTCCGCGTCAGCACCTTGCCGACCCTGTTTGGTGAAAAGATCGTCATGCGTATCCTGGACCCGAGCCAGGCGCAAATGGGGATCGATGCGCTGGGTTACGACCCGGACCAGAAAGCCATCCTGATGGATGCCATCCAGCGCCCGTACGGCATGGTGCTGGTGACCGGCCCGACCGGCTCCGGTAAAACCGTATCGCTGTACACCTGCCTGAACATCCTGAACCAGCCGGGCATCAATATCTCGACGGCCGAAGATCCAGCCGAAATCAATTTGCCCGGCGTGAACCAGGTCAACATCAATGATCGCGCCGGACTGACTTTCCCGATCGCGCTGAAAGCTTTCCTGCGGCAGGATCCTGACATCATCATGGTCGGTGAAATTCGCGACCTGGAAACCGCCGACATTTCGATCAAAGCGGCGCAAACCGGTCACATGGTCTTTTCCACACTGCATACCAACGATGCGCCGTCGACGCTCACGCGCCTGATGAACATGGGCGTGCCGGCTTTCAACATCGCCTCGTCAGTCATCCTGATTACCGCGCAGCGCCTGGCGCGGCGCCTGTGCAGCTGCAAACAGCCAATCTCGATCCAGGACGAAGCACTGCTCGAAGCCGGCCTGACCGAAGACGACATCGACGGCACCTGGATGCCATACAAGGCAGTCGGCTGCGAGCGCTGTAACGGCACCGGTTACAAGGGACGGGTCGGCATCTATCAAATCATGCCGATTACAGAAGAAATCGAACGCATCATCCTGGCCCACGGCACAGCGCTGGAAATCGAAGCACAGGCAAAACGCGAAGGCGTGAAAACCCTGCGCCAATCGGGGCTCATGAAAGTAAAACAAGGGTTGACCAGCCTCGAAGAAGTGCTTGGCTGTACCAATATCTAAAAGTGCTTGGTTGTACCAAAAGTACCAAATTTAAATTAGGGGAAATAGTTCATGGCAACTGCCGCACCACGCAGCGCCTCAAGCGCACGCCAGGTCAAGGAGTGGGTCTATCTTTGGGAAGGCAAGGACAAAAAGGGCAAAGTCGTGCGCGGCGAGTTGCGTGCCGGCAGCGAGACAGTGGTTACCGTCACCATGCGTCGCCAAGGCGTGCTGGTCACCAAGATCAAGAAAAAGACCTTCCGTAGCGGCAAGAAGATTTCCGACAAGGATATCTCGCTGTTTACGCGCCAGTTGGCGACCATGATGAAGGCTGGCGTGCCATTGCTGCAGTCGTTCGACATCGTGGCCAAGGGACACGCCAATCCATCCGTGTCGAAACTGGTCAATGAAATCCGCGGCGATGTCGAAACCGGGACCAGCCTGAGCCAGGCATTCCGCAAGTATCCGCTGTATTTCGATCCATTGTTCTGTAACCTGGTTGGCGCCGGTGAGCAGGCCGGTATTCTCGAGGATCTGCTGGAACGCTTGGCGATCTACAAAGAAAAAACCCTGGCGATCAAGGCCAAGATCAAGTCTGCCATGTTTTATCCGGTATCGATTCTGGCCGTGGCGTTTATCGTGACTGCGGTCATCATGATTTGGGTGGTGCCGGCGTTCAAGCAAGTATTCTCAAGCTTCGGCGCCGACTTGCCGGCACCAACGTTGTTTGTGATGGGGATATCGGATTTCATGGTTGCCAACTGGTACATCATATTTCCGACCCTGTTTGCCGGCTTATATTTGTTCTTCCAATCCTGGAAGCGGTCGCTGAAAGTGCAACAGACAATGGACCGTCTATTGCTAAAAGCTCCTATTTTTGGCGAAGTCATACGCAAAGCCACGATCGCCCGCTGGACTCGCACTCTGGCGACCATGTTTGCTGCCGGCGTGCCGCTGGTCGAATCCCTTGATTCTGTAGGCGGGGCATCTGGCAATGCGGTCTATCTGGACGCCACCAAAAAAATTCAGAGCGAAGTCAGCACCGGTACCAGCCTGACTGCAGCCATGGAAAACGCCAACGTGTTTCCTAACATGGTCACGCAGATGGTATCGATCGGCGAGGAATCCGGCTCGCTGGACCAGATGTTGGGCAAGGTTGCCGATTTCTATGAAGCAGAAGTCGACGATGCGGTCGCGTCGCTGTCGAGTCTGATGGAGCCGTTGATCATGGTGATCCTCGGCGTGCTGATCGGTGGTCTCGTGATCGCCATGTATTTGCCTATCTTTAAACTGGGTTCGGTGGTCTGATGCAAGATGGTATTTTTTTCCTGGCGGCGGGAAGCTGGCTTCCCACCGTCATGGCAGCAATTTTTGGCTTATTGATTGGCAGTTTCCTGAATGTGGTGATTCACCGGCTGCCGATCATGATGCAGCGCGAGTCCGACAATTATGTCGCCCACGAAAGCGGCAAGCCGCTGCCGCACACAGATCGCTACAACCTGCTGGTGCCGCGCTCGGCCTGCCCGCAATGCAAGCATCAGATTGGGGCATTGGAGAATGTGCCGGTCTTTAGCTATCTGGCATTGCGCGGCAAGTGCAAGTCCTGCAAGACACCGATCTCAGCCCGCTATCCGATTGTCGAAGCGCTGACCGGCGCCTTGTCGGCGTTGCTGATCTGGCATTTCGGCAGCGGCTGGAGCGGCCTCGCCTCTCTGGTCTTTCTGTATTTGCTGATCGCCATGACGTTCATCGACGCCGATACGCAATTGCTGCCTGACGACCTGACCTTGCCCTTGCTGTGGATCGGCCTGTTGCTCAACCTGTCGGGACTGTTCGTGCCGTTGCATGAAGCCGTGATCGGCGCCGCTGCCGGTTACCTGGCGCTGTGGTCGATCTATTGGATATTCAAGCTGCTGACCGGCAAGGAAGGCATGGGATATGGCGATTTCAAGCTGCTGGCCGCGCTGGGGGCCTGGATGGGCTGGAAAATGCTGCCGATCATCATCCTGTTTTCATCGCTGGTGGGTGCAGTAGTCGGCCTCGCACTGATCGTCTTTTTCCGCCACGGCCGCGACAAACCGATTCCTTTTGGCCCGTATCTCGCCGCCGCCGGCTTGCTGGCCCTGCTCTACGGCCACACAATCATGGAAACTTATTTCGGTTTTACTGCCTAAGCCAGTATGAAGCCACGTGATGCCAGTCACCACAATACTGCCCAGCCCAAATTTGCCGTCGGCCTGACCGGCGGCATCGGCAGCGGCAAGACGACTGTTGCCGACATGTTTGCCGAGCTCGGCGCATCCGTCATCGACACCGACGCCATCGCCCACCAGTTAAGCGCGGCCGGCGGCATCGCCATCGCACCGATCATTGCCGAATTCGGCGCCGACTTCATCGATGCCGGTGGTGCGATGGACCGCGCCAGGATGCGCGCACTGGTGTTCTCCGACCCCGACGCCAGGCTCCGGCTCGAATCGATCCTGCATCCTTTGATCCGCACCGAGACAGCACGCGCTGCGGAACACGCTGAAGGTCCCTATCTGATCTTCGTGGTCCCGCTCCTGATCGAATCCGGTAACTGGAAACAGCGCGTTGGGCGCATACTGGCGGTAGATTGCGACGAACAGGTCCAGGTGCAACGCGTGATGCAGCGCAATGCAATGCCCGAATCGCAGGTGCGTGCCATCATGGCGACGCAAGCCTCCAGGCAGCAACGTCTGCAAGCCGCCGACGACGTGATTGTCAATGATGGCGACCCGGCAGCGCTATTGCCGCAAGTAGCGCAGTTACATACGCGTTATCTATCATTTGCTCGATTGTTATAAATGGTATAAAACTGACTCCGGGATATGAAATAACGTGCGCCCAGTCGACCGGCGAGCTGCAAAGAGGACTTGGGCGATAACCAAGGCGTAACGATCTCTCAGAAATTTCAGAGGTTATTTGTAATTTCCTGTTGCATCGTTCAGAATCATGCCTTGTCCGGCTCAAATTTTTAAGGGATGTCACTTTGATCGTCTACGAATATCCTTTCAACGAGCGCATCCGTACCTTGTTGCGGCTGGAAGACCTGCACGAAAGATTTGTTTTTTTCGTACAGCAAGAAAATCCCCTGCAACACCATATCGCGCTCTCCACCATATTTGAAATGCTGGAAGTGGCTGGACGCGCCGATTTGAAGTCGGATTTGCTGCAAGAACTGGAACGGCAGCGCCAGACCCTGCTCGGCTTCAAGTCCAATCCGAATGTTGCGCCGGACATGCTGGACGCCATATTGCAAGAGCTGGATCGCGTCAGCACATCGCTGATGGCGACCCAAGGCAAGACCGGCCAGCACATCCGCGACAATGAATGGCTGATGAGCATCCGCGGCCGCACCATCATTCCGGGCGGCGCCTGTGAATTCGATCTACCCTCGTATTACGCCTGGCAGCAGCATCCAGCCGAAAAGCGTTACGCCGATATCGTAGGCTGGTTCGCACCGTTGGCGCCGTTGTTCGATGCTATCGGCATCGTATTGCGCTTACTGAGAGAAACGGGAAGTTCGGTTAAAATCAATGCTGAAAACGGCAGTTACCAGCAAATGCTGCAGGGAAAATCCTACCAGATGCTGCGCCTGATCATTGATGAACAGCTAGCCGCCATCCCCGAAATATCGGCCAACAAATACATGCTGTGGGTACGCTTCACCTCGCAAGGCGGCGACCTCAAACCCAAAGCCTACGAGGGCGATGTGCCGTTTGAACTGACCCTTTGCAATTTTTAACGTGAATTTGAATAGATTTGTATGACTACTACCGTCGATTGCCCGACCTGCGGCGCTAAAGTTGAATGGATTGCGGCCAACCGCTTCCGACCGTTTTGCTCGGAACGATGCAAGCAGATTGACTTGGGCGCCTGGGCCGAAGAAAAATACACGATTCCAGCCGTCAATCTCCCCGACGACCTGGATCAAGAAGGCAACATCCCGCAATAACCATCAACATCGGCTAACTGCGGCGAATTCCTCGCCGGCAGTGAAGCCAGGCATTGTTTTACCTTACCCCACCTGCTCGTTACGCAACTCATCCAGCCATTCGATCAATGGAATCGCCGCCGGCAGCAGCGGCTCGACACCGACACTGCCTTGCCAGGAAAATGCCTGGCCCTCAAGGCTCTGCGGCTCGCCGCGCCAATCCCGGCTGATGTAGAAATGCAAGCGTACGTGAGCGTGCGCATATTGATGCTCGATCCCGCACCATGGCTCAGCGGATCTAATCTCTACTCCCAGCTCTTCCAGCAGCTCACGCTTGAGCGCGTCGAAAATCGACTCGCCAGGCTCAACCTTACCGCCCGGGAATTCCCAATATCCTGCCATCGGCTTGCCTGCCGGCCTCTGCCCCAGCAGTACGTCGCCATTAGGCTTCATCAAGATGCCAACTGCGACGTTGACTGGTGAAACAGATGCTGTGGTCATGGTTGAGAATTCAGGCCGATCTACAAAACAATCAATGAAATTAAATAAAACACAATATTATGCCGGCCATCCGTATGGTGGCCGCCGCGAACTACTTGCCGTCGGTCGCCATGCGACCGGCATGGTCACGGGCAAATTGCCAAGCCACCCGGCCTGAGCGCGATGCACGCTGCAAGGCCCAGCGCAAGGCATCGGCGCGCGCTTCGGCGATCTGCTCGGCGTTGCAACCGAAATGACTGAGCCAATGGGCAACGATATCCAGGTAATCGTCTTGCTTGAACGGATAAAATGACACCCACAAACCAAAGCGTTCCGAAAGTGAAATTTTTTCCTCTACGGTTTCACCTGGATGTAAATCGCCGTCTTCAGTGGTTTTATAGCTGGCGTTGTCGGACATCCGCTCCGGCAGCAAATGGCGGCGATTCGAGGTGGCGTAGATCAGCACATTGTCCGACTGCGCGGCGATGCTGCCGTCAAGTGCGACCTTGAGCGCCTTGTAGCCGCTCTCGCCTTCCTCAAAGGACAAGTCATCGCAAAAAATGATGAAGCGCTCAGGCCGTGCAGAAACCAGGTCGACAATATCCGGCAAGGCCGCCAAGTCGTCCTTGTCCACCTCGATCAGGCGCAGGCCCTGGGCCGCATACTGATTCAGGCAAGCCTTGATCAGCGACGATTTGCCGGTACCGCGCGCGCCCGTTAGCAAGACATTGTTGGCCGGCCGGCGCTCGACGAATTGGCGGGTGTTCTGGTCGATCTGCTGCTTCTGGATTTCGATATTGTGCAAATCCGACAAGGCAATATCGGAGATATGGCCGACAGCCTGCAGATAGCCGCCCGCCTGGCCGCCGCCACTGCCCTTATGGCGCCAACGGAAGGCTGTGGCAGCTTGCCAGTCAGGCTCTGCATTGGCTTGCGGCAGGATGGTTTCAAGGCGCGCCAGCAGCGCCTCGGCACGGATCAGGAATTGGTCTAATTGGGTCATGGCGCGTGAAGTCGATAACAAATGATGGTCAATGAGCACCATTCTGACGCAAAGCAAAACGACGCAGGATGAATATTATTCGTCGCAACGGACTTCCGGCCTTGGCCAGTTGCTCCGGCAGCAGAACGCCAGGTGTTGAAATCGGCTTGCACCGCACTCTCAACACCCGGTAGTCCAAAGCCGATCAGGAACGGTAGTCGGCGTTGATCGACACGTAGTCATGCGACAAGTCGCAAGTCCAGATGGTCGCCGCAGCCTCGCCGCGCGCCAGTTGCACGCGCACGGTAATTTCGCTCTGCTTCATTACTCGCTGGCCATCCGCTTCCTGGTATTCAGGATTGCGGCCGCCGCTCTTGGCAACCAGCACGTCGTCCAGGTACAGGTCCAGCTTGCTGACATCCAGATCGTCAACACCAGCATAGCCGATCGCCGCCAGGATCCGGCCCAGGTTTGGATCGGAAGCGAAGAAGGCGGTCTTGACCAGCGGCGAATGGGCGATCGAATAAGCGATCTTGCGGCATTCGGCAACGTTACTACCCTGCTCTACCGTGACCGTGATGAACTTGGTGGCCCCTTCGCCGTCGCGGATGATCATCTGCGCCAGATGCTGCGAGATATCGGTGACAGCTGCCGCCAACGCCGCGTATTCCGGGCTGTCGACGCTGTTGACTTCAAGTTCGCCGGCGCCGGTGGCGATCAGCATGAAAGAATCGTTGGTCGAGGTGTCGCCGTCGATCGTAATGCAATTGAAAGAACGGTCGGCAGCCTGGCGCACCATGTGCTCCAGCACCGGCTGCGCAACCTTCGCGTCGATCGCCAGGAAACCCAGCATGGTCGCCATATTCGGCTTGATCATGCCAGCGCCTTTGCTGATGCCGGACATGATCACTTTCTTGCCGTCGATGACCAGGCTGCGCGAGGCTGCCTTTGGCTGGGTATCGGTGGTCATGATGGATTCGGCGGCGTTGAACCAGTTGTCAGCCTGCAGGTTGCCGATTGCTTGCGGCAGTCCAGCGGTAATGCGCTCCACCGGCAGCGGCTCCAGAATCACGCCAGTCGAGAACGGCAGGATTTGTGCGGCATGGCAGCCCAGCAGCTCGGCCAATGCGTCGCAAGTGGCGTTAGCCGCAGCCAGGCCGGCTTCGCCGGTGCCGGCATTGGCATTACCGGTATTGATCAGCAATGCCCGGATCGGCTCACCGGAGATTTCAGCGGCAGCCAGATGTGCCTTGCTGACTTGTACCGGAGCGGCGCAAAAACGGTTCTGCGTGAATACGCCGGCCACCGTCGCGGTTGGCGCCAGCTTCATGACCAAGACATCCTTGCGATTCGCTTTACGTACGCCGGCTTCGGCGTGTCCGAGTTCGATGCCGGCTACTGGAAGCAGGTCGGCGGCGACAGGAATAGGGGAATTGACGGCCATGAGAGTCCTTGATAACTAGGTAAGAATATTGGCGGCGCTTGCTCGCCGGGATTAAATGATGGGGCCTTGATTTCAGCTGACTATTTTAAAGCGGATCGCGCCGGCGGGAGCATATCTGCCGCGCAAAAAATAAAGGGCGGGTTTCCCCGCCCTTCTTGATCAGTCGCCGACCATGTCGACTTACATCAACTGGCCATGGCACTGCTTGTACTTCTTGCCGCTGCCGCAAGGGCATGGATCGTTGCGGCCAACCTTCGGCACGGCATTGACATTCTGCTGCGAATCGTCGCTATGCGCAGTCGGGGCCAGCAAGGCTTCCGGCGCGGCGTTCGGATCAAAGTCGGCATGCTGGTAATGGACATTCTCAACGTGAGATTGCGCCAGCTCTTCTTCCACCGCAGCGATTTCCTCGCGGCTTTCGATGCGCACCGTCATCACCACCTTGACCACTTCATTCTTGATCAGGTCCAGCATCTGCCCAAACAATTCAAACGCTTCACGCTTGTATTCCTGCTTCGGATTCTTCTGTGCATAGCCGCGCAGATGGATACCCTGGCGCAGATGATCCAGCGCCGCCAGATGCTCGCGCCAGTGGCTGTCGACGCTTTGCAGCATGACGCTGCGCTCGAAACCGGCAAACGATTCCTTGCCGACGATTTCCGTCTTGGCGGCGTATGTGCCCTCGGCGGTTTTCAGTACGCGTTCCAGCAATTCTTCGTCTGTCAGGTTCGGCTCGGCCTTCAGCATCTCGCCCAGCGGCACTTCCAGATGCAGTTCGTTGGCCAGAGTGGCTTCCAGCGCTGGAATATCCCATTGCTCTTCCAGCGACTCTTCCGGCACGTGGGTGCGGAAGGTGTCGCTCAGAACGCCTTCGCGCAACGAGGCGACAGTTTCCGATACGCCTTGCGATTCCAGCAACTCATTACGCTGTTGATAGATCACCTTGCGCTGGTCATTGGCGACGTCATCGTATTCGAGCAGCTGCTTACGGATATCGAAGTTACGTGCTTCCACCTTGCGCTGCGCCGATTCAATCGAACGCGACACGATGCCGGCTTCGATCGGCTCGCCTTCCGGCATTTTCAAGCGGTCCATGATGGCGCGCACGCGGTCGCCAGCGAAAATCCGCAGCAAGGCGTCGTCCAGCGACAGATAGAAACGCGAAGAACCTGGATCGCCCTGACGTGCGGCACGGCCACGCAATTGATTGTCGACGCGGCGTGATTCGTGGCGCTCGGTACCGATGATATGCAGGCCGCCGGCATTGACCACGTGGTCATGCAGCGATTGCCATTCGTCGCGCAGCTTGTCGGAGCGCAATTGCTTCTCCGCGTCGCTCAACGCTGCATCGGCTTCAATGAACTGGATTTGTTTTTCGACATTGCCACCCAGGACGATGTCGGTACCGCGACCAGCCATGTTGGTAGCGATGGTGATCGCTTGCGGACGGCCGGCCTGCGCAATGATTTCCGCTTCACGTGCATGCTGCTTGGCATTCAGCACGTTGTGCGGCAATTTGGCCTTGGTCAGGATGCCCGACAGCAGCTCCGAATTTTCGATCGAGGTGGTGCCGACCAATACCGGCTGGCCGCGCTCGTAGCAATCCTGAATATCCTTCAGCATTGCGTTGTATTTTTCCTGCGAAGTCTTGTAGACCTGATCCTGGCGATCCTTGCGCTGGTTCGGCCGGTTCTGTGGAATCACGACTGTTTCCAGGCCGTAGATTTCCTGGAATTCGTAGGCTTCAGTATCGGCGGTACCGGTCATGCCGGCCAGCTTGCCGTACATGCGGAAATAGTTCTGGAAAGTGATCGAGGCCAGGGTCTGGTTCTCGTTCTGGATCTTGACGCCTTCCTTCGCTTCCACCGCCTGGTGCAAGCCGTCCGACCAGCGGCGGCCGGTCATCATGCGGCCGGTGAATTCATCGACGATAACAATTTCGCCGCCCTGCACCACATAGTGCTGGTCCTTGAAGTACAGCGAGTGCGCGCGCAAGGCTGCGTACAAATGGTGGATCAGGCTGATGTTGGCGGCGTCGTACAGCGATGCGCCTTCTGCCAACAGACCCATATTGGTGAGGATCTGCTCGGCCTTGTCGTGGCCAGCCTCAGTCAGCAAGACCTGATGCGCCTTCTCATCCTTGGTGTAATCGCCCGGCACTTCAATCTTGCCCTTGCCGTCCGGCGTTTCTTCACCGATTTGCTGGATCAGCAGTGGCGGCACTTCATTGATCTTGTAATACAGATCGGTATGATTTTCGGCCTGGCCGGAAATGATCAGCGGGGTACGCGCTTCGTCGATCAGGATCGAGTCGACTTCATCGACGATGGCGAAATTGAGGGTACGCTGCACGCGATCAGCGGCGTCATACACCATGTTGTCGCGCAGATAATCGAAGCCGAATTCGTTGTTGGTACCGTAGGTGATGTCGGCGCCGTAAGCGTCCTGCTTGGCATCGTGCTCGACCGACGACAGGTTGACGCCGGTAGTCAGGCCCAGCCAGCCATACAGGCGTCCCATCCACTCTGCATCGCGCTGCGCCAGGTAATCATTGACGGTCACAACGTGCACGCCCTTGCCGGACAGTGCATTCAGGTAGGCCGGCAAAGTCGCCATCAGCGTCTTGCCTTCACCGGTGCCCATTTCGGCAATTTTGCCGTAATGCAATACCATACCGCCGATCAACTGCACGTCGAAATGGCGCATTTTCAAGACCCGCTTGCCGGCTTCGCGGCAAACCGCAAACGCTTCCGGCAACAGATCATCCAGTTTTTCACCACCGGCGATGCGTTGTTTGAATTCCGGCGTTTTAGCCTGCAGCTCGGCATCAGTCAGCTTTTCGAGAGCTGGCTCAAGCGCGTTGATCTGGCGGACGACTTTTTTATATTGTTTGAGCAGGCGCTGGTTGCGGCTACCGAAAATCTGGGTCAGTAATGACATGCTTGGATTCTAAAAAAGAGCGCCGGCGACATTTCGTGACCTTCTCATGGATTGACACGAAACCGGGCTGTGGCTAAATAATCGGAGAATTTTATCATGCAGTCCCCGACACATTGGGGTTATACGACCGGAAACAATAGCATGTTGCGCAAATTGTGCCGGGTATTTGTTCCACATTGACGACTATCACGGCCTATATTGTTGATACGGCAACAAATTCATTACTTTCCAGACAGTGTTGCTATTTTGGCCAAATCGGTGCCGGCATTCAGGAACTTGCGCGGATCCTGCGCCACGCCTTTGATTCTCACCTCGAAATGCAAGTGCGGACCGGTCGAACGCCCGGTGGTGCCGATATCTGCGATATGCTGGCCGCGCTGCACGATATCACCAACCTTGACGAACAAACGCGAAGCGTGCGCGTAACGGGTGATGATGTCATTGCCGTGATCGATATCGAGCATGTTGCCGTATTGCGGATGGTATTCCGCGGCAATCACCACTCCTGCCGCCGCGGCCACGATCGCGGTGCCAACCGATGCAGGGAAATCCAGCCCTTCGTGGAAAGCGCTGCGGCCGGTGAACGGATCGACCCGCCAGCCAAAACTCGATGAATTGTAGCTGACGTTGACCGGCTGGTTGGTCGGCAACAATTTGGATTTGATCTTGTCGCTCATCAAGACGGTTTCAACCACATTCATGTAATCGGTGCGATAACCGATATCGCGCGACATGGCGGCCAATGCCTGCTGGAACTCGATCATGGTCAGGTCGCGCGGCCGGTGATCGGCATCCAGACTAGTCGGTTCCGCGCCGCCGCGCCCGGGCGCTTCCTTGAAATTGAATTCCTCCGGCTTGACGCCGGCCAAGCCCTGGACTCGCTCACCCAAGGCATCCAGGCGCATGATCTGCGCCTGCATTTCGCCCAGTTTGACCGCCATGGCGGCCAGGTTTTCCTTCAGGTATTTGTCTTTATCCGTCACCCCGGCCGCGGTATTGGCGGTAGCCACGGCACCGAGAAACGGCAAGCTTCCCGCATAACGGAGCGTGACGTAATACAGTAACGCTGCAGCCAGCAGCACCGCCAACAAAAATGCGGCGATCATCAGCACCAGGTGTTTGGCGCCCAAGGTGATGGATTTTGCGCGATTAAAGCGCGGATGCAGCAGAATTACCTGCATTGTGTCCTCTGTGACTCGCTGGCAGCGCCGCAGGTGTGATAAGGTTTCAGGATCATGCGTAGACTCTCATCTTCTTCTTACCGGCCAGCGATAACCGGCTCCAGGACTCCAACACAGACATCCAGGGACGTCGCAGATTTTTTACGGGGGAATGACAAGATGGCGGCGCTTCTGCCTGCTGTCACACGCATGGCGGCACTGCAAAAACAGTGCGCCGCCGAACTGCCATCCATGTTCAGTGCTTGCGAGGTATTGCAATTCGAAGCCGGGCAACTTGTGCTGTCTGCGCCCAATGCCGCTCTTGCAACAAAATTGAAGCAACAACTGCCGCGCCTGCAAAGCCAGCTGCAGTCAGAGCACTGGCAGATTAATGCAATCCGAATCAAAGTGCAAGTTAGCCAAAATCTTAACAAACCCGCGCCAGCCAAGCAGTTACACTTCCCATCGAAGGCGGTATCCGCTTTCTCCTCGCTGATGGATGAATTGGGACAGTCGTCCGGAAACGATGCATTGAAAAACGCCATCGCGGCGATGGTGCAACGCTACAGCGAAAAAAAATAAGGCCGCCGCGGCGACCTTATTTAATCAGAAACATTTCAAGCGAGCAGATTCACGCCGCTCAGCTCAGTTCAGTTCAATGCCCACTCTTGTCCGACTTGACGCTGGTAGGCGCCAGGCGCTTCAGTCATCTCATCGAAACTGACTATTTCATAAGCATCCGGCTGTGCCAACAGCGCACGCAGCAACTGGTTATTCAGTCCATGGCCCGACTTGTGCGCGGTGTAGCTGGCCAGCAGCGGATGACCGATCAGATACAAATCGCCGATGGCGTCGAGAATCTTGTGGCGCACGAATTCGTTTTCGTAACGCAAGCCATCGCTGTTCAGGATACGGTACTCATCCATCACGATCGCGTTTTCCAGTGAGCCGCCACGCGCCAATCCAAGGCCGCGCATGGTTTCTACATCCTGCATGAACCCGAAGGTGCGCGCGCGCGCCACTTCCTTCACATACGACTCGATGCTGAAATCCACTTCCGCGGTCTGGCCGGTGCCATCCACGGCAGGGTGATTGAACTCGATGAAAAATTTCAGCTTGAAACCGTTGCATGGATCCAGGCGCGCCCATTTTTCACGGTTGCCTTCGCCTTCGCGTACTTCTACGGTTTTCTTGATGCGGACAAATTTCTTGGCGGCGTTCTGTTCTTCCAGCCCGGCTTGCTGCAGCAAGAATACGAACGACGACGCCGAACCATCCATGATCGGGATTTCTTCGGCGGTGACGTCGACATACAGGTTATCGATCCCGAGTCCGGAACAGGCAGACATCAAATGCTCAATGGTCGATACCCGCACCCCGTCCTTGACCAGAACCGATGCCATGCGCGTATCGCCGACCTCGGTCGCTTTCGCAGGGAAGTCGATGGGCGGGTCGATATCGACACGACGGAAAACGATTCCGGTATCGATGGCCGCAGGACGCAAGGTCAACTCGACCTTGGTGCCGGAATGGACGCCAATGCCTGTCGTCTTGACAATTTTCTTAATGGTGCGTTGTTTCAACATGATGACATTATAAGTCTGACTGATAATTATTCTGTAACGATGTGTTGTCGCTGTTGGGTAAAAAACACGCGATGTTTTTTTAGAAAGAAAAAACGGCGCCCGAGGCGCCGTCTTCTTATCTAGCAGGACGAACTATCAGCCCAATTGCGCCAGCAGGGTTTCTGCATTGGACACTTCAAACTTGCCGCCTTCTTCCACGTTCAACTGCTTGACCACGCCGTCTTCGACCAATGCCGAAAAACGTTGCGAACGAACGCCCATGCCGAACTTGCCGAAATCTGCATCGAGACCCAGCGCCTTGACGAAATCCGCATTGCCGTCAGCCAGCAAACGAACGATGCCAGTGGCTTTCTGGTCACGGCCCCATGCGCCCATGACGAATGCGTCATTGACCGAGATCGCCCAGATTTCATCGACGCCCTTGGCCTTGAAGTCCGCTGCATGCTTGATATAGCCAGGCAGATGCTTGGCGGAACAGGTTGGCGTGAATGCGCCCGGTACGGCGAACAAGGCAATCTTCTTGCCCTTGACCAGGTCGCTGACGTTGAACGAATTCGGTCCGAGTGAGCAACCTTCGGTTTCGGTTTCGATGAATTCTGCTAATTTGCCTTCTGGCAGGCGATCGCCGATCTTGATAGTCATGATAAATCCTTATCTAGGTGATGGGGCCTCCAAAAACCTGTGGCGCATGCCCGGTAGGTATCTCGAAAAGCTCCTGCAACGCCATCCCGCGAGCGCTGGATGACCAGGGGCTTAGAGTCGACCTCACTCAAGCCGCACAACCAATTCTTGGCAACCCCGAATTAATGATGAATGGGGACTACAAAAGAAAACGCCGCGCCTTGCGACGCGGCGTGGAATCCGCAGTATGCCTTGTTCCGCACATTTATGCAGAACCCGGCCATTGATACCGAGTATATAAAACACTCGGTAGCGCCAGCCGGCGCGCTGCGTTTATCCGCTTAGTGCGCCTACTTAATCCGCCTGCTTGCGCAGGAAAGCCGGAATGTCGTAGGTTTCCATGCCGTTCTTTTCCAATGCACGCACGGTGTCGGAAGCCGACTCGCGACGCCATACTGCCGGCGCCTTCATGCCTTCGAACGACGAGCTGCCGTGACCCACCGATGCCTGACCATGCTGCATCAGCGGCTCATTGTGGGTACCGGTACGCATCATCGGCGCTTGCACCAACTGCACCGCCTTGCGAGCACGGCCCAGGCCAGTGGCAACCACGGTCACGCGGATATCGTCGCCCATTGCTTCGTCGTAGGCGATACCTTGCGCAATCGACGCATCCGGCGCGGCAAACGCACGTACGGTCGCCATGACTTCCTTGATTTCCTTACCCTTCAGGCTGCGGCTGGCAGTGACGTTGACCAGCACGCCGCGCGCGCCGGACAGATCGATGCCATCCAACAGCGGCGAGGCAACTGCCTGCTCGGCTGCCAGGCGAGCGCGATCCACGCCGGATGCCGTGGCGGTTCCCATCATCGCCTTGCCCTGCTCACCCATGATGGTCTTGACGTCATTGAAGTCGACGTTGATGTGACCAGGCACGTTGATGATTTCGGCAATACCGGCAACCGCGTTGTTGAGCACGTCGTCGGCGTGTTGCAGCCATTCCATCATGCTGTCGTCTTCATAAATCTCTTCGAGCTTCTCGTTAAGAATGATGATCAGCGAATCGACGTGCTGGGACAACGCTTCCAGGCCTTCGTCGGCGATGTCCATGCACTTCTGGCCTTCATACGAGAACGGCTTCGACACCACCGCGACGGTCAACGCACCTTGCTCCTTGGCGATCTGCGCCACCACCGGCGCAGCGCCGGTGCCGGTGCCGCCGCCCATGCCGGCTGCGATGAACACCATGTGTGCGCCGCGCAATGCATCTTCGATGCGGCCACGCGATTCTTCAGCCAGCTGACGGCCAACCGACGGTTTCATACCCGCGCCCAGGCCGGTCTCGCCGATCTGGATGACGTTATGCGCCTTCGATTGCTTGAGCGCCTGTGCATCGGTATTGGCGGCGATGAACTCGACCCCCGACACCCCTTTATTGATCATATGTTGGACCGCATTGCCGCCAGCACCACCGACGCCGACGACTTTAATCACGGTACCCAAAGTTGCATTGTCAAGCATATCGATTTCCATGATATTTCCTCATAAAGTTGCAGCATCCAGTCAGTAGGCATCACGCTCTGTGAGGCCTAGCAACTGACAACTGCGCGTTACACAAACAACATTAAAAATAAAACTTAACCATTTAAACAAATACACGTCGTACCAACCAGTCGTTCTCTGCACATTGCATATCGCATCTGATTCGTTGAGGACAGAGTAATTCGCCGCGCTTCGGCGGCTTATCAACTCTGTCCCGCAATTATTAAAAATTCCCCAAAAACCATTCCTTCATGCGCTGCCAGATCGCTTTCGCCGAACCTTCCTGGCGTGTCACGATGTAGCCGCGCAGGTATTGCTTCTTCGCTTCCAGCAGCAAACCCAGTACGGTCGAATAACGCGGGCTGCGCACCACATCGGCCAGTTGCCCGTGGTACTCCGGTGTACCCAGACGCGCCGGCTTGAGGAAAATATCCTCGGCCAGTTCGATCATGCCCGGCATCATCGATGAACCGCCGGTCAGCACCACACCGCTCGACAGCACTTCTTCGTAGCCCGACTCGCGCACCACCTGGTGCACCAGCGCAAACAATTCCTCGACGCGCGGCTCAATCACTGCCGCCAGCGCCTGGCGCGACAAGGTGCGCGGATTACGATCGCCCAGCCCCGGCACTTCCAGCGTTTCGCCCGGATCGGCCAGAATTTGCTTGGCCACGCCGTAACGCAATTTGATTTCTTCCGCTTCCGTGGTCGGCGTGCGCAAGGCCATCGCGATGTCGTTGGTGATCTGGTCGCCGGCAATCGGGATTACCGCGGTATGCCGAATCGCGCCTTCCGTGAACACCGCGACGTCGGTCGTACCGCCGCCGATATCGACCAGCACCACGCCCAACTCTTTTTCATCGGGAGTCAGCACCGCATCGGCCGACGCCATCGGTTGCAGGATCAAATCCGACACTTCCAGTCCGCAACGACGAATGCACTTGACGATGTTCTGCACCGCAGAAACGGCGCCGGTGACGATGTGCACCTTGACCTCAAGTCGGATGCCGCTCATGCCGATTGGTTCGCGCACATCTTCCTGGCTATCGACAATAAATTCCTGCGGCACGGTATGCAACAACTGCTGGTCGGTCGGGATGTTGACCGCCTTCGCCGTTTCTATAACGCGCGAGACATCGGCTGCGCTGACTTCCTTGTCCTTGATCGCCACCATGCCGCTCGAATTGAAGCTGCGGATGTGGCTGCCGGCGATCCCGGTATATACATTGCGGATCTTGCAGTCAGCCATCAACTCGGCTTCTTCCAGCGCACGCTGGATCGACTCGACGGTAGCCTCGATGTTGACCACCACGCCTTTTTTCAGGCCCTTCGACTCCGCCTGGCCCAGGCCGATGACTTCATGGCGTCCATCCGACAATACCTCGGCTACCACGGCCACCACCTTGGAGGTGCCGATGTCGAGACCGACGATCAAATTTTTTGCGTCTTTTGTCATAATGTTTCGCTTATTTTTTCTTGCTTCCCAATCCGCCGGACAAACCGCTCGCCTTCAGCGCCAAGCCATTCGGATACCGCATATCCACACTCTCAATCCGGCCCTGCAAACGCGACTTCAATTGCGGATAAATCTGCACCAGCCGCGCCACACGATCTTTCAGCGTGTCCTTGTTTTGCTCACGCCCCAACTCCACCGTCATGCCGTTGTCCAGCTTGAGGGTCCACGCATATCGACTTGATAAATCGACCTCTACCGGATTCAATTCAAGCGGCCCGAACCAGCGGCGGAAATCCGCCAGCCGCGCCACCACATCCTTTTCGCTGCCATCCGGACCGGACAGGCGCAGCAACTCGCCGTCTTCTTCCGCCTCATCCAGATTGGCAGTAAACAAATCACCATGCACCGACAGCAAACGCCCATCGTCATCCCAGGTCGCCAGCGGCTGATGCTCTTCAATCGTCACGATCAGCTTGTTCGGCCATTCGCGCTGCACCGACGCCTTGCGCACCCAAGGCACCGATTCAAAAGCGGCGCGCACCGTGTCCAGGTTGGCGGTAAAAAAATTACCCTTGATGCGCGGCAGTGCACTGGCGCGAATGATCAAGGGATTGACCCGCCGCAATTCGCTCTGCCCGGCGCCTTCGACGCGGATTTCCTTCAACGTGAACATCGGCCGCTGCGCCAGCCACCAGATGCCAGACCCCAGCAATGCGAGCGCAGCCAGGCCCAGCAGGGCATTGGAGATTGCGTTCAGCATTTTGATGTCTTGCCACATGGTTATCGACTTTATCGCCCGGATCGTTAGGTGTTTCTTTAACTAATTTTTTTAACTCTTCACATCTTTCGTCTTACTTGCCGCTCACTCCGGCTTCCAATCTGCATTGGGCTTCAAATCCAGCTCGGCAGAGGCCAGTATTTCAAGACACAAGTCTTCGTAGCTGACGCCATCCGCCTTGGCCGCCATCGGCACCAGCGAGTGGCCGGTCATGCCCGGCGAGGTGTTGATCTCGATCAGGAACGGTTCATTGTCCGTATCGCGCAACATGAAATCCACGCGCGCCCAACCCTCGCATCCAATCGCCTTGTAAGCCTGCACCGCCAGCGACTGTATGCGCTCGGTCAATGCGGCATCCAGCGGCGCCGGGCAAAAATACTTGGTGTCGTCGGTAAAATACTTGTTCTGATAGTTGTAGTTGCCCTCTGGCGCCCGAATCTCGACGATCGGCAGCGCCCGCGCGGTGCGGCCTGCGCCCAGCACCGGCACGGTCAGCTCACGGCCGCGGACGAACTCTTCCGCCAGCACTACCTCATCGTATTTGGCGCACAGCGCAAACCCTTCGCCCATGTCGGAATAACCGGCCACCTTGCTGATGCCGATGGTCGAACCTTCGTGCGGCGCTTTCAACATCAGCGGCAAGCCCAACACGTCCGGCACCTGACGCAACTCCTCACGGGTGGCGGTGTGTGCATCCAACACCAGGAAACGCGGCGTTGGCAAATCGACGCTGCGCCAGATGCGCTTGGTCATCACTTTGTCCATCGCAATTGCCGATGCCATGACACCTGGGCCGGTGTAAGGAATACCAAGCTGCTCCAGCGCGCCTTGCAACGTGCCGTCTTCACCGTAGCGACCATGCAGGGCGATGAACACGCGGTCGAATTTTTCCGCCGCCAGTTCCGCCAGGCTGCGTTCAGCCGGATCAAACAGATGGGCGTCGACGCCATGGCTTTGCAATGCCTTCAGCACGCCATTTCCAGACATGATGGACACTTCGCGCTCGGCCGAACGCCCGCCGAACAGTACGCCGACTTTTCCGAATTGCTTGCCTGTCATTTTTTTGCTCATGTCTTCACTCACGCCTATTGCTCTACCTGCTGCGCCAACTTGCCCGGTACGCCACTAATCGACCCGGCTCCCATGGTCATCACCACATCGCCGTCGCGCGCGATATTCAGGATCGAGGTCGGCATGTCGTTGATATCTTCCACAAACACCAGTTCTGCCATGCCGGCGACCCGCAGCGCGTGCGCCAGCGCGCGGCCATCGGCAGCCACAATCGGTGACTCGCCGGCGGCATAGATCTCCGCCAGCACCAGCACATCGACCGTCGATAGCACCTTCACAAAATCCTCGAACAGATCGCGGGTGCGCGTGTAACGGTGCGGCTGGAATGCCAGCACCAGACGCCGCCCTGGATAAGCGCCGCGTGCAGCCTGGATCGTCGCTGCGGTTTCCACCGGATGGTGGCCGTAGTCGTCAACCAGCGCGAATTCGCCGTTCGGCTTGCCTGCCGCATCTTGCAGCTTGATTTCACCGTAGCGGGTGAACCTGCGGCCGACGCCGTTAAATTCAGTCAATGCCTGCTGGATCGCCGCATCTGCCACACCCAGTTCGCGCGCAATCGCAATCGCTGCGCAAGCATTCTGGACGTTGTGCATGCCTGGCTGATTCAGGCTGATCGGCATCGCCGGATAGCCCTTTTGAATCACCGTGAACTGCATGTGGCCGGCGACCGCCTTGGCGTCGATGGCGCGCACATCGGCTTCCTCATGGAAACCGTAAGTGGTGATCAGCTTGGATATCTGCGGCATGATTTCGCGCACATTGGCGTCGTCCATGCACAACACTGCGACACCGTAGAACGGCAGGCGCTGTGTGAATTCGACGAAGGCCTGCTTCAGCTTGCCGAAATCGTGATCATAGGTGTCCATGTGATCAGCATCGATATTGGTGATCACTTCGATCACCGGCGACAGGTTCAGGAACGAGGCATCCGATTCATCGGCTTCAGCCACAATGAAATCACCCGAACCCAGCTTGGCGTTGGCGCCGGCACTCGTCAGGCGGCCGCCGATCACGAAGGTCGGATCCAGGCCGCCTTGCGCCAGCACGCTGGCCACCAGACTGGTGGTGGTGGTCTTGCCGTGGGTGCCGGCAATCGCGATGCCGCGCTTCAAACGCATCAATTCCGCCAGCATGACTGCGCGCGGCACGATCGGGATATGTTTCTCGCGCGCGGCGACAACTTCCGGGTTGTCCGCCTGCACCGCGGTCGATGTGACGATTGCATGGGCCTGATCGATATTCGCGGCCGCATGGCCTCTGCTCACCTTGGCGCCAAGAGCAGCCAAACGGCGGGTTGCGGCGTTATCGCCAAGATCGGAGCCGGAAATCGTGTAGCCGAGATTGAGCAGCACTTCGGCGATGCCGCTCATGCCGCTGCCGCCGATGCCGACGAAATGGATATTTTTAACTTTATGTTTCATGCTACGTCCCTGCCAATTCTTCAAGGACCTGCGCGATGGCTTGATTCGCATCGCGTCGGCCGTTTTCATATGCTGCCTGCGCCATTGTCTGGCAGTCCTCGCGCGAGATCCGCGTCAACAACGCAGCCAGGCGTTCTTTAGTCAATTCTGTTTGCGGCAAATGGATAGCCGCCTTCTGGCTCGCCATCCATTTGGCATTGTCACGCTGGTGCGACGTGGTCGACGCCACCAACGGCACCAACACGCTGGCGACACCCGCGGCTGTCAATTCCGACACCGTGATGGCGCCGGCACGGCAGATCACCAGATCGGCATCCGCATAACGGCGCGGCATATCGTCGATGAACGCCACCACTTCCGCGCTAACGCCCGCCGCAGCATAAGCGCTGCGCAAGGCTTCAATATGTTGCTTGCCGGACTGATGCGTGACGCTTGGGCGCGATTCGGCGGGAATCAACGCCAGCGCCGCAGGCAAGCAATCATTCAACGCTTTCGCGCCAAGGCTGCCGCCCACTACCAGCAAACGCAATGGGCCGATACGCCCGCTGTAGCGCTGCTCAGGCAATGGCAAGGCCATGATTTCCTTGCGCACCGGATTGCCGGTGACCAGCGCCTTGCCGGCCGCCTTGCCAAAATCGGCCGGGAAGCCGAACAACACGCGTTTGGCCAACGGCGTCAGGGTCTTGTTCGACAGCAGCAAAGCCGCATCGGCATTCACCAGCACCAGCGGTATACCGCGCAAGCGCGCCATTGCGCCGCCCGGCACCGTCACGTAGCCGCCCATGCCCAATACGACATCGGCCTGACGCTTCCCCAGAATGCGGAAGCAAGCCGGAAAGCTCAACAACATGCGCCAGACGCCACGCATCGTGTGCGCCAGCCCTTTGCCACGTAAGCCGGCAAATACAATCTTGTCCATCTCGATGCCTTGTTGCGGCACCAGGTCTGATTCCATGCCGTGCGTGGTGCCGAGCCAGGTCACTTGCCAGCCGCGCGCACGCATGGTGTCGGCAATCGCCAGGCCAGGGAAGATATGGCCGCCGGTGCCTGCGGCCATGATGACCAAGCGTTTCATCGTCGCTGTCATGCCCGGCCTCCGCGCATCAGAACCCGGTTTTCATAATCGATGCGTAGCAGGATCGCCAGGCCGATGCAATTGATCAGCACGCCGGATCCGCCATAGCTCATCAGCGGCAAGGTCAAACCCTTGGTCGGCAGCAAGCCGAGATTGACGCCCATGTTGATGAAGGTCTGCACGCCGATCCAGATGCCGATGCCTTTGGCGGTCAATCCGGCAAACGTCTGTTCCATCGCAATCGCCTGGCGGCCGATTTCAAACGAACGCTTGATGATCCAATAGAACAGCATGACCACCACCAGCACGCCGACAAATCCCAATTCCTCACCGATCACCGCCAGCAGGAAGTCGGTATGCGCTTCCGGCAGGTAATGCAACTTCTCGACGCTGGCGCCAAGACCGACGCCGAACAATTCACCGCGTCCAAACGCGATCAGCGAATGCGATAACTGATAAGCCTTGCCCAAAGCATTTTCTTCCGCCCACGGATTCAGATACGCGAAAATCCGTTCACGACGCCATGGCGACAACCAGATCACCATCGTAAACATGCCGGCCAGCATCGCACCGATGCCGCCGAACCAGATACCGTTGATGCCACCCAGGAACAGGATGCCCATGGCGATGCAAACGATCACGCCGAGCGCGCCGAGATCCGGCTCCAGCATCAACAACAGGCCGACCAGCCCGACTGCGGCAGTCATCGGCAGGAAGCCTTTGGTCAGCTTGTGCATCACTTCCTGTTTGCGCACCGTGTAATTGGCGGCGTACAGGACGATGAACAGCTTCATCAATTCCGATGGTTGCAGGTTGAAGACGCGGAACGACAGCCAGCGCTTGGCGCCGTTGACGCCACGGCCGAGGCCCGGCACCAGCACCGCTGCCAGCAGAATCAGCGTGACCACAAACAGGTATGGCGCCCAACGCTGCCAGGTCGCAATCGGAATGCGGAAAGTCAGCATGCCGGCAAACAGCGAGACGCAGATGAAAATCGCCTGCCGCACCAGGAAATGGGCATTCGTATAGTTCGCATATTTGGGTGAATCGGGCAATGCGATCGAGGCCGAATACACCATCACCAACCCAAACAGCATCAACAGCACGACCACCCACACCAGCGGCTGGTCGTATTCCATCATTTTCGAGCGCTGGACGCCGTGCTTCTGGCTGTCGAGCGGACGCGACCGCGCTGCCGGCGCAGCCTCGGGTTTCGCTGAAAATGATGGGAAGGCGAATTTCATAGTCCGACCTCGCCACGCGACAAGGCCAATTCACGTACGGCGTCAACAAACACCTGCGCCCGGTGCGCGTAATTGCGGAACATGTCAAAACTGGCGCAAGCAGGCGACAGCAACACGGCATCGCCATGCTGGGCCAGTTCAGCGGCGCGGGTGACGGCTTGTTCCAAGGTATCGCAGGCGACAATCTCGATTCCGGCAGTTTCCAGACGGTTGGCGACGGCGGCACGGATTGCCGGCGCGTCGCGGCCGATCAGCAGCAGTGCGCGGCCGTAGGCTGCCAGCGGTTCCGCCAGCGGCGCAAAATCCTGCCCCTTGCCTTCGCCACCAGCGATCAGCAACAGGCGGCTGGCATTGCCGTCGCCATCCGAACCGCGGCCAAGGCCGTTCAATGCCGCCACTGTAGCGCCGACGTTGGTGCCCTTGCTATCGTCGTAATATTCGACGCCGCCAATGGTGGTGACCAGTTCAACCCGATGCGGCTCGCCGTGATATTCGCGCAGGCCGTGCAATAGGGGTGCGAAAGGCAAGTCAATTGCCCGGCACAACGCCAGCGCCGCCAAGGCATTCGCAGCATTGTGACGGCCACGAATGCGCAGCGCGTCGGCCGGCATCAGACGCTTGAGCGTGACCGGCAGCAATGCCAGTTGTTCTTTCTTGCTACGCCGTTTCTCGACCCGCTCCTCTTCGTCGCCCGGCACCGCTACCGACAGCCACTGCATGCCGTTATCGCTGATCAGGCCGAAGCAATCGCCGTCGAGCGGCTCATCGAAGCCGAAGCTGAGGCTGCTGCCGGTATTGAATTGCATCGTCAACGGATCGTCGCGATTCAGCACGCGAATCGTGTTGGCGCCGAAAATGCGCGCCTTGTCGGCGACGTAGGATTCCATGTCGCCATGCCAGTCGAGGTGATCCTGGCTGATATTCAAGATGGTGGCAGCATCGGCTTGCAAGCTGCAGGTTGCATGCAACTGGAAACTCGACAGTTCCAGCACCCAGGCCTGCGGCAATGCATCTTTTTCCAGCGCGCTGCGCAGCACATCCAGCGCAGCCGGGCTGATGTTGCCAGCCACCTGCACCGTCAGGCCGGCGCGTTCGCACAGCAAGCCGGTCAGGCTGGTGACGGTGGTCTTGCCGTTGGTGCCGGTAATCGCGATCACTTTCGGCGCATAACCCTGGCTCTCGCGCAACGCCGCCAGAGCTTGCGCAAACACTTCAATCTCGCCCCATACCGGGATATTGCGATCGGTCGCAGCCGACAGAATTTCTTTCAATTCGCCGGTGGGCGCCAGGCCCGGGCTGGTCACGGCAAAATCGATGCCGTCCAGCAGGCTGGCGGCGAAACCGCCGCCGTCGCCGGATGCGACGAATTCCACTGCAGGGATTGCCTGCAGCAACAATGGCAGGCGTTCCGGTGCACTGCGCGTATCGGCCACGCGCACGGTGGCGCCGCAATGTGCCAGCCACAATGCGGATGCCAGGCCCGATTCGCCCAAGCCTAATACCAGAACATGTTTACCCGTATAGTCCATTACTGCCGCTCGCTACCTTAATTTCAGAGTTGAAAGTCCAAACAACACCAGCATCATCGAGATGATCCAGAAACGCACCACAACCTGCGTTTCCTTCCAGCCCTTTTGTTCATAATGATGGTGCAACGGCGCCATCAGCAATACGCGGCGGCCGACGCCAAAGCGCTTCTTCGTATACTTGAAGTACATTACCTGCAACATCACCGACAAAGTTTCAACCACGAAAATACCGCCCATAATGAACAGCACGATTTCCTGGCGCACGATGACGGCCACGGTGCCCAGTGCGCCGCCCAATGCCAGTGCGCCGACATCGCCCATGAATACCTGGGCCGGATAGGCGTTGTACCAAAGGAAGGCCAGCCCCGCGCCGGCCATCGCGCCGCAGAAGATCAACAGTTCGCCGGCGCCGGGGATATGCGGGATCAACAGGTATTTGGCGAAAGTCACGTTACCGGTCAGATAGGCGAACAATCCAAGCGCCGCCCCCACCATGACGGTCGGCATGATCGCCAGGCCGTCCAGGCCATCGGTCAGGTTCACCGCATTGCTGGTGCCGACGATGACGAAGTAGGTCAAGGCCATGAAGCCCCAGACGCCGAGCGGATAGCTGACGGTCTTGAAGAACGGTACGATCAGGTCGGCCTTGGGCGGCAGATCCAGGCTGAATCCGGATTCGACCCAGGCCAGGAACAGATCCCAGACCTGGGTGTTGTTCGGCGCCGATACCGAAAACGCCAGGTAAATCGCAGCAACCACGCCGATCACCGATTGCCAGAAATATTTTTCGCGCGAACGCATGCCGTTCGGATCCTTGTAGACCACCTTGCGGTAGTCATCGACCCAGCCGATGGTGCCGAAACCCAGCGTCACGATCAGGACGATCCAGACAAAACGGTTGCTCAGGTCGCTCCACAGCAAAGTCGAAATGCCGATTGCGATCAGGATCAGCACGCCGCCCATGGTCGGCGTACCTGACTTGATCAAATGCGTTTGCGGGCCGTCGGTACGCACCGCTTGCCCGACCTTCAGGCGCGCCAGCATGCGGATCACGCCAGGTCCGGCGATCAGCCCAATCATCAACGCCGTCAACGTCGCGAACACCGCGCGGAACGTGATGAAGTTGAATACGCGCAGGAAACTGAAATCCTGCTGAAAATTTTGTGCCAGCCAAAGCAGCATGTTAGTGAATCCTCTCGGAAGTTGTACCGACCAGGTGCTGAACTGCACGCTCCATTTTCATGAAGCGCGATCCTTTGATCAGCACAGTGGTGTCCGGTGTCATGACGGCATCGAGCGCGGCTAGCAACGCTGCGATGTCAATAAAATGTTTTGCCTGCGGACCAAAGGCAGCGCTTGCATCCGCAGCCATGTCGCCCAGCGTGAATAATTGGGTAATGCCGCGTTGCTGTGCGTAGGCGCCGATTTCTTCATGGAACTTGCGGCCTTCGTTGCCAACTTCGCCCATGTCACCCAGCACCAACAGGCGCTGGGCATCAGCCTGCGCCAGTACATCGATGGCGGCCCGCACCGAATCCGGATTGGCGTTGTAGGTGTCGTCGATCACCAGCGCACCGGCGCAACCGGCGGCTGTCGCCTGCTTGCGCTGCAGACGCCCGCTGACCGGAGCAAACGTTTCCAGGCCGCGCTTTATTGCCGTGGTATCGACGCCGATCGCCAGCGTGCATGCAATCGCAGCCAGCGCGTTGCGCACATTGTGCTCACCTGCCGCTGCCAGCTGCACCACGAACTCCTGGACGCCGGCGACGGTCTTGGCTATCACCACCAGTTCGCTGCCGAAGCCATTGGCCGCAGCGGCATAACTACAACTGACATCCGCGTCCGCACTCAGCCCGAACGTGATGCTGCCGGCCTTGTCGGCAGCGTAGCCACGCCACAAATCGGTGTACGGATCGTCCGCCGGATACACGGCGATGCCGTTTGCCGGCAAGCCGCGGATCACGTTGCCATTTTCCTCGGCAACCGCAGCCACGCTCGCCATGAATTCCTGATGCTCGCGCTGGGCATTGTTGACCAACGCCACAACAGGTTCGGCAATTGCGGTCAGCACGGCGATTTCACCGGGATGGTTCATGCCGAGTTCAACCACCGCGGCGCGATGGCCCGCATCCAGCCGCAGCAGGGTTAACGGTAAGCCGATCTCATTGTTGAAGTTGCCACGCGTCGCTAATGCCTTGTCAACGCCAAACGCTGCGACCAGGATCGCAGCGATCATTTCCTTGACGGTAGTCTTGCCGTTGCTGCCGGTAACGGCGATCAGCGGTAGCGCAAATTGACGGCGCCAGCGATTCGCGATCGCACCCAGGGCGACCCGGGTGTCTGGCACGACCAGCGCCGGCACCGGCAAATCAGCTGGCACGCGCTCGACCAGCACCGCCGCAGCACCCTTCACGATCACCTGGTCGAGGAAATCGTGGGCGTCGAAATGTTCGCCGCGCAATGCAACGAACAGATCGCCCGAGGTGACCGCACGGCTGTCCGTGGACAAACCGCTGATCTTCAGTTGTGCCTCGTTTCCGGCGGTGACCGCTAGGCCCAGCCAGGATTGCAATTGAGCTAATGATGCGTTCATGCGTGACCGCCTTTCATCGTAGCCCGTGCAGCGAGAGCAACAGCGGCGTGGTCTGCATCCAAGAACGGCAATTTCTTTCCTTTTATTTCTTGATAAGTTTCGTGCCCCTTGCCGGCTAGCAGCACAACATCGGCCTTGGCCGCATGGCGTACCGCCCACAGGATCGCAGCAGCCCGGTCTTCCAGCGCCTGCGCGTTATGCGGCGCTTTCATTCCGGCCATGATCTGGGCGATGATGGCGCCCGGCTCTTCGCTGCGCGGATTGTCGCTGGTGACGATGACGTGATCGGCCAACTCGGCGACTGCGCCCATTTGCGGCCGCTTGCCTGGATCGCGATCACCGCCGCAGCCGAACACGCACCACAACTCGCCGTTGCGTTGCTGCGCGACCTGGCGCAAGGTAATCAAGGTTTTCTCCAGGGCATCGGGCGTATGTGCATAATCGATAACAACCAGCGGCGCATCCTGGCCGCCGAATTGCTGCATTCGACCCGGTACCGCGACCAACAGTTCAATCGCTTTGAGCGCGGCGTCCCACGCGATGCCCTTCGCCAGTAGCACGCCCAGAATGCCCAACGCATTGCTGACATTGAACAAACCCACCAACTGCGTTTTTACCTGGCCGGAGCCGAACGGAGAATCGATGTGAAATGCCGTTCCGCTGGCATTGGTGCGGATTGCCGAGGCACGTAATACTGCTACGCCCGGCGCCTCTGCATCGCCCAAGGTGTAACCGATCAATGGCATGGCGGCTTTTTTCTGCTGCAGGTGCGTCACCAGACGCAAGCCCATCGCATCATCGAGGTTAAGCACTGCTTGCTGCAACCCGGGCCAGTCGAACAGCATGCGCTTGGCAGCTTCGTAATGCTGTTCGTCGCCGTGGTAATCCAGATGGTCGCGCGTGAAATTGGTGAACAGGGCGATATCGACATGCATGCCGTTCAGCCGCCCTTGGTCCAGGCCAATCGAAGATGCCTCGATGGCCAGCGCGCTAACGCCTTTGCTGCGCATGTCGGCCAGCGCCCGCTGCAGCAGGACCGCATCGGGCGTGGTGTAACCGGTTTCCTCAAATTCGCCGCGCTGGCCCTGCGCGAAAATGCCGACGCCCAGCGTACCGATGACGCCGGTGGTTTGCCCCAGGTGCGACAGCGCATGTCCCAGCCATTGGCTGCAGGAAGTCTTGCCGTTGGTGCCGGTGACGGCAACAATCTGCATATCCTTGTCAGGCTGTCCGTAATGGCCGTTGGCAATCGTACCGGCCAGCGTCTTGAGGCCTGCCACCGCCAGGTGCGGCACGTTCCATGCCGCGTCCCAACTAAAATTCGTACTCTCGTACAGCACCGCGGACGCACCGTTTTTCAAGGCTTGCGCGATGTAGGTACGGCCATCGGCAGCATCGCCCGGGTAGGCAAAGAACACGTCGCCGGGCTTGACCCGGCGCGAATCGGACACCAGCTCCGCACCAGTCGGGATAACCCCGGCCAGCCATTGCTGCGCGTCCTGCAGTTGCGATGTTTTGCGCGTCATCACAAGCCCTCCTGCGGGCCATCCGCCGGAATGATGATGTCCGTGACATTGGTGTCAGGCGGTACATTCAAGGCCCGCAGCGCGTTCGCGGCGACCGTCGCAAACACTGGCGCAGCGACGTCGCCGCCGTAATGCGAACCGACCGTCGGTTCATCCACCATGACGGCAATAATCAGGCGCGGATCGGAAGCCGGCGCAAAGCCGACAAAGTCGGCAATATATTTTTTGACGTATTTACCGCCTTCGATCTTGTAGGCAGTACCGGTTTTTCCGCCGACCCGGTAACCAGGCACCTGCGCTTTCGGCGCGGTACCGCCAGGCGCAGTGACTCTTTCCAGCATGGCGCGCATGGTCAATGCCGTCTTTTCAGAAACCACGCGCTGGCCGACCGGCGGCTCGGTGACTTTCTGGAACGACAGCGGGATCAGGTCGCCATTGCGCGCAAAAATCGTATAGGCGTGGGCCATCTGGATCAGGGATACAGAAATACCATGGCCGTAGCTCATGGTCGCCTGTTCGATCGGACGCCAGGATTTGGCCGGACGCACGCGCCCCGCCACCGCACCCGGGAAGCCGAATTTCGGCTGCTGGCCGAGGCCGACGGTAGTAAACATCTCCCACATTTCCTCGGCCGGCATCTTCAACGCAATCTGCGCGGTGCCAAGATTGGATGACTTCTGGATGATCTGCGCCACGCTCATGGTCAACAAACCATGCGGATGCGAATCGCCGATGGTGGCGGTGCCGATGGTCATCTTGTCCGGCACCTGGAAGGTGGTGGTGGCCTGCACGCGATTGGTATCCAGCGCCAGCGCAATGGTGAACGGCTTCAAGGTCGAACCCGGCTCGAAGGTATCGGTCATCACGCGGTTGCGCAATTGTGCGCCGGTCAGTACCGAGCGATCGTTAGGGTTGTAGCTGGGCAGGTTGGCCAGCGCCAGCACTTCGCCGCTCTTGGCGTCGACCACGACAATGCCGCCCGCCTTGGCTTTGAACTTCTCCACCGCTTCCTTGAGCTGGGTGAAGGCGATGTACTGGATCTTGCTGTCGATCGACAACACCAGATCCTTGCCGTCATGCGGTTCCTTGACTGCCTCGATATCCTCGACGATACGACCGAGTCGGTCCTTGATCACGCGCCGGCTGCCAGTCGTGCCGGCCAAGGTCTTTTGCTGCGACAGCTCCATGCCGTCCTGGCCGGCGTCTTCCACATTGGTAAAGCCGACCACGTGCGCCATCACCTCGCCTTCGGGATAGAAGCGCTTGTATTCCTTGCGGGTTTCAATGCCGTCAATGCCGAGCTTGATGATCTTGTCGGATGTTTCCTGCTCGACCTGGCGCTTGAGGTAAACGAAATTGCGATCGGAATCGAGCTTCTTGTTGAGCTCGGCGTCGCTCATGTCAAGCAGCTTGGCCAGGGCTTGCAGCTTTTCCTTCGGCGCATCCTTGAGGTCGTCAGGAATCGCCCAGATCGCCTTGACCGGCACCGATGAAGCCAGCACCTGGCCATTGCGATCGAGGATCTTGCCGCGTGTAGCCGGCAGTTCCAGCGTGCGCGCATAGCGTGAAGCACCCTGCTTCTGCAGGAAATCGGTGGACATGCCTTGCAGCCACAGCGCCCGCGCGATCAGGGCCAGGAAAGCTGCGAACAGGGCAAACAGCACGACGCGCGAGCGCCATACCGGCAACTTGACTTTCAGCACCGGGCTCGACGAAAAAGGTACGCCTTTGCCGGCAGCGACGCGCGCGGTATGAGAGGTGCGCGGAGGATTTCGCGTCATTTCTCCCCCACCGTCAGGTATTGGGTACGGGCCGGCGTCAACGGCACCATGTTGAGGTCGCGGGTTGCGCTGGCTTCAATCCTGGAATTTTTACCGAGGGTCGACTGATCGAGCTGCAACTGTGCCCATTCGATATCCAGCTGGCGCGACTGGCTGGCCGAACGCTCCAGCTCAATGAACAGCTGACGCGCCTGGTACTGCGCGTTGACCAGCGCCAGCGCGCACAGCACCAGGGCCAGCGCCAGGACGAAATTGAGACGCCCGCTCACGGACGGACTCCGCTGGAGGCAATGCCGGCCAGGCGTTCGCCGACCCGCATGATGGCAGAGCGTGCGCGCGGATTTTCCGCGACTTCGGCGTCGGAAGGCTTGATCCGCGCCAGTAGTTTCATTTCAGGCTGCGGCAGATCGACAGCACGAATCGGCAGGCGACGGTCGGGCTGCGGCAGCCTGGCTTTGGAAGCCATGAACTGCTTGACGATCCGGTCTTCCAGCGAATGAAAGCTGATCACGACTAATCTCCCTTGCTGGGCCATTTGCCGAAACGCCTGGTCCAGTACTACCTCGAGTTCTTCAAGCTCTTGATTGATGAAAATCCGTATAGCCTGAAAGGTGCGAGTGGCCGGGTCTTTGCCTTTCTCGCGGGTCTTGACGGCGCCTGCCACGATCTGGGCAAGCTGTCGTGTGCCAATGATGGGCCGGACTGCCCGGCCAGCAACAATCGCCTTTGCAATCTGAACAGCAAACCGTTCTTCCCCATAATCACGTACCACCTTTCCGATTGTTTGTTCATCCGCGATTGCCAGCCATTCCGCTGCCGACATGCCGCGCGTCGTATCCATGCGCATGTCGAGCGGACCGTCAGCGCGAAAACTGAAGCCGCGGCTGGCATCGTCCACCTGTGGCGATGAAATCCCCAGATCCAGCAGGACGCCATCGACCTTTTCTATCCCTTTTTCTTGCAGCGCCTGCGCCATCGTGGCGAAGCTGTCGTGCACGATCTCGAAGCGCGGGTCGACAATTCCGGCGGCGGTGGCGATTGCCTGCGGATCCTTGTCGAAGGCGATCAGGCGGCCGCGCGGCCCGAGGCTTTCGAGGATCTTGCGGCTATGCCCGCCACGCCCGAAGGTGCCGTCCACATAAATACCGTCCGCCCGCACACCTTCGATTGCCAACGCACTGACAGCCTCGTCCAATAACACTGTGCGGTGCTGGAATTCGGGCACCACTTGTTCACTCATGGCAGGCCCGTCAGAACGAAAAATTACTTAACACTTCGGGCATGCCAGCCGCAACTGCTTGCGACTCGCTCTCAGCCAGCTTGGCCGCGTCCCAAATCTCGAAATGGCTTCCCATGCCCAGCAACATGACTTCACGCGTCAAGCCGACCGCGGAGCGCAACTCCGGCGCAATCAGGATCCGTCCAGCGGAATCGAGTTCGACGTCAGAGGCATTTCCCAGGAAAATCCGTTGCCAGGCGCGTGCCGACATCGGCCAGGCCGCGATTTGCTCACGATGGCTTTCCCAGGTCGGGCGCGGGAACAACAACAGGCAGCCGTGCGGGTGCTTGGTGAGCGTCAATCGACCTTCACACTGAACGGTCAGCGCGTCACGATGCTTGGATGGCACCGCCATCCGTCCTTTCGCATCGAGATTTAATGCCGACGCACCCTGAAACACCGCACTTACTCCTTTTTTTGACCTGCTAAATTTCGGAAAAATCTTCTTTGTGAATCAGAAAACACCCCACAAAAAAACACTTTTCCACACTTCTGCCCACTTTAGAGGATGCACTATTCTAGGTCAAGCCATTTACAACGGGCTCGCACAAAATATTCGAGTAAAGTCAATGACTTAGCGCGACTATTTAAAGATGCCCCAACATGGCGCTTACATTGAATTATCAAATAAATGAAGGACTTACCGGATGATGTAAAAGTCAGCTCTTAGATATATACATGTATCTGTTTCGGCAGATGCGAAACAATGATTCACAATTGGAGGTGGATTTCAGAGGCTCAAAATGCTACAGATCGCAGATAAAGAAGGAAGTTGGCAGGCTGTTGATGCGGAATGAACTGTGCGGAAGATTCAATAGAAAGAACACTTAAACACTTACAGAGCAGCGAAAAACATACAGATACAATATATACCAGTCACGGCGCCATGACCTTACCCAATCAAGCGGCCGCCACGCACGCGCAAGCCTTTTTTTGCCAGGCCGGGCGCCAACGCACTCAAATGCGCCAGCGCATCGCCACTATGCGCGTGGCAAATCGCCACCGCCAGCGCATCCGCAGCATCGGTCCCGGGCAAGCCGGGCAAAAGCAGCAAGCGCTGCACCATATCCTGAACCTGCTGCTTTTGCGCTTTGCCGTGCCCGGCTACCGCCTGCTTGATCTGCAGAGCAGTGTACTCCGCCACCGGCAAGTCAGCGCTCACTAGCGCGCAAATCGCTGCACCACGGGCCTGCCCAAGCAGCAGCGTCGATTGCGGATTGACGTTGACGAAAACCTTTTCGATTGCCGAGCAATCCGGCGTGTAAGTGCGGATGACTTCCGAAACGCTCGCCAATATCACCTTCAGGCGCTGCGGCAAGTCGGCATCCGGCGTCTTGATCGTGCCTGACGCGACATAGCTGAGCTTGTGGCCCTGCTTGTCGATGATGCCAAAGCCGGTAGTCCGCAGGCCGGGGTCGATGCCGAGGATTTTCATATGGTGCTTGCACGAAACCCCGTGGGGCGGGCAGAGTATGCAGCCAGGGAACCGCGTGGGCACGCTGTGCCCACCCTGCCCGTCGGCTCTGGCATATGAGCCGCCGGCAATCGACTCCCGATACGAGACATGAAGCGCAGCCCGTTCCTAATCTTAATGACGGAAATGACGGGTACCGGTGAGCAGCATGACGACGCCATGTTCATCCGCAGCATCGATCACTTCCGGGTCGCGCATCGAACCGCCCGGCTGGATCACGCTGGTGGCGCCAGCATTGACCACCACATCCAGGCCGTCACGGAACGGGAAGAAAGCATCCGAAGCGACTGCCGAACCTACCAGCGACAAGCCGGCGTTCTGCGCCTTGATCGATGCGATGCGGGCGGAATCGACCCGGCTCATCTGGCCGGCGCCGACGCCCAGCGTCATGCCATTGCCGCAGAACACGATGGCATTCGACTTGACGAACTTGGCGACGCGCCAGGCAAACATCAGGTCCTGCAATTGCTGCTGGGTTGGTTGCTTCTTGCTGACCACTTTCAATTCGCTCAAGGCAACGTTGCGAGCGTCCGGCGATTGCACCAGCAAACCACCGCCGACGCGCTTGAAGTCATGCAGGTTGATGTCATGCGCCAACGGAATTTCCAGCAAGCGGACGTTCTGCTTGGCGGCGAAAACCTGCTTGGCTTGCTCAGTGAACGATGGCGCGATGATCACTTCGACGAATTGCTTGGCCACCGCTTCGGCGGCATTGCCGTCGAGCTCCTGGTTGAAGGCGATGATGCCGCCAAAGGCTGAGGTCGGATCGGTTTGCAGCGCCTTGCTGTAGGCTTCCAGCGGATTGCCGCCGATGGCGACGCCGCAAGGATTGGCATGCTTGATGATGACGCAGGCGGTTTCGTTGAAGGTCTTGACGCATTCCCAGGCAGCATCGGCATCGGCGATGTTGTTATAAGACAGTTCCTTGCCCTGCAATTGCTTGTAGTTCGCCAGCGCGCCTTCGACATGGCGGGTGTCGCGGTAGAACGCCGCCGACTGGTGTGGATTTTCGCCGTAACGCATTTCCTGCACTTTTTCGAAATGCAGGTTCAAGGTCGCAGGATAGGAACTACGGGTCGCATGCTGCTTGTCTTCGCCCAGCGAGGTGAAGTAGTTGGTGATGGCGCCATCGTATTGCGCAGTGTGGGCAAACACCTTCTTGGCCAGCGCAAACTTGGTGGCGTAACAGACTTCGCCGTCATTGGCCTTCAACTCGCCCAGTACCGCAGCGTAATCGCTAGGATCACACAGGACGATCACGTCCTTGTGGTTCTTGGCCGACGAACGCAGCATCGCCGGGCCGCCGATGTCGATATTCTCGATCGCGTCTTCCAGCGAGCACTGTTCCTTGGCAATGGTTTGCTGGAATGGATACAGGTTGACCACCACCATGTCGATGGTCGGAATCTGGTGTTGCGCCAAGGCGGCAACATGCTCAGGAAAATCGCGACGCGCCAGGATGCCGCCATGCACCTTCGGATGCAGGGTCTTGACGCGGCCGTCGAGCATTTCCGGGAAGCCGGTGTAATCCGCCACTTCGGTCACTTTGATGCCGTTATCGGCCAGCAACTTGGCAGTACCGCCGGTCGACAGAATATTCACGCCCAGCGCCGACAACTCTTTTGCGAAATCAAGTATCCCGGTTTTGTCGGATACGGAAATGAGGGCTTGTTTAATCATAATGAAAACTCTGGAAGTGAAGATGAATGACGGGAAGGGAAACGAATAAATGCATCATTGCGGGGAAAACGCTGCATCCCGTGACGGGAACTGCGGCATGCTACCGGCGTTAATCCTGATTGTGCCTGACCTTATTGCCTGACCTTGTTGCCTAACTTTATTGCCTGCTGACCGGGCGTGACCGGCACGCCCATGACTCTGCCTGAAAATTACAAAAGACCGTGCTGCTGCAGCTTCTTGCGCAAGGTATTGCGGTTGATGCCCAACATTTCGGCCGCATGCGACTGGTTACCCTCGGCGCGCGCGATCACGGCTTCCAACACCGGCTTTTCAACCGTGGAAATCACCATGTCGTAGACGTTCGACGGCGGCTGCTCGCCCAGATCCTTGAAATATTTTTCAAGGCTTTGCTTGACCACGTCTTGGATACTTTCTTTACTCATTCTTTTGACTATTCTTTTTTTTTGAGGACTTACGCAGAATTTCGCCGGCGGTCCGAAACCGCATTGCCGTGCGCCATTGCTATCAGCGCCGACGGGTGTCGCCAACGACGTGCAACGTAAGTCTTGTTGATCTGATTCAGGCCGCTAGCATCTGCTCGGCCACCCCGTATTGTAACCTTTCCCCAAACGCAAACTGCGATTCAAAGAAGCTATTTACCGCGGCCAGCTGCTCGCCGCAGTCTTCCAGCAGGTTCATGCGTTGCCGAAATGCCTCTCCGCCAGGCAAATCGCGCACGTACCAGCCGATATGCTTGCGGGCGGTACGCACCCCCAAGTAATCCCCATAAAATCCGTAATGCGCACGCAAATGTTCATCCATCAGGTGTTGCACTTCCGTCACCAGCGGCGCCGGCAGATACTCGCCGGTACGCAGGTAATGATCGATCTCGCGGAAAATCCACGGCCGCCCCTGCGCCGCGCGGCCGACCATGATGGCATCGGCCTTGGTGAACTCCAGCACCTGGCGCGCTTTTTCCGGCGTCGTGATGTCGCCATTGGCCACCACCGGAATCGACACCGCTGCCTTGACCGCGGCAATCGTCTGGTACTCGGCATCTCCGCTGTAGCCATCGGCACGCGTACGGCCGTGCAAGGTCAGCATGGCGATGCCGCTGGCTTCCGCCAGCCTGGCGATATTCAATGCATTCTTGTTGAGACGATCCCAACCGGTTCGAAACTTCAGCGTCACCGGCACGTTGACCGCGTTCACCACGGCCTCCAGGATCTGCGCTACCAGTTGCTCATCCTGCAACAATGCCGAACCGCACCAGCTGTTGCAGACTTTCTTGACCGGGCAACCCATGTTGATATCGATGATTTGCGCACCGTGGTCAACGTTGTATTTTGCACACTCCGCCAGCATCTGCGGATCGGCGCCGGCAATCTGCACCGCGCGCGGCTCCATCTCGCCATCATGGTTGATACGGCGCGAGGTCTTCTCGGTCTGCCACAGGCGCGGATTGGATGCCGCCATCTCGGAAACGGCGTAGCCGGCCCCCAATTCCTTGCAAAGCTGCCGGAAAGGCCTGTCCGTGACGCCCGCCATGGGTGCCACAAAAACATTGTTGCGAAGGATGTAAGGGCCAATATTCACGGCGGTTTCGATAACTCGGATTGAAATTGCAGGGGAAAGGCGTCATTTTATCGCGATTGCCGCAGCAGGCGGATTATTCTCGGCCGATTCCGTCAAATCAGATGTCCGCTTCCGGCACGCTGCTCGAACTTCGCAGATGCTGTGTTGCGTAATGGATCAGTTCGTCCAGTCCGCGGCCATCGGCGCCATAAGTGGCAACGCCGATCGATAACGCCAGCCGGATCGACCAGTTTTCTATGTTGACCGGGTGATGCATGAAATGGCTCAGGAATGCCGCGGCCAGGTTTTCCGCATCGACTGCATCGGTGGCCGGCAACACGTACAGGAATTCCGTCGCATTCCAACGGCCGCCGCTGTCGGCTTTGCGCAGCTGGGCCCCTGTGTCCTTGGCGAAGGCGGCGAGGATGTTGTCCGCCACGGCCCAGCCGTACAGATCGTTGATCTTGTGAAATTCGTCCAGCCGGCAATACAGGATAGACAGCGGCGACTCATCCATTGCTGTAGCCGCCACCGCCTCTTCGTAGACGTGCACGATACGGCGCCGCGTCAGCAATCCAGTCAGGGAGTCGAGCTGCGCCTGGCGGGTCAGCAAGTGCGACAGATTGGATTGCTTCCAGATCACTTCGCAGATATGGCCGAAGGCCTGGAACGAGGCAAACCCGGTTTCCGAAAAATAATCTTCGCTATCGGCATAGAACACCATCATGCCGTGCATGCGCGCCTTTTCCGAGCGCAGCGGAATCGCCAGCGCGGCCTTGGCGGAACAAGCTTCGGGATGCGCCTGCCAAGGCGCGAACAGTGCGTGGAAATCGCTTTCGTGGCCGGCATCCCAATCAACGGTCTGGGCGAACGGCGCTGCGTAGTCGAAACAATCCTTGGCCAGATGCCAGTGCTCCGCTTCGCCGACTGCCTTGCCTACTACTGCAGCCGGCTTGATCGTCGGGCCGGAATCGTCCTGGCAAAAACCCACCCATACCAGACGGATATGCGGGCTGGCAGGCAAGATCATCTGGCATAGACGCTTGATGCTTTCGCGGCCGCTGTAGGCTTGCGGCAAGACTTGCAGGAGTTGGTGCAGTACCCCCACCAGCTTCATTTGCTCATCGCTGGGCGTCAATGTAAGTGGCGTGGTTTTTTTTGCGCCGGTCGATTCCGCCAACGGCTCTGTATCAGCGCCGCGCTGGGTCCGGGGAAAGAGATTGAGTTTCATGCTGGCACCTGAGCCCCAATATTGTTTTAGTTCTTGCCAGCAAGGTTAGCACAAGCACACCGTTTTTATGGTGACTGATTGTGCACTTGCTTATACAGATTTATAGCGGTTGTCGGCACGGCAATGTGATAGCCGACATAAACACGCCCATGCCGGCCGGCGACATCATTTGCAGCAGGCTTCCTCAGCCGATTTCGTCAAGTGAAATGTCGTCCAGGTGCGCCACGTCGGCCCAGCCGTCAACCCGCAATTGTCGGGGCTGCTCAGAACGCCAGGTCAGGCGATTGATGCTGGCATTGAACACGTCGCAGCTGCGCGGCTGATCCCGTGGCAGGTTGTGGGCAAAGCGGTAAATGCAATCGAGCACGCCGCCATGGGTAACCACCGCAATGCGTCGGAAACTCCCGCTCTCCAGCAAGCGCAGCAAAGTATCGACAGCGCGCTGGGAAAACTCGCGCACGGTTTCGGCGACATGGACACCGGCCGGGAAACGGGTATCAAGGTCGCGCGCCATCAGCGCCGCGTAGGCTTCGGGATAACGCTCGGCAGCCTCGGTGTAGCGCAAACCTTCCAGCGCACCGTAACAGCGTTCCCGCAATCCGCTATCGATCGTCACCTCCATGCCAAGCAGCTGCGCCAACGGCATCGCGGTTTGCTGCGCCCGTTGCAAGTCACTGGAAAAAATACCGTCCAACGCGACGCCTTCCAGGCTTCTGCCAAGCGCCTGCGCCTGGCGCTGGCCTTCCGCATTGAGCGGGATGTCCAGATGGCCTTGCAGGCGGCGCTCCAGGTTCCAGTCGGTTTCGCCGTGGCGGATCAGTAAGATTTCGGTAGTTGACATGAATTGATGCGTTGTCTCGGTGCGCTTTTTATAAAGCAGGGTTCAAGGTGTAAATGCTGACAATCGATGCCTCGCCCAGGATATGCCCGCGCATCGCCGCCAGTGCCTGCTGTCCGGTGAACTTGCCGTCCACCGGCAGACGCGCAATATCCAGCGCATAGACAGTAAAAATGTAGCGGTGGATGATTTCATCGTTCCACGGCGGGCACGGACCGTCATAGCCGAAGTAGTCGCCGCCCATCGCCGGATCATCGGCAAACCAGCCGGTGTAATCGTTCAAACCATGGCGCGCGCCGGCAATCGGGCTGTTATGAATTTCCGGGCCGGATTTGCCGCGCGAGGTGATGCGATCGCTGAACGAGGCGGCTTCGATCGATGCCGCATGCGGCGGCAGGTCGACCAGCACCCAGTGGAAGAAATCGACGCGCGGCAAATCTGCCGGCACGGTCTTGCCTTCCTGGTTGACGTCATCGCCGCGCGACGGCACATCAGGGTCGTGGCAAATCAGCACCAGCGACTTTGTGCCGGCCGGCGGCTCGCCCCAGCCAAGATGCGGATTATGGTTGGCCGACAAGGTGATATGGGTTTCGGGATTGACGACCGCGAAGGCGAATTCGCCCGGGATATACGCGCCGTCATTGAAAGAATGGCTCCAGAGTTTCACGGTGATCTCCTGTCGATGAATGAGAAGTTGTCAGCAGAATTGCCAGACTACAGCAAAAACCGCTTACGCTTTGGCTGGCGCTGGCTTTACCTGCAACCAGAATGTCACCGGGCCGTCATTGGTCAGCGACACTTTCATGTCGGCGCCAAACTGGCCGGTTGCCACTTGCGCATGGCGGCTCGCAGCTTGTGCGACGAAATAATCGAATAAGCGGCGGCCATCTTCGGGCGCCGCCGCCGGCGTGAACGACGGCCGGGTGCCCGATTGGGTATCCGCCGCCAGCGTGAACTGCGGCACCAGCAGCAAACCGCCGCCGACATCGCTGACGCTGCGGTTCATCTTGCCGGCATCGTCGCTGAACACGCGATAAGCGAGCAGCTTGGTCAGCAAAGCATCGGCCTGCTTCTCGCTGTCACCACGTTCGGCGCACAGCAGCACCATCAAACCACCCTCGATGGCGCCGACCGTGGTGCCATCCACCACCACGCTGGCGTGGCTGACCCTCTGCAACAAACCAATCATGCGACGATCAAGCCAGCGTCACGCGCGCAAACTTGCGCTTGCCGACCTGGATCACGAAGGTCGAAGCTTCGACTTTCAAGCCCTTGTCGCTGACTACGGCGCCATCGATGCGCACGCCGCCCTGCTCCACCATGCGCAACGCTTCCGAAGTCGACGGGCACAGGTTGGCTTGCTTCAGCAACTGGCCGATGCCGAGCGGCGCGCCGCTCAACGTCAGCTCAGGGATATCGTCTGGAATGCCGCCCTTGGCGCGATTATTGAAGTCCGCCAACGCATCTTCCGCCGCCTGCTGGCTATGGAAGCGCGCCACGATTTCCTGGGCCAGCGCAACCTTGATGTCGCGCGGATTCTGGCCGCCCTCGACCTGCGCCTTGTAGCCGGCGATCTGTGCCAGCGACTTGAACGACAGCAGTTCGTAGTAACGCCACATCATCACGTCGGAAATGCTCATCACCTTGGCGAACATGGTGTTGGCCGGCTCGGTGATGCCGATGTAGTTGCCCTTCGATTTCGACATCTTTTCGACGCCGTCCAGGCCTTCCAGCAGCGGCATGGTCAAGATGCATTGCGGCTCCTGGCCGTAATCCTTTTGCAGCTCGCGCCCTACCAGCAGGTTGAACTTCTGGTCGGTGCCGCCCAGCTCCAGGTCCGACTCCAGCGCCACCGAATCGTAGCCCTGCATCAGCGGATACAGCAGTTCGTGCACCGAAATCGGGGTGCCGGCCTTGAAGCGTTTGGTGAAATCTTCGCGCTCCAGAATACGCGCCACGGTGTACTTGGCAGACAGTTCGATCATGCCGCGGGCGCCGAGCTTGTCCGACCATTCCGAGTTGTAGCGGATTTCCGTGCGCGCAGCGTCCAGCACCAGGCTGGCCTGGGCAAAATAGGTCTTGGCGTTTTCCTCGATCTGCTCGCGCGTCAGCGGCGGCCGCGTCACGTTGCGTCCGGACGGATCGCCGATCATCGAAGTGAAATCGCCGATCAGGAAAATCACGTTATGGCCGAGATCCTGCAGCTGGCGCATCTTGTTCAGCACCACGGTGTGGCCAAGATGCAGGTCCGGCGCAGTCGGATCCAGGCCCAACTTGATGCGCAACGGCTTGCCGGTTTGTTCGGAGCGTTGCAGCTTGCGCGCAAAATCGCTCTCGATCAGCAGTTCGTCGACGCCGCGCTTGGTAATCTCCAGCGCCTCTTTGGTCCGGTCCGACAGGATCAGGGGAGTGTTTTCAACAGCAGTTCCTGCTGCCGTCGGTGATGCGTTTTGAGAATCGTGAGCCATATATCCAGCGAAAGTAAAATCTAAAAAGTGATGCTTGCTTCTGCACGTAAAACAGCAGGAATTGATCGCTAGCGCAAATCAGACCAATCCTATAAAGTGCCCCAGACCGGTAAGGTATAATCCGTGATCCCTTTTAATCCCGCCGCAAGTCGTTCCAACAAGCAACAGCACGAGAATCGGTAGCAAACGGCAAATTTTAACGTATTGCATGTCTCCTAAAGATAAATTCATTCACTTGCGCTCCGACGTCAAGTTGCTTTTCAGGCTAGCGGTCGCACGAATCACCGATTCCTCACGCAAAACCCGCATTGTCTCCGCCTCTGCAGCGGTGCTGACATTGGTCGCCTTCGGTGCTGCTGGCGTTGCTCCAATTGCAACAGACTCTGACGATGTCCAGGTCCGAGCGATTTCCGCCGAACTGGCATTGCCGAGTCTCAATGAGCAGATTGCCAAGCTTGAAGCCCAGCAGCAACTGTACATCGCCGAAGACAAGATGCGCGCCGGTGACACATTGGCAACCTTGCTGACCCGGCTCGGAGTTGACGACGACGCTGCCACCAGCTTCATCAAGTCCGATAGTGCTGCGCGCGCCATATTGCGCCTCAAGCCAGGCACCACCGTGCAAGCCCAAACCAGCAACGATGGCGTACTGCAAACGCTGCGCGCCACCATCGCCGACAGCGGCAGCGACGCCACCAGGAATCTGCTGATTCGCCGCGACGGCGACAAATTCAGCGTCAGCCAGGAAAACGCCAGCATTGAACGCCGCGTCGAAATGCACACCGGCGTGATCCGCTCCTCCTTGTTTGCCGCTACGGATGCCGCCGACATCCCGGACAGCGTGGCATCGCAGATCGTCGCCATGTTCGGCACCGACATCAACTTTGCCTCCGACCTGAAGCGTGGCGATCATTTCAATGTCGCTTATGAAACATTTTGGCAAAACGGCCAGTTCCTGCGCGCCGGCCGCATCCTGGCGGGCGAATTCGTGAATGCCGGCAAACCGTTCCAGGCAGTCTGGTTCGACGACCCGAGCAACGCCCAGGGCGGCGGCTACTACGGTTTCGACGGCAAGTCGCTGAAAAAGGCCTTCCTCAAATCACCGCTGACTTTTACCCGCATTTCATCCGGCTTCTCGATGCGCATGCACCCTATCCTGGGTAAATGGAAAAAACACACCGGCGTCGATTTCGCCGCGACCATTGGTACCCCAATCCATGCGACCGCCGATGGCACCATCGATTTTGCCGGCGTCGAAACCGGTTATGGCAATGTCGTCATCATCAAGCATGACGGTAAATATTCGACCGTGTACGCCCACATGAGCCGTTTTGCGCCGACTTCGCGCAAAGGTGCCAAGGTCAGCCAGGGCGACGTAATCGGCTATGTCGGCATGACCGGCTGGGCTACCGGCCCGCATCTGCACTACGAATTCCGTGTCGACAACCAGCCACGCGATCCGTTGTCGGTGGTAGTGCCTACCGTGACACCGCTGGCAGGCGCCGAGCTGCAGCGTTTCCGCACCGTCGCCGCCGACATCACGCATCGTTTCAACCTGTTGAGCGGCAGTGAAATCGCAACGGCGCCGACCGCAAAACTGGCGTCGAAATAGCCCAACGCCGATTGCCCGGCAACTAAGCAAATACCAGGCACATCTGGAATAAACATAGAACCGTTGTTGGAGCGCTAGTAAAATTAGCCAACCTCACAACGGTTTTATTATGCCTACTCAAACTCCCCATAGCGCCCTCTACATCGGCCTGATGTCCGGCACCAGCCTGGACGGCGTCGATGGCGTCATCGCAGCCTTCCCGAGCGCGCCGACGCAACATCCTGTGACCACTCTGGCATCGGCCTACATGCCGTTTTCAGCTACATTGCGACAGGAGCTGATGGCGCTGCAAAGCCCAGGCGCCAACGAAATTGAGCGCGAGGCGCTGGTCGCCAATACCCTGACCACCCACTACGCGGCCTGTGTGGAGCGCCTGCTGGCCGATGCCGGCTTGCGGCCGGATCAGATCCGCGCCGTCGGCGTGCATGGCCAAACCATTCGCCATCGTCCAGAACTCGGCTTCACGCGCCAGGCCAACAACCCGGCGCTACTGGCCGAATTGACCGGCATTGACGTCATCGCCGACTTCCGCAGCCGCGACATCGCCGCCGGCGGCCAAGGCGCGCCGTTGGTGCCGGCCTTCCACCAGGCCGTTTTTGCCGATCCGCAGCAAACCCGGGTGGTCGTGAATATCGGCGGCATCGCCAACATCAGCGTGCTGCACAGTCACCTCAAGCGCGAAGTGATCGGCTTCGATACCGGTCCTGGCAATGTGCTGATGGACCTCTGGATCAAGCGCCATCACGACAAGGATTACGATGCGAGCGGCCAATGGGCCGCCAGCGGCCAACCGTCACAGGCCTTGCTCGACGCACTGCGCAAGGAAGAATATTTTGCCGCGCCACCGCCGAAAAGCACTGGCCGCGACCTGTTCCATGCAGCGTGGCTGGACAAGCATTTGGCAAACTTCCCGCAGATTTCCAGCGCCGATGTACAGGCAACGTTGGCTGCGCTGACCGCCAGCACCATCGCCGACGCAATAGCGCGCCACGCAGCTGATGTGAAAACGGTGTATGTCTGCGGCGGCGGGGCGTATAACCCTTACCTGATGCTGCAGCTGGCGCAAGCGCTGCAAGGGCAGCGCCTGGCAGCCACGGTAGAATCGACGGAAGCATTGGGGATTGCACCGAACCATGTTGAGGCAATCGCATTTGCGTGGCTGGCCCTGCGTTTCGACCAGCGCTTGCCTGGCAATTTACCGCTGGTGACGGGTGCGCGCGATTTCCGGATTCTGGGAGCGCTGTATCCGGGAAACTGACACGAAGCAGATTTGTATAAAAAAAGGACGCCCGAGGATTTCTCCCCGGCGTCCTTTTTTAACAAGCCGTAAAAATCAGGCCGAGAACGAGGAACCGCAGCCGCAAGTAGTCGTTGCGTTCGGATTCTTGATCACGAACTGCGCGCCTTCCAGGTCGTCCTTGTAGTCGATTTCGGCACCAACCAGGTACTGGTAGCTCATCGAATCGATCAGCAATTGCACGCCGTTCTTGCTCATGGTGGTGTCGTCTTCATTGACGATTTCATCGAAAGTGAAACCGTACTGGAAGCCGGAGCAACCGCCACCCTGCACGAAAACGCGCAATTTGAGGTCTGGATTGCCTTCTTCCTCGATCAGCTGCGCAACCTTCGAGGCGGCGCTATCGGTGAAGACGATAGGGGATGCAACAACATCCTGGATTTCTGCGACAGCATTCATTTTTGGCTCCTGCGGGGGGACATACAATACTGCATTATAGGCTCTTGGCTGGATTCATGCAGCGCAACGCCGAAACGGCGGTTTTAATACAACGCTCAAGCGGATTGCGACATGGCAAGTTTCAACACCGGCTCGGCTGCGCTCTGTTCATGGGTCAGTTTGCCGCTTACCAGGGCGCCGCTATGCATTTCCAGCGCCTTGTAATTGACATCTCCAGTTATGCGGGCTTTCGGCTGTAATTCAAGCAGTTCGGACGAATGGACATTGCCAGCGATCTCGCCGTTGACCACCAGATGCGCGACCCGCACTTCGCCTTCGACCTTGGCGCTCTCGGAGATGACCAGGACACTAGCCTGCCCAGCTTCTGCCACCACGTTGCCTTTCACGTGGCCGTCGATACGCAGGCCACCCTTGAAATGGACATCGCCCTGGATGCTGGTCGATGAGCCGATCAAACTTTCAATCGTGCTCTTTGCTTTACGGTTGAACATGCTGTTTCCTTTACAAATTTGTGGTTTGCTGCGCCCGCGTCTGCCCTTTTTCAAGGACCTTGGCTTGGATTGCCTTGACGACAGCGCCTTCCGGCAAAGGCAGGATGGCCTCGACCCGCTGGTAATACTTGAAATCCAAACGATAAGCAGTCTTGTCAGCGGCCGCAGCATTCGCGGCAGGAAACGTCAATACGGTGCTTTTGCCACCTACCGTTGCCGTCACCAGCAATTGCACTTCCCCGACAAAATCGCTACTGCTCTTGCCACCTTGCATGATCAGCATCCGATAACGCAGTTGCGTCGGCGTCAGCAGCTCGGCTGCCAGGCGCTGGATCGTGATGCCCTGGCTGCCGGTTGCATTCGGCAGCAAACCCTCGAAAAACGCCAAGTCTTCCTTCAGTTTGGCATTTTCTGCTTCCAGCGTCCTTATCTGTTGGCTTAATTGCTCCTGCGTCGCCTTCTCGATATTAAGCTGGCTTTCAGCCGCGTTGACGGTCGACGAGAAACGATCCCGTTCCGCCGTCAGGGCGCTGATTTTGTCATTCAGTTCGGCTACCTGCTGCTTGCTGACTACCGGCTTGTGGCCGGTAAAGTCGCGACCAAGATCGTAGATCGACATTGCCAGCGCACCGCCGACACCCAGCACCAGCGCCAGGAAAGCCGCCTTCAGCGGCCATGGCAAATGGCTTTTTACAGTCATTTTCGGCGCCGAAATCGACATGCGCCGAACCCACAACTTGTACTTCATCGCGGCAGGATCCGTCGCTCAGCGAGATCCACAGGCGACGCTCCGGCCGCGCGCATCATGGCATAACCGGCACGTGCATCAGACCGGTGGTTTCTTCCAGTCCGAACATCAGGTTCATGCATTGCACCGCCTGGCCGGCCGAGCCCTTGACCAGATTGTCCTGCACCACCAGCACCACCACGGTATCGCCATCGTTCGGCCGATGCAGGGCAATGCGCAGCATGTTCGAGCTGCGGGTGGAACGGGTTTCCGGATGCGAGCCGAATGGCATGACGTCGACAAACGGTTCATTCTTGTAGGCATCTTCAAACAGCGCCTGCAGCGCTGCATTGTCGATATCCTTGGTCAGGCGTGCATAGATGGTCGAATGCATGCCGCGGATCATCGGCACCAGATGCGGCGTAAACAACAGGCCGACTTTCTTGTCGGTCAGCTTGCCCAGTTGCTCCAGCGTTTCCGGCGAATGCCGGTGACCGGATACGCCGTAGGCCTTGAAATTGTCGCTGGCTTCGGAAAACAGCATGGCGACTTCGGCCTTGCGGCCAGCGCCGGAGACGCCGGATTTGCAATCGGCGATCAGGTGCGAGGCATCCACCACGTCAGCCTTCAGCAGCGGCGCCAGGCCAAGTTGCATCGTAGTTGGATAGCAGCCAGGATTGCCGATGATGCGCGCGCCCTTGATGGCTTCGCGATTCAACTCCGGCAAGCCGTACACGGCTTCTTTCAGCAATTCTGGGCAGCTGTGTGCCAGCTTGTACCATTTCTCGAAAACCGCAGTGTCCTGCAAGCGGAAATCGGCAGCGAGATCGATTACCTTGACGCCGGCTTCCAGCAGCTCAGGTGTTTGCGCCATGGCGACACCGTGCGGCGTAGCAAAAAACACAACATCGCAATCAGTCAGGCGTGCCTTTTCAGGAGAGGAAAATGCCAGCGAAACGCGTCCGCGCAGCGACGGATACATGTCCGCCACTGGCATGCCGTCTTCCTTGCGCGACGTTACCGCTTCCAGCTGCACATTCGGATGGGTCGCCAGCAAGCGCAGCAACTCGACCCCGGTATAACCGGTACCACCTACAATCCCGACTTTGATCATCATTTTTCCTTGCATGAAACTGTGCTTGTTGCGCACTTGTTTCGTACTTGTTGATTGGCTATCGCCAGCAAAAATCGCACGACCACTTGCCTCTACACACCCGGCAAGTTGCAGTCCAGAGCGAACTATTTTATCAGTCTATGAATTGTTCGGGCAGGTTAACATTCGCCATGGCAACAGCCGGCGACCACAGGCATTGCCACGCTTCGTCCAATGTTACGTTTCAGGAAAGCCCTACAATAAAAAACAAAAAGCATAAAACAAAAAGCCGCCAGGCGCGAACCTGGCGGCTTTTCGATATTCTGAAAGCGTAGATTAGCGCTTGGAGAATTGTTTTGCGCGACGTGCCTTGCGCAGACCAACTTTTTTACGTTCAACTTCACGTGCATCACGTGTAACGAAGCCGGCTTTGGACAGCTCCGATTTCAAAGTTGCATCGTAGTCGATCAGTGCACGAGTGATGCCGTGACGAACTGCACCAGCTTGGCCGGACTCGCCGCCGCCGCTGACGTTTACCTTGATGTCGAAAGTTTCGACATGGTTGGTCAGTTCCAGTGGTTGACGGATCACCATCAGACCGGTTTCGCGCGAAAAATACTCATTCGCTGGCTTGCCGTTGACGACGATCTGGCCCGAGCCGGACTTGATGAAAACGCGAGCCACTGCACTCTTGCGACGGCCGGTTCCGTAATTGTAGTTACCGATCATGTCTATTCCTTAGAGTTCAAGTGCTTTAGGTTGCTGCGCAGTGTGCGGATGGGAACCATCTGCATACACTTTGAGCTTCTTGATCATTGCGTAGCCAAGCGGACCCTTAGGCAGCATGCCCTTGACCGCTTTTTCCAACGCACGACCTGGAAAACGCTGTTGCATTTTCTGGAAATTTGTTTCGTAGATGCCGCCTGGGTAACCGGAGTGACGGAAATATGTCTTGTCGGTTGCCTTGGCGCCAGTGACGCGCAGTTTGCCAGCATTGATGACGACGATGAAATCGCCGGTATCAACGTGTGGAGTAAATTCCGGTTTGTGTTTGCCGCGCAGTCGGAGTGCCACTTCGCTGGCAACACGTCCGAGGACTTTGTCCGTCGCGTCAATCACGAACCAATCACGCTGGACTTCATGGCCCTTAGCGGAAAAAGTTTTCATGTTGACTTCCTAACTAGTTTAATTCGCTCAAATGGTGGTTCCATCGTTATCGGAGACCGGGTTGTTACACCCAATTTTCGTCCTGCATTAACGACAGACTCTTCCTTGTTATCTTTTCCTGAGCAAACGGAAAAGCCGTAAATTATAGCCTTTTCAAGGACTTGGCGTCAAATTGATTGAATAAATTCGCCATTTGCGCTAGGGATTGTTGTAAATCCGTGCGCATTAACGCGGCAATACAGGCAACTGGCGTTCCGCACAAAAGAAAACCCGATCTGCTGTGAAGCATCGGGTTTAAATCCACTCCCGAGGAGGGTGGAGGAGACATTGCAATAATTGCCAGAGATCAATCCGGCAATTGATGAATTGATCTTAGCAAACGGAATTGTGCATCGCAAGGTGACAAAACCTTCTTTTACCAAAATTTACATTTATCGCCTGGTTCGCCGTCATTTAATAAGAAAAACACAATTATCCATACTTCAGCACGGCAAACCCGCCACGCCAAGAGCAGTTAGAATATTGCGACACTACAATCACTCAGCGAGATCTTATGGAATGCACAGTACGCTGGACCGGCTCGTCCGGCATGACGTTTTTGGCCGAAACCGGTTCCGGCCACATGTTGGCAATGGATGGCGCGCCCGATGGCGGTGGCCGTGACCTGGCGCCGCGGCCGATGGAAGTGGTGCTGGCCGGCACCGGCGGCTGCACCGCTTATGACGTGGTGCTGATCCTGCGTAAAGGCCGCCAGGACGTGCGCGGCTGCGATGTCACCCTGAAAGCGGAACGCGCCGAAACCGAGCCGAAAGTCTTCACCAAAATCCACTTTCATTTCACCGTGCGTGGGCGCGACCTGAAACCTAACCTGGTTGAGCGGGCGATCAAGCTGTCGCACGAGAAATATTGCTCGGCCTCGATCATGCTGGAAAAAACGGCCGTCATCACCCATTCCTTCGACATCGTCGACGACTTGGCTGAACCGGCTGCCAGCGCCTGATTTTGGGTAGGGTGGGCAGGATTTTCTGCCCACCGTGGAGCATAACCATCCGCGTGGGCAAACATGCCCACCCTACCAAATCAACCGCGCCATCCTCATGGCGCGATTTCCCGCACAACATCAGATGTGATAGGCAACTGTCGTCATCACCTTGGACATCGCCCGCATCGCCTTTTGCACCGGCACCGGCATTTCCGTCCCACCCAGAACCCGCGCCGCCTCGCCGTGGGCGATTTCGTCGTCGCGCATCTGTTCGACAATGGCGCGTGATTTGGCGTCTTGCAGCGGCAGCTTTTCCAGATGGCTGCTCAAGTGCCTTTCGACCTGGCGCTCGGTTTCCGAGACAAACCCAAGGCTGCGCGCATCGCCCAAACGCGCGGCGATCGTGCCCAGCGCATACGAACCGGCGTACCACAGCGGATTGAGCAGGCTGACGTGCGAACCGAGTTCGCGCAGACGCTCGGCAGTCCAGGCCAGGTGATCTTCTTCCTCCCTGCCCGCTTCAGCAAACTGCTGCTTGATCGACTCGCCTTGGGCGAAACGCCCCTGGGCGTCATACAACGCCTGCGCGCAGACCTCGCCGACATGGTTGACCCGCATCAGGCCCGCGCTATGGCGCTGCTCGGCGGCATCCAGGATGCCATCCGGAGCCTGCAATGCCGGATTCGGACGCGAGGCCGAGGCTTGCCCGGTGATCACGCGCAGGGCGTTGTCGAAATCGGCGATGGCTTTGTCTATGAATGGCATGCTCAGGATCGTTTATGAAAGTAGATGTCCGGATTTTATCAGGCCAGGCCCGATTAACGGACCTCAACCACCGCGCTTCGGCCGGAACACCGCCGTGTCGGCATAAAAATCGCCGTCTTGAACGCTTGCCCAGCCCGGCACGCCCAGCACCGGCAGTGGCGTCAGGCGCCTGACCGGCGCACCTTGCTGCGCCAGGTCGGCCGCGACATGACGGTCGATCCAGGCAAGCCTGGCATCTTCCGCCAAGGTAAAAACATGTTGCGGCGCGCTGATCACCAGGGTGTGAGCGGTAATCGCCTTGTATGGCCGCACCAGCTTTTCCAGCAAGGCGTGGCCGAACAGCCAGACTTCGGCATCCACGCCAAACATCTGGCGTTGCTCCAGAAACGCCTGCTGCCACTGGTGGTTGCGCAAGGCCGTAATCAACGCTTGGCCGGCGGCATTGTCGCGCACCAGCAGCAGCGCCGCGTTTTCATCGAAAATCGTCACGGCATCGCGCGCCGCGCCGCGCGGCTGGCTGCTGCCGGATAGTGTCCCGGCCTTCGCCAATTCCGCCGCTTGCAAGGCATTCAATTGCGCTTTTGTCGATGGAAACGACAGCCATATCAAGGCATTGAGAAAGTCGTGGAGGTTGTCGCGCGTCGGCACCTTGCCGCTATTGCCGATGAACGCTTCGTAGGCCGTCGCAGCAGGTAATTCGGCCTGTTCGACAAAGCGGATCGGCAAATCCTGGAAATTGCGGATATTGCGCTCCTGTGCGAGCGCATTCAGGGCGCCCCGCCAATCGCCGCCTGCCGTCAGTTGCCGGCCCAGCGCGCGAAACGGCTGCAGCCAAGGCTGCTGCCAATCGATGGCGTCGAGAAACGCCGCCGGAGCTTCTGGAAAATGAGGGACGTCGGGAGTATGCATTTGCCGCGCATTTTACCTCGCGTGCGTCCGCCGGCAAAAGGCCGTCGCCGAACAAGCCGTGCGCATTTTTCCTGATGGCCCGAACTCAAGCCGCCTGCGTCGCCGGATGAGCTTGCTTGCGATACAGGAATTCGAGTACCGAAGTACGGTATTCGGCATACAGCGCGTCCTGCGCCAGCGCCACCCGTTCACGCGGCCGCGCCAGGCGTACCTGGACGATGTCGCCGATGGTGGCGGCCGGGCCGTTGGTCATCATGACGATACGGTCCGACAGCAGCACCGCTTCGTCGACATCATGCGTCACCATCACCACCGTCGATCCGGTCTTGGCGACGATCTTCAATAACTCGTCCTGCAAATGCGCGCGCGTCAATGCATCCAGTGCGCCGAAAGGTTCATCCATCAGCAACACCTTGGGCTCCATCGCCAATGCGCGGGCAATGCCGACCCGCTGCTTCATGCCGCCGGAAATCTCTTGCGGACGTTTTTGTCCGGCCGCGCTCAGTCCGACCATCGCCAGCGCTGCCTGGGTGCGCTCCTTCAATGCGCTCTTGCTTTCGGTCGCGGCGAATACCCGCTCCACGCCCAGGTAAATATTTTCGTGGCAGGTCAGCCAAGGCAGCAACGAATGGTTTTGAAACACCACCGCCCGCTCCGGCGACGGGCCGCCGATTTCGCGGCCGGCACAAATCAATACGCCGTCGCTCGGCATCAGCAAACCGGCAATCAGATTCAGCAGCGTCGATTTGCCGCAGCCGGAGTGTCCGATCAAGGTGACAAACTCGCCCTTGCGCACCGTCAGGTTGATATCGCGCAGCGCATGGAACTGCCCCTTGCGGGTGTTGAACACCATTTCAACCTGGTGGATATCAATGAATTTGGCGTCGCGCAGTTCCATATTTTCCCCCGCTAAATTAGCTTGCAACCTGCTCATAGGTGAACGCTTTCGCCAAGGCCACCAGCAATTGCTCCAGCAGCAACCCGACCACGCCGATCACGACAATTGCAATGATGATGTGCGGCACATTAAGATTGTTCCATTCATCCCAAACCCAGAAGCCGATGCCGACACCACCGGTCAGCATTTCGGCAGCAACGATCACCAGCCAGGCAGTACCAATCGCCAGCCGCACCCCGGTCAGCATGTACGGCAGCACCGATGGAAACAGAATCTTGCTGATGATTTTCCACTCCGACAGATTCAGCACGCGGGCCACGTTCATGTAGTCCTGCGGCACCCGTTGCACGCCGACTGCGGTGTTGATGATCATTGGCCAGATCGAACAAATGAAGATCGCCCAGATCGCTGCCGGATTGGCAGACTTGAACACCAGCAGGCCGATCGGCAGCCACGCCAGCGGCGACACCGGCTTCAGCAAACTGATGATCGGGCCGAACATGCTCGACAGGAACTTGAAACGACCGATCATGAAACCCAATGGAATCCCGACCAGCGCCGCCAGGCCAAAGCCGATACCGACCCGCTGCAGCGAAGCCAGGATGTTCCAGCCTATGCCCTGGTCGTTGGGACTGTTGCGGTAGAACGGATCGGCGAACAATTTGAGCGCTTCCTGCAAAGTCAGCAGCGGCGTCGGAAACTGGCTGTTGCTCATGGCGATGATCTGCCAGAGCAGCACCAGGAATGCCAAGCCCAGCACCGGCGCGACAATCTGCATCAGCCATGGCGGCATGGTGCTGCGCCGACTGCCTGTTCTCGCCAACCGCCGGACCGCAACACCATCGGTTTCAGTTGGCGCCTCGGCAGAAGTGTCGACTGTCTCGCCCTGCGCCAGCGCTGCCTGGCGATTCGCATTTGCCGCTGTGTCCATGATTGCACTCATATTGGCTCCCAGATAAATCGCCGTTCCAGATTCGCCGCGCTTACGCGTGGATCTTGAATGAAGCGGCGTAAGCTTGCGGATTCTTGCCATCCCACACGATGCCATCCATCAGCTTCGAGCTGCGCAGCACATCTTTCGGCACCGGTGTCTTGGTCATGGCCGCGGCGTCCTTGTACAGATCGATCTGGCTGACTGACTTGGCCACCGCCAGATAATCCGGATCGCTCTTCAACAAGCCCCAGCGCCGATGCTGCGTCATGAACCACATGCCGTCCGACAGATAGGGAAAGTTGACCAGGCCGTCGTTGTAGAACTTCATGTAGTTCGGATCGTCCCAGGTCTTGCCCAAGCCGTTCTGGTAACGCCCCATGATGCGCTGGTCGATCACATCCTTGCTGGTGTTGACGTAGGACTTGTCGGAAATCGCCTCGGCCATCTTGTTCTTGTTGGCGAGCGAGGCATCGATCCATTTCCCGGCTTCCAGCACGGCGGCAATCAAGGCGCGGCAAGTGTTCGGATTCTTGGCGGCGAATTCGGCAGTGGTGCCGAGCACCTTTTCCGGATGGTCTTTCCAGATTTCCTGGGTAGTGATCGCCGTGATGCCGACGCCATCGACAATCGCCCTATGCCCCCACGGCTCGCCAACGCAAAAGCCATCCATGTTGCCGACCCGCATATTCGCCACCATCTGCGGCGGCGGCACGGTAATCACCTTGGCGTCCTTGAGCGGATTGACGCCGTTGGCGGCCAGCCAGTAGTACAGCCACATGGCGTGGGTGCCGGTCGGGAAGGTTTGCGCAAAGGTGTATTCGCGCTTGTCGCTGGCCATCAGCTTGGCCAGCGATGGGCCGTCGATGGCGCCCTTGTCCGCCAGTTTTTTGGAGAGCGTAATGGCTTGGCCGTTGTTGTTCAGGCCCATCAGGATCGCCATGTCTTTTTTCTGGCCGCCGATTCCCATTTGCACGCCGTAGATCAAACCCGACAGCACATGCGCGGCGTCCAGCTCGCCATTGCCCAGTTTGTCGCGCACACCTGCCCACGACGCTTCCTTGCTGAGGACGATCTTGATACCGTATTTTTTATCGAAGCCAAGCAGCGAGGCCATCACCACCGAGGCACAGTCCGTCAACGGGATGAAGCCGATCTTGACCTCGGTCTTTTCCGGCTTGTCCGAGCCGGCGGCCCAGGCCCCGGCGCTTGTTAGTCCCAACATGCTGGCTCCTGCCGCGATGGTTGCGGTTTGTAGTAGTTGACGGCGCTTGCCGTCGACAGGCGCATCTGAATCAAGGGTATCGTCGTGCGGCAGTGCATTTTTCAAATCCATCGCATGGCTCCACATTGTTTTCGGCAACAAAAAAGGCGTCGTCCCGCGCTGACCAAGTCATGCGGAAAGACACCTTTGTCTTATGTGGAAAAGACCGCCGTTAGCCGATTCCAGCGGCGCCAACGCTGGCGCTTGCCAATAACAATGCAAACCACATGCCAGGATTTTTGTATCAGATCGACGGTTTTTCGCCCGGAAATTGCACCCGCCTTGTGCGTTGCACCAAAGATGCTCGCTTTCTTTGGGCATTCCGGCGTGATGCACCGGAACCTGCGCGAGTCGAATCAACCCAGCAAATCGGCGGCGTCGATGATCCGTTGCGCCACCTCGGACAATTTGAGGTTCTTGTCCATCGCCAGCCGCCGCAGCCTTTGGTAGGCCTCCTGTTCGCTCAGCTTGTGATGCTCCATCAGCAAGCCTTTGGCACGCTCAAGAACCTTGCGCTCGGCCAGTTTCAGCTTGGTGTCGGACAGCTCGGTCAACAGCTTCTGCTCCTGGCGGAAGCGCGCCAACGCTACTTCCAGCACCGGCTTGATACGTGCCGCCTGCAACCCCGCAACGATATAGGCGGAGACGCCAGCGGCCATGGCTGCTTCCATGCTGGAGGTCTTGTCGTCTTCGGTAAACAGGACAATTGGACGGCGCGCGTCGCGGGTCGCCACCACCACGTGCTCCAATACATCACGAGCGTCGGATTCGGCATCGACAATGATCATGTCCGGTTGCAACTGGGCAATCCGATCCGGCAGGTAGAGGTCGGCCGGCAGCGATGCGACGATGTCATAGCCGGCTTGCAGCAAACCGATGCGCAAAGCCTTGCCACGCGCCGCCTGCGCTTCGAACGCAGGATCGTCGTCGCCCTCGATGGCGACTGGATTGACAACAACGATGCGGAGGCTTTGCATGCTTGAAACCCGAGTCCAGAAGTAAGGCTATGAGCTGAGGTTAGACCGATTGGAGGCACACCATTGCCCATCCCGTCATTCAGGCATGCAAAAATCGCACCATGTCGATGCGAATAGTAGATAAAAGTGTAATTGAGAGAGGGTCAAACCGCTCCTGCTCCGTCATGCCGGCGCACGCGGGAATCCATTTTAAGAGGCGGGGAGCAAAGTAAATCCCCGCGTGCGCGGGGATCAGGGAGAATCAAATCCGACGTTAGATGCGGTTATGCCATCTGCCATTCAATCGTTTCGCCGCCATTCAACGGCACTACCGTGGCGTCGCCCAGCGGCAGTTCGGCAGGCAGCGTCCACGGCTGGCGTTTCAAGGTAACGCTGCCCTGGTTGCGCGGCAGATTGTAGAAAGCCGGGCCGTTGAAACTGGCGAAGGCTTCCAGCTGGTCCAGCGCGCCGGCCTGGTCAAAGGCTTGTGCATACAGCTCCATCGCATGCAGCGCGGTGTAGCAACCGGCACAACCGCAGGCGTGTTCCTTCAGGCCCTTCGGATGTGGCGCCGAGTCGGTGCCGAGGAAGAAGCGCGTGCTGCCGGAAGTCACCGCGCGCACCAATGCCTGGCGGTGTTCTTCGCGCTTCAGCACCGGCAGGCAGTAGTAATGCGGGCGAATCCCGCCCTTGAAAATTTCATTGCGGTTGTACAGCAAGTGATGCGCGGTGACGGTGGCGGCAACTGGGCCTTCCGCGCTCTCGACGTACTGGGCTGCATCCTTGGTGGTGATGTGTTCGAACACCACTTTCAGTTCCGGCATATCGCGCCGCAATGGCAACATTACGCGATCAATGAAGACTGCCTCGCGATCGAAAATGTCGATGGCAGGGTCAGTCACTTCGCCGTGCACCAGGAACGGCATGCCGAGTTCCTGCATTACTTCCAGCGTCTTGTAGCACTTGCTCAGATCGGTCACGCCGGCATCCGAATTGGTGGTGGCGCCGGCCGGATACAGCTTGACCGCATGCACGAAGCCGCTGTCCTTGGCGCGGCGGATTTCGTCGGGCGGCGTGTTGTTGGTCAGGTACAGCGTCATCAACGGTTCAAAACTCAATTCGGGCGGCAACACTGCCAGGATGCGATCGCGATAGGCCGCGGCCTGCTCCGTGGTGGTGACCGGCGGCTTCAGGTTCGGCATCACGATGGCGCGGCCGAACTGGCGCGCGCTATGCGGCAGCACGCTGGCCAAGGCCACGCCATCGCGCAGGTGCAAGTGCCAGTCGTCGGGACGGGTAATGGTCAAGGTATCAGTCATCTTCGTTCTCTTCTGCAAAAAGTCGTTCCAGCATGGCTGCCGGATTGTTCAGGAAATGGCGTGTAGTCGTGTAGTGTTCAGTGTCTTCGTAGCGGGTTTCCGTCAAGCCGCCCTGGTCCAGCAAATAGATCCTGGCGTGCGGATAAGCCAGCAGAATCGGCGAATGCGTGGCGATGATGAACTGGCAGCGATTTTGCGCCAGTTTATGAATGATCGCCAGCGCCGTCAGTTGGCGATTGGGCGAGAGCGCGGCTTCGGGCTCGTCCAGCATGTAGAAGCCATCGGACCGGAATTTGTTTTGCAGCAGCGCCAGGAACGATTCGCCATGCGATTGCCGGTGCAGCCCTTTGTCGCCGTACGACGGATGCTGGCCGTCCTCCATGTTTTCCTCATAGGTGGCGAAATTGAAGAAGCTTTCGGCGCGCAAAAAATAGCCGGTTCTGGGCCGCTTGAAGCTTTTCACCGTCCTTAGGTAACGATGCAGATCTGAATGCGCTTCCGCGGTCGAGAAATTCGCATTCCTGGTGCCGCCCTCGGCGTTGAATCCCCATGCAACCGCGATCGCTTCCAGCAAGGTCGATTTTCCAGCACCGTTTTCACCGACCAGGAACGTGACTTCAGGATGAAAATCGATCTGTTCCAACTCCCGCACAGCCGGAATGTTGAACGGATAGGCATCGAAATCAATCGCCATGTCGGGATTGAGCTTCAGGCTGCGGAGATAGGGTTTAATGGAAAGCATCGTGCTGCGGCAGGTTTGTTGTGCGACATTTTACAGCAGCCGCGGCAACTGGCCTGAATTGCGGCCGATGTACCCACGCAACGAGGCCGATATGCGAATTGCGGTCAATAAAAAAGCCGCCGGGAGAATATCCCCCGGCGGCTTCTGGTCCTGCAAAAGCGCTGATCAGTGAATGATCTTGGCCAGGAAATCACGGGCGCGGTCGGAACGCGGTGCGCCAAAGAACTCTTCCTTGGTGCAATCTTCCACTACCAGGCCCTTGTCCATGAACACCACGCGATTGGCAACCTTCTTGGCAAAGCCCATTTCATGCGTCACCACCATCATGGTCATGCCTTCTTGCGCCAGGCCAACCATGACGTCCAGAACTTCATTGATCATTTCCGGATCGAGCGCCGAGGTCGGCTCATCGAACAGCATGGCGATCGGGTCCATCGACAACGCGCGGGCAATCGCCACACGTTGCTGCTGGCCGCCCGACAGCTGGCCTGGGAACTTGTCTTTTTGCGCGATCAGGCCGACGCGGTCCAGGTACTTCAAGCCTTTTTCGTTGGCTTCATCCTGGCTACGGCCGAGCACCTTGACCTGACCGATGGTCAGGTTTTCACGGATCGACATGTGCGGGAACAGTTCGAAGTTCTGGAACACCATGCCGATGCGCGCGCGCAGTTTCGACAGGTTGGTCTTCGGATCGCCGACCGAGATGCCGTCGACAATGATCTCGCCCTTCTGGAAAGGCTCCAGGCCGTTAACGGTCTTGATCAGCGTCGATTTGCCGGAACCCGATGGTCCGCACACCACGACCACGTCGCCCTTGCCCACTTGTGTGGTGCAATCGGTCAGAACCTGGAACTGGCCGTACCATTTGCTGACGTTGTTAAGTTGAATCATCTTGCTCATCGTGTTTCTCCTAATTCCTGAATTCTGTTTTGCAGGTCAGGCGCAGCCCCGATGAGCGCATCGGGACAGCGCACTGCACCCTATCGGATAATCGCAACCCTGTGCTGCAGCTTCTTGACCAGCGTCGACAGACCGAAGCTCATCACGAAATACACCACGGCGACAAACATATACATTTCCACCAGACGGCCGTCACGCTGCGCGATCTTCGAGGCAACGGTCACAAAGTCCGGCACCGAACCCAACACGTAGACCAGCGAGACGTCCTGGAACAGCACGATGGTTTGCGTCAGCAGGATCGGGATCATGTTGCGGAATGCCTGCGGCAACACCACATTGCCCATCATTTGCCAGTAATTCATGCCGAGCGCATAGCCGGCAGAAACCTGGCCGCGCGGAATCGACTGGATCCCGGAGCGCATGATTTCGCAATAATAAGCTGCTTCAAACAGAATGAACGTGATCAGGGCGGAAGAAAACGCGCCGACCTGCACCGGTTGCGAGGCTCCCGTGATCCAGGCGCCGATGAACGGCACCAGGAAATAGAACCAGAAAATCACCAGCACCAATGGCACCGAGCGAATCAGGTTGACATAGCTGGTGGCAACGAACGAGATCACCTTGTTGTGCGATAGCCGCATCATCGCCAGCACGGTGCCGAACAGGATGCCGCCGATCATCGCCACCACGGTCAGCGTCAGCGTGAACTTCATGCCGGTGGTGAACAGGTAGAACCAGGAGCGCTGGATTACATCAAAGTCGAAATTCGAAAACATGATTAATGACCTCCTGTATTCGCACTGCCGGAGGCAATAAATCCTGGAATCGCAATCGCTTTTTCAAGCCAGCGCGCCAGTAACAAGGCAATTCCCGAAATGATCACGTAAATCACCGTGGCGCCGGTCAGGGACTCGAACGTCTGGAAGGTGAATTCGCGCATCGAGTAGGTGGCGGCGGTCAGTTCGACCAGGCCAATCGTCAGTGCGACCGAGCTGTTCTTGATGATTGCGGCAAATTCGTTGGTCAGCGACGGAATAATGATCCGGAACGACATTGGCAGCAATACGTAACGATATGTTTGTGGCAACGTCAAGCCAAGTGCAGTACCCGCCAGCTTTTGGCCACGGGGCAGTGCATTGATGCCAGCGGAGACTTGTACAGCGATCCGCGACGACGTAAAGAAACCCAGCGCCAGGAAGGCGGTGACGAATGATGCGTTTGGCAGGCTCTTGAGCCAGTTGCCTAAGCCCGCAGGGACGATTTCCGGCATGACGAAATACCAGAGAAACATCTGCACGATCAGCGGGATGTTACGAAATAACTCAACGTAGCCATTGGCTACGCGCACTGCCCATTTGTTCGGCATGGTACGAATCGTACCGATGACCGTACCAATGACGAGCGCCATGATCCAGGCGGATATGGACAACGCAAGCGTCCATTTCAGCCCAGCCAGCAAGGTGTCCATGTAAGTACTGACACCGTCGGGAGACTCTTGCCAGAAGATGCCCCAGTTCCAGTTGTAATGCATATTAAGTCCCCTCTTTATTACTCAAATCCTCACTGCTACCGTCTGAATCCAGCGCACAAGAAACGAATTTGTGCGCCGCAGCAATTCGAATCCAGAAACAAAACGGGAGGCTTTCGCCTCCCTATTCAGTTCGCTAGATTGCCAATCTTATTTTTTCTTCGAAGATTGTTTTTGCGCTTCAGGCACGACATCATAGGCAGCCGGATCGCCGGAATCGGTTGGATGGGCGAATGCGGCCTTCAATTGCGGGCTCATCGGCACGTTCAGGTTGACACCCTTTGGTGGGATTGCCTTCAAGAACCATTTATTGTAGATGTCATTGACCTGGCCCGACTTGTACAAGTTAGCCAATGCAGTGTCGACAGCCTTCTTGAAAGGCAAGTCGTCCTTACGCTCGATGATGCCGTATGGCTCAACCGACAGGGCTTCCGAAGTGATCATATAGTCGGTCGGCGCGCGCGAGCTGGCAGCCAGCGAAGCCAACAAGATGTCGTCCATCACGAATGCCACTGCACGGCCGGTTTCAACCATCAGGAACGCTTCTGCGTGGTCCTTGGCTGCCAGGATGTTCATGCCGAGGTTACGCTCGCCATTCAGGATGGTGAGCTGCTTCAGGTTCGAGGTACCGGAAGTCGATACGACAGTCTTGCCCTTCAAGTCTGCCAAAGACTTGATGTCGGATGTCTTCTTCGCCAGGATACGGTTAGCGGTAACAAACATGGTCGGGGCGAAGGAAACAACCTTCTGGCGATCGGCATTGTTGGTCGCGGAGTCGCAAGACAGGTCAATCGTACCGTTCGAGATCAGCGGAATACGGGTAGCCGAAGTCACTGGAACCATCTTGACGTTCAGCGCGGTCAGGCCCAGTTGCTTCTGAATGGCGGTTGCGGCTTTCAGGCAGAGGTCGATCGAATAGCCTTGATAAGATTGCTTGTCATCAAGGTACGAAAAAGGGATGGAAGAATCGCGCACACCCAGGGTGATGGTTCCGGTGTCCTTGATTTTCTTGAGGGTACCGGTCAATTCTTGCGCTTGCACGGCGCCAGCCATGATGCCCAGACCAATCAAAGCAACAACTAATTTTGATGACTTCATAACAACTCCCGAAAAAAATTATCTGTGTAGTTTAACAAATGACTGCTTTAAAAGCAGACTTAAACTGATGCTTATTTTTTATTCTTACTCCTGGTCCAAAAATACCCGTCTCCTTCATTTTATAAAACATTCAACTACTTCGTTTTCTCTACTTCGGTGCCGTGAAACATCTTGATGCTCCCCATCAAGATGCCCACCTTGCTACGGCAATTTCTTGCCTGGTCCGTCAAAATTTGCCACGCTGCGGTGGCTCTTGAACTCTACTCTGCTACTTTTTACAATTTAACCGCTTTATACAATCAGGCCGTAGGGTGGGCACGTGTGCCCACGCGTTACCTCAAATTCAGCCGCGCCGAGTATTTCAGCAACACGTGGGCAAAAAACTTGCCCACCCTACGGTGACTCTTCAACTCTGTCCCGCAATAGATTAGTTGCCCACTTGATCCGACGGGAACCGCAATGACTCTCTGAAAAGATAGCCCATAGGCATGTTCAGCGTGAGATTATTTTTGCTCGGGATCGGACTCAGGAACCACTTGGTGTACAGCTTGTAAATCTCTCCATCGTGAATGATGCGGCCCATTTCGCGGTCAACCAGCGCCTTGTATGCCGGATCGCCCTTCGGCAACATGATGGCATATGGTTCAGTGGTCAGTGGCTCACCGACGATCGCATAGGCAGCTGGATTCTTGGCAGTGGCTTTCAAGCCGTAGAGCAGCACGTCATCCATCACGAACGCGTCAGCAGTCTTGTCTTCCACCATCTTGAACGATTCGTTGTGATCGTGGCCTTCCAGCACAGTCATGTTCAGCGAACGCACCTGGCCGCGGTCTTCCAGCGACTTCACGCTGGTCGTTCCCTTGGTCGTCACCACCTTCTTGTTGCGCAAATCGGGCCAGTTCTTGATCTTATCGTCAACCCGGACGATCATGCGCGACGACGCCATGAAATGCGCAATCGTGAAATCGACACGCTTGCGGCGCTCCGCGTTGTTGGTCGTCGAGCCGCATTCCAGGTCGGCCTTTCCACTTGCAATCACGTCAATCCGGTTGGACGAAGTCACCGGAACATACGCAATATTCAATTGCGGCAGCTTCAGTTGCTGCTTGACCGCATCGGCTATCTTGAGACACAGGTCGATCGCATAGCCAACCGGCTTTTTATCCTGATCCAAATAGGAGAATGGGAAAGAAGCCTCCCGATAAGCAAGAGTAATCGTCTTGCTGTCGCGTATTTTTGCCAATACATCGTCGGCTCGGGCAGCTGTCGCTGTGACACTGAGCAACAATGCCAACGCCACGCCATAGCCGGAATTGCGCCATACGGCATGATCGGTCCCCTTACATTCCCTAGTCACCACATTACTCTCCTGTTAATTTGCGCTAATGATGTCGAAATATCTTTTATGCAATGGACGTGCTTAAACATGCAATATTCAAGCCAGCCAATTTATTTTCTTTGGGCAACTTAATTGTGCTGCCGAATGGAATAATGGCCCCGGATTCTACCGGAGCCAGATCGCAAATACGCGCAACTGGCGATATAGCATGCCAGTTGCGCGTGAGAAAAATATTTCGACTATAACGCAACATCAATCAAGGATACAAACCACGCATTTCGCGCGCCTGCAGTACGCGGGTACAAGCGACAATAAATGCCGCAGTACGGAGCGAGACTTTCTTCTCTTCAGCCAACTGCCAAACGGCCGTGAAGGCTTCGCGCATGATCCGGGTAAGGCGAAGATTAATTTCATCTTCGGTCCAGAAAAAGCTGGAGAAATCCTGCACCCATTCGAAATAGCTGACCGTCACGCCGCCAGCATTGGCGATTACGTCCGGCACTACCAGTACACCCTTTTCATGCAGGATGTCGTCTGCGGCAGGGCTGGTCGGACCGTTCGCGCCTTCGAGAATGATCTTGGCGCGGATCGACGAGGCGTTTTCCACGGTGATTTGCTGCTCCAATGCTGCGGGCACCAAAATATCGCAGTCGACTGCCCAAAACTGCGCACGATCGCTGATCTCGTCACCGCCCGTGAAGCCGGCAACGCTGCCGGTTTCATTGACGTGCGCCTGCAATGCCGCCACATCCAGGCCGCTGGAACGCACTACGGTGGAAATGTGATCCTGCACCGCCACCACTTTGGCGCCGGCTTCCGAGAACAAACGCGCAGCGATGCCGCCGACGTTACCGAAACCTTGCACTGCAACTTTGGCGCCATGGATATTCAAGCCGCGCTTGGCAGCCGCTTCGCAGCCGACCACGAACACGCCGCGGCCAGTAGCTTCGCGCCGTCCCAGGCTACCGCCCAAGGAGATCGGCTTACCGGTCACTACGCCGGATGCGGTGCTGCCCTGGTTCATGGAATAGGTATCCATCATCCAGGCCATGATCTGTTCGTTGGTGTTGACGTCCGGTGCCGGGATATCCTTGTTCGGGCCGATGATGATGTTGATTTCGCTGGTGTAGCGACGGGTCATGCGCTGCAGCTCGCCTTGCGACAGGGTCTTCGGGTCAACCCGGATACCGCCCTTGGCGCCGCCGTACGGCACGTTGACTGCCGCGTTCTTGACGGTCATCCAGGCCGACAGCGCCATCACTTCCGACAAGGTCACGTCCTGGTGGAAACGCACGCCGCCCTTGCCTGGGCCGCGCGAGGTGTTGTGCTGTACGCGATACCCTTCGAAGTGGGCGATGGTACCGTCGTCGCGCTCGATCGGGACATCGACGACCAGGATCCGCTTGGGACGCTTCATGGTCTCGACCCAGCGGGCCAGGTTGCCAAGATAGGGAGTTACACGGTCAATTTGTTCGAGATAGTCGCCCCATGGACCAATGCCATGTTGCGTCAGATAGGATGGGACTTCATGCTTGATAGTCATTCTTTGCGCGCTCCTGAAATTGCAGGCCGGCCCCTTTTAAGGAGACTACACCGGGGCTAAATCGGTCTAGTGGCAGATCGTAGGACAACGGCACAGGGCAAAGCCAATGCTTTGTGCGCATGTAACTATGCATTTTTTGCATTGATATGAATAATGCAATCCTGGTGGCAAGAATCCGGCTTGGCGAACTCCCGCTAGCCGGACTGACCGCAATTGGATGACTACGAGACGGAATTCGAGGCCGGATTGGCGACTTTGCGCTTGCTACCCTTGGCAGCCGCTTCCTGCTGCTGCAACAGATAGGCCCACAACCTGGCAACCACCGGCTTGCCCGGCCTTTGCACGGTAGGACGCTCGCGGTACAAACGGATTTCCATCGTCGCTTCCCACTCCGGCGCATCCTGGTCGACGCTCGCCAACTGCTTCAGCTTGACCTCGCGCGTCACTGCCGACTCCGGCAAAAATGCCACGCCATGTCCTTCAAGCGCCATCATTTTTAAGCCTTCCGCCATGTCGGTCTCGTAGCGTTTTTCCAGGTAAAGCGGCTTCTTGGAATCTGCCAGGATCAGTTCAACCATGCGCCCGAGATAGGCATTGCTGGTATAGGACAGGAATGGCAGCGGCGCGCTGGCGCTGCCGGGAAACAGGTAATCCGGGACACCGGCCTTGTTGCAATGCGCGTAGGCGCGCAGCACTTCGCTGCCGAGCGTGATCAAATCGTAGCGGCCGGTATCGAGTTGCACCGGCTGGCGCGGATGGTGGTAACACAGCAGCAGATCGCAACCGCCATCGACCATCGCCATCACCGCATCGTGCACATTCAGCGCCAGCAAGCGCGTATTGAGCGGACCGAAGCCCTCTTCCAGCACCCGTATCCAGCGCGGCACATAGGTCAGCGACAAGGTATGCGGCACCGCGAAATCGACCGTGCTCAGCGCCGTTGGCCGCTTGCCGCGCATCAGCGCCCGTGCATTGTTGATCTGCCCGAGCATTTCCAGCGCCTGCTCGTAAAACACTTCGCCGGCCGCGGTCAGGCGCGTCGGATACGAGGTGCGATCAATCAGATCGGCGCCCAGCCACGCCTCCAGCGATTGGATCCGGCGTGAAAACGCCGGCTGCGTGACGTGACGCAATTCTGCGGAGCGGCTGAAACTGTGGGTTTCCGCCAATGAGATGAAGTCTTCTAGCCATTTGCTTTCCATCCCGCTATCGTAACGCGAGTCGGGAATTCCAGCATCGAAAATCGCTGCGCACGTTGTGCCGCTACACCATCCGCACTACGTTATCGGGATAGTCGTCGGCGCCGGATTCGGCCGGCGACGGACTGCCAATCTCTTCCGGATGCGCCTGCTGGCGCAACCACATTTGCGCGTAGGCGCCGTTTGCCGCCAACAACTGGGCGTGCGTACCGCGCTCGACAATCCGGCCGTGATCGAGCACCAGGATTTGTGCGGCGTCGGCAATCGTCGACAACCGATGCGCAATCACCAGCGTGGTCCGGTCTTTGGCAATTTCCTTCAACTGCGCCTGGATTGCCTGCTCGGATTTCGAATCGAGCGCCGAAGTCGCTTCATCAAAAATCAGCACCGCAGGATTTTTCAACAAGGTGCGGGCGATGGCGACGCGTTGCTTTTCGCCGCCTGACAATTTCAAACCGCGCTCGCCGACCATCGAGTCATAACCGTCCGGCAGCGACTCGATGAAATCGTGGATATGCGCCGCCTTGGCGACTGCAATGATTTCGTCCTTGCTGGCGCCCGGCTTGCCGTAGGCGATGTTGTATTCGATGCTGTCGTTGAACAGCACCGTATCCTGCGGCACGATGCCGATGGCCTGGCGCAGCGACGCTTGTGTGACGTCGCGCAAATCCTGGCCATCGATCGTGATGTGGCCGCTGTTGATGTCGTAGAAGCGGAACAGCAGGCGCGACAAGGTCGACTTGCCGGAACCGCTATGCCCGACCACCGCGGTGGTGGTGCCGGCGGCGATCGTGAAATCGACGTCGAACAGGATCTGACGCTTGCTCTCGTAACTGAAATCGACATGCGAAAAACGGACTTGGGCGCCACCGGTCAGCAGCGGCCGCGCGCCTTCAGCGTCGGCGATTTCGCGGTTCTCATCGAGCAGATTGAACAGCCGCTCCATGTCGGCCAGGCTTTGCTTGATTTCGCGGTAAATCACGCCGAGGAAATTCAACGGAATGTACAACTGGATCATGAAGGAATTGACCAGCACCAGGTCGCCCAGCGTCATCTTGCCGTCGATCACGCCTTGCGTGGCGCGCCATAAAATCAAGGTCACGGCGATCGCGATGATCAGCGATTGTCCCGTGTTCAGCAGCGACAACGAAGTCTGCGATTTCACGGCCGCAGTTTCATAACGCATCAAGCCGTCGTCGTAGCGCCTTGCTTCGTACTCTTCATTGCCGAAATACTTGACGGTTTCGTAGTTGATCAACGAATCGACGGCCTTGGTGTTGGCGCTCGAATCGAGTGCATTCATGGTGCGCCGGAAGTGTGTGCGCCACTCGGTCACAGTGATCGTAAACAGGATGTAGCTGACCAGCGCCACCAGCGTGATGCCGGCGAACCAGATGTCGTAATGCAGCACCAGATAAACCAGCACCAGCGAGATCTCGATCAAGGTCGGCAAGATGCTGAACAACGCATACGACACCAGCGACGAGATGCCGCGCGTACCGCGTTCGATATCGCGCGTCATGCCGCCGGTCTGACGATTCAGGTGGAAACGCAGCGACAGCGAATGCAGATGCCGGAACACTTGCAGCGCAATGGTGCGCACGGCGCGCTGGGTGACGCGCGCGAACACGAACTCGCGCAACTCGGTAAACAATGTGGTGCTCAAACGCAGCGCGCCATACGCCACCAGGATACCCAGCGGCAGCACCAGCATCGCTTGCGGATGGCTGACGGTGATGGTCATGCTGTCGACCAGTTTCTTCAGCACCAGCGGCACGCCGACGTTGGCCAGCTTGGCGCCAACCATGAACAGCAAGGCCAGCGAGACCCGCCATTTGTAGGTCCACAAATAAGGCAGCAGGGTCTTGATGGTGGCCCAATCGCTGCGTTTGGGCTTGGCCGTCGCGGCAGGAGCAGCGTCCGACGGACCCGAAGAATGGTGGCGCATGAATGACAATCTGAAAGAATGGTTTAAGCTACGAGGGTTAATTGTAGCCCTCGGGGAAAATAAAAGATGACTGACCAAAAAGACAACCAACTACCGCATGGCACCATGCCGCAACTGCGCGTAATGCCGATGCCGGCCGATGCCAATGTTCACGGCGACGTGTTCGGCGGCTGGATCATGGCACAAGTTGATATTGCCGGCTCGCTGCCGGCCACGCGCCGCGCCAACGGCCGGGTCGCGACGATTGCGGTGAATTCGTTCCTGTTCAAGCAACCGGTATTTGTCGGCGACCTGCTGTCGTTTTATGCCGATATCGTCAAGGTCGGCAATACCTCGATCACGGTCAACGTTGAAGTCTACGCCGAGCGTAACCGGCTGCAGACCGAAATCGTCAAGGTGACCGAAGCGACGCTGACGTATGTTGCTACCGATGCAGACCGTAAACCACGCCAGTTGCCGCCGCTGGCGACCTGAGCACTCATCTAGCGGCCGGCGCCGAGTTCGCTTGAAATGCCGGCCGCCGCCGCTTGCACCACGGCGATCAGCGTCTGCATCCGCTTGAGCGGCATATAAGGCACAGTGCTGGAGACGCTGATCGCAGCTACTATCGCGTGGCCGGCATCATAGATCGGCGCCGCCACACAGCGTATCGACGGCTCGTTGTCTTCCAGGTCGAACGCGTAACCACCTTTGGCGTACTGCCGCATCTGGTCACGAAACTCGCTCCAGCTGCGCTTCGGCAGCAAGCGCGAGGTATCGGCGCTGGTTGCCGAACTGCGCTTTTGATACAAGCTTTTCCACTCTTCTTCATCCATGCCCAGCATCAGGGCCTTGCCGACGCCGGTCGTCGCAATAGGCATCCGATGGCCGACGCGCGAACGCATTTCCAAACCTTTCTTGCCGGGTATCTTATCCAGGTACAGCACGTCATCATCATCCTGCAAGGCCAGATGTATGGTGTCGCCAGACTGCTCCGCCAGTTGTTCCAGATACGGCCGCGCCACCACCGCCAGCGAGACTTCGTCACGCGCCTGGAAGCCCAGCTCGATCAACTTCGGCCCCAGCACATAACCGGCATTCGGCGTAAACCGCAGATAACGCTCCTGCACCAGACAGCTTGCCAATCGATGCGTAGTGCTGCGCGTGGTGCCGAGCAGTTTCGCGATTTCTTTCAAATCACGCGCGCCGCCAGCGACTGCCTGCAGCACTGCCAGGCCGCGCGTCAATGTCTGGGTGCCACTTGGCGCCGCAACTGCTTGCTCATCGGTATGTATGCCGGCGGCCTTGGAGTCGGATGAATCGAGTGATTTACGCATTGCATGTGCCTGTCGAAAACAATTAAATCCCATATATTGGGACACGATATCATATATTGACAGAAAATTGCAGCAAGAATAAAGTACGGCACACTACTTCGGCCCTGCAATTTCGCCGACAATTTTCAAACTGACAAGACTCATGCATGCAGCCTCGCAACAAACGCGCTTGATCGCCCTCGACTGGGGCACCTCGTCGCTACGCGCATATCGGCTTGGAACAGATGGACAAACCCTGGAAATGCGCGCGTTGCCGTGGGGCGTGATGCAATTGCCTGAAGCCGGCGCCGGTGAAAAAGACGGATTCGAGGCGGCCTTCGAGCAGGCTTGCGGCGACTGGCTGCAAGCCGCGCCAGGCACGCCGGTGATCGCAGCGGGTATGGTCGGCAGCCGCCAGGGATGGCTTGAAGCGCCCTACTTGCCGGTGCCGATTGCGGTCGAACGTATCGGCGGCAACTTGAGCATCGTCCGCAATCGCCACGGCCAATTGATCCACATCGTGCCCGGCCTGATCCAGAATAGCTTGCTGCCGAACGTGATGCGTGGCGAAGAAACCCAGGTTGTCGGCGTCCTTGGCGCGCTTGGCAAAGAGACCTTGCCACGGGACGAAGTCCTGATCGGCTTGCCCGGTACACATTCAAAATGGGTGCAGATCCGCTGCACGGAGACACAAGCCGAACTGGCGCACTTCGACACTTTCATGACCGGTGAAGTATTTGCCGCACTCTGCGGACACACCATCCTCGGCCGTGGCATGCAAACGACAGAGAACGCGATCGCCGGCTCCAGCGCCTTCGATCGCGGTCTGCAGGTGCCGCAAACCGCCGCCGGCCGGGCAGGCGTACTATCGACCATATTCAGCACCCGCACATTGGGGCTGACCGGCGAATTGGATGGCGCCGCCCAGCGCGAGTACCTGTCGGGACTGCTGATCGGCCATGAGATCGCGGCTTTGCAAGACATGCTGCAACAGCGGGAACGCAGGCCGGGGCGCGTGATACTGGTTGGCGAGTCCGCATTGTGCGAGCGCTATGCTCATGCGTTACGCACCTATGGCTTTGAACGAATCGATGTCATGGCGCAAGCTACCGAACGCGGTTTGTGGCAGCTTGCGCTGAGCGCAGGTCTGCTGAAGCCGGTTTGATGCGAGCCCAATTCCATGCCCAATTTCCAGGAACGCACCATGCTTAAAACTGCAATGAAACAATGTGGCCTGATCGCCATCCTGCGCGGGGTCCAGCCGCATGAAGTCGCGGCGATCGGCATCAAGTTGTACGAAGCCGGATTCAGGATCATCGAAGTGCCGCTCAATTCGCCCGAGCCTTTTCACAGCATAGCCACGCTGCGCGGCACTTTGCCGGCCGACTGCATGGTTGGCGCCGGCACCGTGCTGACCACCGACCAGGTCGCTGCGGTAAAGCACGCCGGCGGCGAAATCATCGTAATGCCGCACAGCGACGCCAACGTGATCGCTGCCGCCAAACAGGCTGGCCTGGCGTGCGCGCCAGGCGTCGCCACGGTCACCGAAGCCTTTGCCGCACTTGCCGCCGGCGCCGATGTATTGAAAATGTTCCCTGCCGAGCAGCTCGGCGCCGCTGTCGTCAAGGCCTGGCGTGCCGTGATTCCGCATGAGGTGGCTTTGCTGCCAGTCGGCGGCATCACGCCGGACAACCTGGCAACCTTCATCAGCGCCGGCGCTTCCGGCTTCGGCCTCGGCTCGGCGCTGTACAAACCCGGTTTGAGCGCCGAGCAGGTCGGCCATAACGCGAACAAATTCGTTGCCGCCTGGTGCGCGACGCAAGAGAGAAATTAATCAGGTGCGGGCCAGCCCCGGCACCAGCAACAGACTCTAGGAGATAACATTAATGAAGATCACCAAACTGACCACTTTCATCGTACCGCCACGTTGGTGCTTCCTCAAGATCGAAACCGATGAGGGCATCGTTGGTTGGGGCGAACCGGTGGTGGAGGGCCGTGTGCATAGCGTGGCGGCGGCGGTCGAGGAATTGTCGGATTACCTGATCGGCAAGGATCCACGCCATATCGAAGACCACTGGACGGTGCTGTATCGCGGCGGCTTCTATCGCGGCGGCGCGATCCACATGAGCGCACTGGCCGGCATCGACCAGGCGCTGTGGGATATCAAGGGCAAAGCGCTCGGCGTATCGGTCAGCCAGTTGCTGGGCGGCCCGGTGCGCGAAAGCATTCGCGTCTATTCCTGGATCGGCGGCGATCGTCCCGCCGATACCGCCGCTGCGGCCAAAGATGCCGTGGCGCGCGGCTTTACTGCAGTGAAGATGAACGGCACCGAGGAATTGCAGTTCGTCGATTCCTATGAAAAAGTGGAAGCTACCCTGGCCAACGTCGCTGCGGTGCGCGAAGCGGTCGGTCCGCACATCGGCATCGGCGTCGATTTTCACGGCCGCGTGCACAAGCCGATGGCCAAGATCCTGATCAAGGAACTGGAGCCGTACAAGCTGATGTTCATCGAAGAGCCGGTGCTCAGCGAAAACTATGAAGCGCTGAAGGAACTGGCGCCGCTGACCAGCACGCCGATTGCCCTCGGCGAACGTCTTTACTCACGCTGGGACTTCAAACGCATCCTCAGCGAAGGCTATGTCGACATCATCCAGCCCGATGTCTCACATGCCGGCGGCATTACAGAAACCCGCAAGATCGCCACCATGGCCGAAGCCTACGACGTTGCCGTGGCGTTGCACTGCCCGCTCGGTCCGATCGCGCTGGCGGCCTGCCTGCAGGTTGACGCGGTGTCGTACAACGCCTTCATCCAGGAACAAAGCCTGGGCATCCACTACAACGAAAGTAATGACTTGCTCGACTACGTGAAAAATCCCGAAGTCTTTGCCTACGACAAAGGCTATGTCACCATCCCGCAAGGGCCGGGATTGGGCATCGAGATCAACGAGGAGTATGTCAAGGAACGCGCCGCCATCGGTCATCGCTGGCGCAATCCGATCTGGCGCCACAAGGACGGCAGCTTTGCCGAGTGGTAGCAGGCAAACAGGCATACATAGCAGGAAATACAGCAGGGAAATAATGAGCGGGAAAATCGTTTCTCAAGGGGCAGCCATAGCCTTCGCTTTATGCAACGCAGTCCGGCAACAGCCGGACAGGAGATCGACATGCAAGAACAGGCGCTGGAAGTAGAACGGCCTCCCGTACAATCCCCAGCCACATCGCAGCAGAAAGCCAGCCGCAAGCGCTTCTTGATCATGCTGCTGTTGTTTATTACGGTGGTGATCAATTATCTGGATCGCAGCAATCTGTCGATCGCCGCCCCCGAGCTGATGCGCGAACTGGCGATCGATCCAGTCCATGCCGGCTGGATTTTTTCCGCCTTCGGCTGGACCTACGCCGCCATGCAGATTCCCGGCGGCTGGCTGGTAGATCGGGTGGCGCCGCGCGTGCTGTATGCAGTGGCATTGGCGTTGTGGTCGCTGGCGACTATCTTCCTCGGTTTCATCGGCAGCTTTGTCGGCTTGTTCGCGCTGCGTTTGCTGGTTGGCGCGCTGGAAGCACCGGCCTATCCCATCAACAGCCGCGTCGTCACCACCTGGTTTCCGGAACGCGAACGCGCTACCGCCATCGGCTTCTATACTTCCGGCCAGTTTGTCGGCCTGGCCTTCCTGACACCATTGCTAGCGTGGCTACAGCATCATTACGGTTGGCATATGGTGTTTGTCAGCACTGGCCTGACTGGCATCGCCTGGGCAGCGGTGTGGTACATGGTGTATCGCGAGCCACGTCAGTTCAAGGGTGCAAATGCGGCAGAAGTCGAACTGATTCGCGCCGGTGGCGGCCTGGTCGATATCGCCCAGGCAAGCAGCATGCGCAAGCCCGGTTTCAGCATGGCCGATCTCGGGCTGGTGCTAAGCCGCCGCAAACTGTGGGGTATCTATCTGGGACAATACGCGGTCAATTCTACGCTGTGGTTCTTCCTGACCTGGTTCCCGACCTATCTGGTCAAATATCGCGGCATGGATTTCATCAAATCCGGCTTCCTCGGATCGTTACCGTTCCTCGCGGCGTTTCTGGGAGTCCTGAGTTCCGGGGTGTTTTCCGATTGGCTGATCCGCAAAGGCGCTTCGCTTGGCATGGCGCGCAAAGCGCCAATCATCGGCGGTTTGCTGATCTCTACCTGCATTATCGGCGCCAACTATACAGACTCGACAGCTTGGATCATCGCCTTCATGGCCGTCGCCTTCTTCGGCAACGGCTTTGCTTCGATCTCGTGGTCGCTGGTGTCGTCGCTGGCGCCAGCCAAGATGCTTGGGTTGACCGGCGGCGTGTTCAATTTCATCGGTAACCTGGCCGCCATTACGACGCCGCTGGTGATCGGCTTTCTGATCAGCGGCAACAGCTTCGCACCGGCAATCACCTACGTCGCCGTAATGGCGCTGGTGGGTGCACTGTCATACATCCTGCTGGTGGGGAAAGTGGAACGCATCAGCGCTTGAAGCGCCGATGCCTCGTAAAAAAAACAAACCCAGGATGCGCTTGTGGCACATCCTGGGTTTTCACTTCACAACCGTGGCGTCCGGCAAGATGCCACTTCGTTCAAACTATCAGGCGGCCTGCTTTTGCTCGACCGGTTTTTCGTCGCGCAGTTCGCGACGCAAGATCTTGCCGACATTCGTCTTCGGCAATTCGGTGCGGAACTCGATGTATTTCGGACGTTTGTAGCCGGTCAACTGTTCGCGGCAATATGCCATCAGCTGCTCAGCCGTCAATGCCGGATCCTTGCGCACCACGAAAATCTTCACTACTTCACCGGCATGTTCATCCGGCACGCCGACGCAGGCGCATTCCAGCACGCCAGGATGCTGCACTACCACGCCTTCGACTTCATTCGGATAGACATTGAAACCGGACACCAGGATCATGTCTTTCTTGCGGTCGACAATCTTGGTGTAGCCGCGCTCATCCATCACGCCGATATCGCCCGACTTGAAGAAACCATCCGGCGTCATCACTTTCGCAGTTTCATCCGCGCGGTTCCAGTAGCCGCTCATCACCTGCGGACCGCGAATCGCGATCTCGCCTGGCTGGCCAAGCGGAACCGGATTGCCGGCATCGTCCAGGATCGCGATCTCGGTCGATGGCAAAGGCAGGCCGATAGTGCCGCTGTACTCGGTGATGGTGCACGGATTGGCGCAGGCGATCGGTGAGGTTTCGGATAAGCCGTAGCCTTCGATGATCGGGCAGCCAGTGACTTCCATCCATTTGTCCGCGACTGCCTTTTGCACCGCCATGCCGCCGCCGACGCAAACCCGATAACCGGAGAAGTCCAGCTTGGCAAAATCCGGATGATGCAGCAGCGCGTTGTACAGCGTATTCACGGCGGGGAAAGTATTGATCTGGTACTTCGACATTTCCTTGATCAGGCCGGCGATGTCACGCGGATTAGGGATCAGCAGGTTCAGCGCACCTTCGCGCATGCCCAGCATGCCGCACACCGTCAGCGCAAAGATATGGTACAGCGGCAGCGCGCAGACAAACGCCAGTTGCTCGATCTTCGGTCCCTTGGCCAGGCCCGGCGACAACCAGGCTTCAGCTTGCAGCACGTTGGCCACCACGTTCCGGTGCGACAACGTCGCGCCCTTGGAAACGCCGGTGGTGCCGCCGGTGTATTGCAGGAAAGCGACATCGTCCGGCGTCAGCGCAACCGGCTTCAACTGCATCGACGAAGCTTGCGACAGGACGCTATTGAACGGCACCGAACCCGGCAGGGAAAAACTCGGCACCATCTTTTTCACATGGCGCACCACCAGGTTCACCAGCAAACCCTTGACGCCCATCAGGTCGCCCATGCTGGCCACCACGACATGCTTGATCTTGGTACGCGCAACCACTTGCTGCAAGGTAGTGGCGAAATTCTCGAGGATGAAAATGGCTTCCGCGCCGGAGTCGTTCAGCTGGTGCTCCAGCTCACGCGGCGTGTACAGCGGATTGACGTTGACCACGGTATAGCCGGCGCGCAGGATGGCCGCGATCGCTACCGGATATTGCAGCACGTTCGGCATCATGATGGCCACGCGTGCGCCCTTTTGCAGGCCCTTGCCTTGCAGCCAGGCGCCAACTTTGCGCGACAGCTGGTCAACTTCGGCGTAGGTCAGGTATTTACCCATGCAAGCGTAGGCATTGCGCGCCGCGTACTTCTGGAACGCCTCTTCCAGCAACTGCACCAGGGACTGATATTGAGTGTAGTCAATCTCGGTCGACACGCCTTCAGGATACGATTTGAGCCAAAATTTATCCATGTTCTGCCTTTAGTCTCTGCTTGTTATTAATGCATTGTTTCTTGGCTTGTTCCACTTCGAGAGAGGAAAAACACGCCGATAGGGGGATAACAACTGGGTCCGCTAAAAAAGCACGGTTGTATTTTTTTGTTCTATCGCGATGCTATCGGGCAAAGCGTCGGCATGCAAGCGTTTTGATGCGTATTTGAGCAATTCTTCGACGCTCACCTTCATGTTGTGATGCAGCAAAACCTCGGCGCGCAAGTGGTTCACGCCTTCGTCGTCGGGACTCCACTTGACGTGCACCACCGCCACCGCCGGATGTTCGAACAAAACTTCCTCGATCTGCCGCGGGAACACACGCTGGCCACCCCGTATCAACATATTACTCTTCCGGTCGATAATCGAAACAAAACCGTCTTCATCGATACTGGCGACATCGCCGGTGGCGAACCAACCATCGTGCAAGCGTTCCTTGCTTATTTTTTTGGCAATCAGATTCAAGGCGGTCACGCCGTGCGCCGGCAAACTGGCGTGCGCGTGGTCGTAGCCGGCAAACAGTTGCGGTCCGCGCACCCACAGCTCGCCCAGCGTATCGGGCGGCAGATCGGCGTCATTATCCAGATCGACAACTTTCACTTCAGTGTCCGGCAGCGGCACGCCGACCACGCCAGGATGTGGCCGCGCCGATAGCGGCATCGCCAATACCGCAGGCGATGCTTCGGTCAAACCATAGGCTTCAACCAGGCGGCCGCGCGTCAGCTTTTCGAACTCCTCGCGGATTTCCTGCGCCAGCGGCGAACCGCTGACCGCGCAAACCCGGATCGAAGCCAGGCCGTAACGCCGCACGCCGGCGGTATGCGCCAGCTCGCGCACCATGCGCGGCGTGGTCGGGAAATAGGTCGGCCGCATTTTCCTGACAGTCTTCAGCAGCGGCTCCAGCTCGGCGCCCGGCAACAGGATCAGGGTCGCGCCGAGATAGACGCCAAGATGCAGCAAGCCGGTCAAGCCGTAAGCACTGGTCAGCGGCTGCTGTGCCAGGAAACGTTCATCGCCGGGTCGCGATTCCGGCAACCAGTGACGCAGCTGCAACGCATTGGCCGCCAGGTTGCGATGCGACAGCGCCACCGGCAGCGCTGTCCCTGTGGTTCCATAGGTGTACGCCACCACGGCGATATCGGCAACGTCCTGTGCCACCTCCGGCGCATAGTTGTTGCCGCGTCCCAGCACCTGCTTGAACTTCAAATAGCGCCGCTCTTGCCGACGATGCTGCGAATCCTGGCGGAACCATGGCAGCCAATGTCCTTCCTGGACGTGATGCAGCAACGCGAACTTCAACTTCTCGCGCCAGCCCAGATGATCGATCATCGAGGCAAATATCACGCGCCGCAAACCGGCCGCGCGCGGATCGGTTTGCAGTTCGTCACGCAACTCGTCGTAGCGGTTGGTGGTGGTGATCAGCACCACTGCAGCAGCATCTGCAATCCGGGTCAGCAGCACCTCCGGCGACGTCGCCGCATCGCTCAACACGGCAACGCCGCCGGCCTTCAGTACGCCGAAATAGGCGATCACCAGAGACGGGATGTTCGGCAAGGCAAGCAGTACTCGCTCGCCTGGCTTGATGCGCATGTTGATCAAGCCGTGTGCGAAACGATTAGCTTGCCGATCCAGTTCACGCCAGTTGATCTTGCCGCCACCATACGACAATGCCGTGGTCTTGCCAAAACGCCGGGCGGTGCCTTCCAGCAAACGCGGCAACGGCACAGTCGGTAACTTGATGCGATATGGCGTGCGGGAATCGTAGAATTTCAGCCATGGCCGCTCGGCCTCGAGCTGCTTGCGCGCGGCGCGTCGTTCCGTTTTCTGTTGCGCGCGCCGCTCAGCCAGTAGCAGCGGATCGGATTGCATCTGCAGGAAACGTTCGATGGCGCGATTGACGGCATCCGGCCGCTCCACCATCACCTGATGCGCCGACACCGGCACCACCACTTCTTCCGCACCGGGAATCAGGTGCGCCACTTCCTTGTAGGCTTCTTCATCGAACAGGATGTCGCGGTGCCCAAGGATCACCAGCGTCGGCACATTGATCGCGCGCAGATATTCGCGACCGTCCCACGGCAGCAATGCATTTTTGTTTTGCAGGTACACCACGTGCGACGGCGGATAGATGCGTGCTGCATTGATGCCGAGATAGGGCATGATGCGGCGCGCCAGATCGAACACAGGCGGCGGCATGCGCAGCAGCATCCGGCCGGCCAGGCGCAGGCGAAAACGTGCTGCCGACGCGATCACGACCAGCGCCGAAACGCGTTCCGGGAAATGCTTGAGGAAGTAGGAAGACAGGGCGCCACCGAATGAATGGCAAACCAGGATGAATTGCGGTGGCAAATCCAACTGATCGAGCGCAGCGACGATATCGGCGACCAGTTCCGGCACATCGTAATGCGCGCCTTCCGCTTCCGTCGGCGCATCGGTGTAGCCATGGCCGCGCAGATCGAGCGCAATCACCCGGTAATCAATCTGGAATTGCTCCAGCTGGAATTCCCAGTAGGCTGCGCGGCCGCCGAAGCCATGGATGAACACCATGGTTGGCTGCTGGTTGCGCGGTCCGCGCCCGTATTCGGGGCCGGCATCGAGCACACTCATTTCCAGCGTGCCGTCATAGCTCCCATTACGCGCCAGGCGATTGGGTAATTTCAGCGTACTGCGGTGCAGGTCGGCGTTAAATGTCATTATGACATTGTAACCAAGGATGCCTAAGTAGGTTGATTTTTCGCCAGTTCAGTCAGCTTACGATGTCTTTCGTCCTTGCTGAGCGCCGCCAATTTGGCGACAGCTGCATAAAATCTGGGGAAAGTCTTTTGTTGCGCCAGCAAAGCGCGGAAGCCAGGCACCAGATCGTAATAGGTTGCCACCAGCGCCAAGTGCGCATTCGACAGCGGTTCGGCAAACCAGCGATCGAAGCCGGTGTAACCGCCCCACTTCAGCTTGAGCTGCTGATAATTTTCCTGCAGGGCGGCAAATATCGCCGCCTTGCGCTGCAGCTTTTGCGCATCGCTGAGATCGCTCGCGTAATTGGCCGCCAACTGTTCGCGGCACTTCAAGAGCAGCGCCAGGAAATCCTCCTTGCGCCCTTCGAACTGGACATAGGCGTCACGCGTCTTTTGATTGCCGACCGCTTCCAGCCAGCGCTCGACGCCGGCCTGTTCGACCGTTGTGGCGAACGACTCGTTGAATTGCGTATCGTCCTTGGCGTACACCGTCTGGTGCGCCAATTCGTGGAAGATCAGGCGCGCCAGTTCGCCATCGGGATATTTGATGAAAGTCGACAGCAATGGATCGTTGAACCAGCCGAGCGTCGAGTACGCAGGTACGCCGCTGACTTGCACGTCATAGCCTTCTTCGCGCAGGCCGGCGGCAAATTTCTGTGCAGCGGCTTCGCTGAAATAACCGCGGTAATTAACACAGCCGGCAATCGGAAAACACCACTGCTTCGGCTCCAGCGACAAGGCCGGCGCCGCCACCACGTTCCACAGCGCGAATGGCCGCTGTAAATCGGCATATTCGGTGTAGCTGCGATTATCGGGCAGGCCCAGTTCGGTGATCGCAAAACGGCGCATTTGCTTGGTGCGCGCCAGCTTGGCCTTGAGCCCGGCATCGGCGCCCGGATCGGCCAGCCAATCGTCAATCGGATGGGCGCGATCCAGCAACGAAAATTCGCCGTGCGCGGCCTGGCCGTAATAAGCAATCTGCGCACAACCCGATACCAGCAAAGCAAGGCAAAGGACCAGGCGCAGACGCGTGCTCATGTTTCGGCGCTACTCTCGGCTGGCATTTTCTCCACTTCCACCAGCACATCGTAGAAGGTCGGCGCCCTGCCCATATCGGTCAGCCGCTGACTGGTCACTTCATTGGCATTCTTGCCGTCACTGGCCATTTTTTTCCACCAGATAGACAAGCCGACCACCAGGCCGATGCGCGCCTTGTCAGTCACCCTCAGCTTGGCGTTGAAACTGCCGCGGTCGTTGTAGATGCGCACGGTATCGCCGCTGACTACGCCACGTTGCGCGGCATCTGCCGGATGCATATCGAGATGCGGTTCGCCTTCGGTATCGCGCAGGCTTTTGACATTGACGAAACTGGAGTTGAGGAAATTACGCGCCGGCGGAGAAATCATCGCCAGCGGATATTTGCTGGCCAACTGCGGATTACTGACACGCGATTCATACGGTGCAATATAAGTCGGCAGCGGATCAAGTCCATCCTTCTGCATCTGTGCGCTGAAGAACTCGCATTTCCCCGACGGCGTCGGGAACCCGCCATTGGCGAATGGCGCATCCGGGGTGTTCAGTTTTTGCCAGCCTTTTTGCTTCAGCGAATCCCAATCGAAATGGACTGCACGCAGGTTGCTCCGATCGAACGCCTGTGCAGCAATTTCATCGTCGCTCTCGCGGAAGCAGGCATCGTCAAAGCCCATGCGTGCCGCCAGCAGACGGAAGATTTCCGTATTCGGTTTGGCTTCGCCAAGCGGCGTAATGGCTGCATTGTTGGCCAGCATGTACAAGTGGCCGTAGGCCGAATGGGCGTCGACATGTTCCAGCTGCGTTGTTGCCGGCAGCACGATGTCGGCATAGTCGGCGGTATCCGTCTGGAAGTGCTCCAGCACCACGGTGAACAGGTCTTCGCGCGCGAAGCCTTGGGCGACCACGCCGGATTCCGGCGCTATCGCCACCGGGTTCGAGTTGTACACGATCAAGGCCTCGATCTTTGGGCCGAACTCGGCAGATGATTCGCGCAGCAAATCGTCGCCGATGGTGCTCATGTTGATGGTGCGCGGCGCCACGCCGTTGCGGATCAGGAAATCGGGGCGCTGCAAAGCCTGGTTGTTTTTCGGGAAGCTGTCCGATGACGACAGCTGCACGCCGCCGGCAGCATGGCGCCAGGCGCCGACCAGCGCCGGCAGGCAGGTGATATTGCGCACTGCCATGCCACCACCATGCACCCGTTGCAAACCGTAATTGACGCGAATCGCCGCCGCTTCGCCGCGCCGCGCAGCGCTGCCATAGGCGCGCGCCAGCTCCAGCACTTCCTCAGCGCTGATGCCGCACACTTCGGCAGTCTTGTGCGGGGTCCATTCCTGCACGCGTTGCTTCAACTGCTCAAAGCCCAGCGTGTGCTGCGCAATGTAGTCATGATCCAGCAAGTCTTCGGCAATCAGGACATGCATCATGCCCAAGGCCAGCGCCGAGTCTGTGCCCGGCAACAGCGCGATATGCTGATGGCATTTATCCGCGGTCAGCGAGCGGTAAGGATCGATCGCGATCAGCTTGGCGCCGTTGCGCTTGGCTTCCTGCGCGCGCATCCAGAAATGCAGATTCGACGCGATCGGATTGCCGCCCCAGATCAGGATCAGCTTGGCGTTCTGGAACTGTTCCAGGTCGGTGCCAATGCGCGCGCCTATCGTATATTTGTAGCCGGTGCCGCCGGCAGATGCGCAAATCGTGCGATCCAGCAGCGAAGCGCCGATGCGGTTGAAAAAGCGCATCGACATCGATTCGCCCTGTACCAGTCCCATGGTGCCGGCGTAGCTATACGGAAGAATCGCTTGTGGATTACGTGCGGCGATGTCGCCCAGCCGTTCGGCGATGATGGCGATTGCCTCGTCCCAACTGATCTGCTCAAACTTGCCCTCACCCTTTTTACCGACGCGCTTCAGCGGATGTAGCAGCCGATCCTTGTGATAGGTGCGTTCGGTATAGCGCGAGACCTTGGTGCACAGCACGCCGGCGGTAGTCGGATGGTCGGGATCGCCACGCACTTCGGTGGCGACACCGTCGGTGACCGTCACCAGCAGCGCACAGGTATCGGGACAATCGTGCGGGCAAGCGGCACGAACGGTGGAAGTAGTCATAATGTCATCAAGCCAGGATGCTTCAATACGCTACTGTAGCAAAATCCGGAGCGCCCTGATGCATTTACTCCAGCGTGGTTAGCCGCGCAGGCGCATCTCCGGATCCATCAGGCGCAGCATGAACGCTTCGCATTGCGCCAACTGCTCCAGAGCCACGAATTCATTGGGGCGATGTGCCTGCTCAATGCTGCCCGGGCCGCATATCACGGTCGGGATACCGGCGCGCTGGAACAGGCCGGCCTCGGTGCCATATGACACTGCGCCATGATTCTTGTTGCGCGCCAGCGCCGCGGCTAACTGCACCACCGCAGCGTCCGGTTGCATGTTCAACCCCGGCGCCGAAGCCAGCCACTCGAAATCGATCGCCGCATTCGGTTCAACCCGCTGCATTTCCGGCAATAGCGTCGCGGCGAAATCCTGGATTTCCCGATATAGCTTTTCGACATCGACGCCAGGCATGGTGCGCGCTTCGAACTCGAATTTGCAATCCTTGGGCACGATGTTGGATGCCAGCCCGCCCTTTATCAAACCGGTCTGCATCGTGGTGTAGGGAACGGTGAAGCCGTAATCACGGGTTTCCAGCTGTGCGAAGCGATCTGCCATCTGCCGGATATAGACAATGATGCGCGCCGCGTATTCGATCGAGTTGACGCCCATCGTGGTGTAGCTGGAATGTGCCTCGCGACCACGGATGCAGCAGCGGAAACGATGCGTACCCTTGTGCGCGATGATCGGCTGCATCGAAGTCGGCTCACCGACAATGCAGCCGGCTGGCTTCAATCCCAGTTCCTGCAAATCCTTGATCAAGCCCTGCACGCCGATACAGCCGACCTCTTCGTCGTACGACAGCGCAAAGTGCAAAGGCGCATCCATTTTTGCGGCCAGGAATTGCGGCGCCAAGGCCAATGCAGTGGCGATATAACTCTTCATGTCGGCCGAGCCACGGCCGTACAGCAAGCCATCCTTGATGGTCGCCTGGAACGGATCGGTATCCCACGCCTGGCCGTCGACCGGCACCACGTCGGTATGGCCGGACAGGATCAGGCCCGGCTTCGGCCCCTCGCCCAAGGTCGCAAACAGATTGGCTTTCTTGCCTGTCGCGTCATAGGTGAGGCGCGATGAAACGCCAAGACCGGCCAGATAGTCGCGCGTCCATTCGATCAATCCCAGGTTGGAATCGCGCGAGACGGTCTGGAACGCAATCAGGCGTTCGATCATCGCCATGACTTCGGCGGATGGCGTCAAATCGGTGTGAGTTGTGCTGCTCATATTGCTGTCCTCATGATATCCAGGTGCCATTCGACACCTACGCACCTGCCGTATCGTTCAAGTGGCAGGCAGAAAAATGCTTGGGGCTGATTTCCTTCAGCTCCGGTTTCTCGGTTTTGCAGCGCTCCATCGCATGCGGGCAACGCGGATGAAAATGGCAGCCGCTCGGCGGATGCAACGGCGACGGAATCTCTCCCTTCACCGCAAAGAATTCTGTCCTGCGCACTTCCAGTTTCGGCGCCGACGCCAGCAATGCCTGCGTGTAAGGATGGTTGGCGCGCGCAAACACGGTATCCGTCGAGGCCGATTCGACAATCCGGCCCAGGTACATGATAACCACTCGGTCCGACAAATGTCGGACCACGCCCAGATCATGACTAATGAACAAGTAAGTCAAATCAAGTTCGTCGCGCAATTTGATGAACAAGTTCAGCACCTGTGCCTGGATCGACACATCCAACGCTGCCACTGCCTCGTCGCACACCAGGAATTCCGGCTTGACTGCAAGCGCGCGGGCGATGCCCACCCGCGCCCGCTGGCCGCCGGAAAACTGATGCGGAAAACGACGCAGCATGGCGCCATCGAGCCCGACTCGTTGCAGCAGGCTTTCCACATATTCGCGCTGGTATGCGGCATCGACCATGCCATGCACCAGCGGCGCCTCGCCAACGATGTCCTGCACCCGCATGCGCGGATTCAGCGACGCATACGGATCCTGGAAAATCATCTGGATCGCCAACTGTTTTTTGCGTCTTGCCGCAACATCCAGTTGTTCCAGCTGTTCGCCTTTCCAATAACGCGCGCCGGCGCTCAAACTATGCAGCCCAACCGCCATCCGCCCCAGCGTCGACTTGCCGCAACCAGATTCGCCAACCAGGCCGACCACCTCGCCGCGCTCAACGCGCAAGCTCACCTCATCAACCGCATGCACCACTTCTTGCTGCATGCCTGCGCCGAATACATTGGCGATACGCGCCGCACTGTCCAGCGTCTTGACGAAGCGCTTGCTGACTGCCTTCAACTCAAGTAGTGCAGTTGCCGGAGCCGCATCCACCGCGTCCGCAATGTTCTCGTTCATCGCCTGGCTCATTGCACCGCCTCCGCGACACGTTCGTGCAAAGGGTGATAGCAACGCAGCATGCGCTGCTCCACCGCGCGCAGTTCGGGCGTGTGTTCGCACTCGGCGCTGGCGTAGGCGCAGCGCGTACGGAACGCACAGCCTTGCGGCAGATTCAGCAGCGACGGCGTCATGCCGGGAATCTGCTGCAACGGCTGGCCGCGTGGATTGCGCGACGGCGCCGAGGCGATCAAACCATGTGTGTACGGATGGCGCGGCTGCTCCAGCACCTGTTGCACCGTGCCGCTTTCAACGATACGGCCGGCATACATCACCGAAACCGTATCGGCCAATCCGGCCACCACCGACAAATCATGCGTGATCCAGATCAGCGCCGTGCCGGACTCGCGGCATAGCTTCTGCATTTCATACAAAATTTGTCCCTGTATCGTCACGTCCAGCGCGGTAGTCGGTTCATCGCAGATGATCAGGTCCGGCTTGTTCAGCAAGGCAATCGCAATCGCAACGCGCTGCCGCATGCCACCGGAAAACTGGTGTGGATATGCGAGCAGGCGCTCATCCGGCGATGGAATACCGACCCGCACCAGCGCTTCGCGCGCCATTTCATGCGCCACCATCCGGCTGACATCCTGATGCGCCCGCACCGCTTCCACCATTTGCGTATCGATGCGCAAGACCGGGTTCAGGGTCATCATCGGATCCTGGAAAATCATGGCGATGCGGTTGCCGCGAATCTTGCGCATCGCCTCCGCAGGCAAGCTGCGCAGATCGCTTCCATGCAACAGGATTTCGCCGCCAACGATTTTCCCCGGGGGATCGATCAAGCCCATGATCGAATAACCGGTCATCGACTTGCCTGATCCGGATTCGCCGACCAGCCCCATGATTTCGCCGCGCTTGATCGAAAACGATACCTGGTCGACCGCCTTCACCAGCCCTGCCCGGGTGGTAAATTGAGTCTGCAGATTATTGACGACCAGGGTCGCTGTGCTTGGTGTACTCATTCGATGTTGTCCACTTTCATCCGATGTCTACTGCGTTTGCAAACGCGGGTTGAGGACATCGCGCAACTGATCGGCCACCAGGTTGATGGTCACCACGGTCACCAGCAGAGCGATGCCCGGGAACACGCTGATCCAGTATTTCCCCGACAGCAGATATTGAAACCCGTTGGCAATCAACAAGCCAAGCGATGGCTCGGTAATCGGCAATCCAAGGCCGAGAAACGACAAGGTCGCTTCCAGCGAGATCGCTGACGCCACCTGCAATGCGGCGATCACGATCAACGGCGGCAGGCAGTTCGGCAGCAGATGCCGGAACATGATGCGCAACGGCGACAAGCCAAGCGCAGTGGCAGCTTCGATATATTCCTTCTTGCGCTCCACCAGCGCCGCGCTGCGCGTGGTGCGCGCGTAATAGGCCCACTGCACTGCCACCAGCGCGATGATGATCTTGTCGACACCACGCCCGGTCAGCGCCAATAAAATCAACGCGATCAGGATCGGCGGAAACGACAACTGGATATCCGCCACGCGCATGATGAAGGCTTCAGTGCGGCCGCCGGCATAACCTGCCAGCAATCCCAAGCTCAAGCCAAGCGACAGTGCGATGACAGTGCTGACCACGCCGACCATCACCGATATGCGGATTCCATACAAGATCGCTGACAACATGTCGCGGCCTTGATCGTCGGTGCCAAGCAGATAAGTCATGCTGCCATCAATCGAGGTCTTGCCTGGCTCCAGCCGCGAATCCATCACGTCAAGCTTGGCCAGGTCATACGGATTCTGCGGCGAGATGATCGGCGCGAAGACCGCTGCCAGCACAATCAACACCAGCAAGATGAAGCCGACAGTCGCAATTTTGCTGCCGAAAAAATTCCCCACGAAACGCCGCCACGGCGTCTCTGCATTCATGAATGTTTGCGTCAATTCCATTTCAGCCTTTGCTTTCTGCCAGACGTACGCGCGGATCTAGCGCCGAATACAGCAGGTCCACCACCAGGTTGATCACGATGAAAATAGTGACGATCAGCAGCAGGTAAGCGACGATTACCGGCCGGTCCAGTACACGGATCGAATCGATGATCAACTTGCCCATGCCAGGCCACGCAAATACGGTTTCGGTGACGATCGAAAAAGCGATGATCGAGCCGAACTGCAGCGCAATCACGGTGACGATCGGTATCAGAATATTTTTCAGCACGTGCACGCCGATGATGCGGCTGTTGCGCAATCCCTTGGCGCGAGCGAATTTGACATAGTCTTGCATCAGCGCTTCTTGCGCGCCGGACCGCGTCAGGCGGATCACCAGCGCGATGTTGAACAAGGCCAGGTTGAATGCCGGCATCAGCAAATGCTTCAAGCCGTCCCAGCTGAGGAAGCTGACCGGTAAGCCGAACAGCAATTCGGTTTCGCCACGGCCGCTGGTCGGCAGCCAACCGAGTTGCACCGCGAACACCATGATCAGCATCAGGCCGACCCAAAAAGTCGGCAGCGAAAAACCGAGTATCGATATAGCCATAATGCTCTTGCCGGTCACGCCATTGGGCCGCAGGCCGGCAATCAGGCCAAGTGGCAGTCCCAGCACGATAGACAGTAGAATCGCCGCCGACGACAATTCCAGCGTGGCCGGCATGCGCTCGAAAATCAACGCCAGCGCCGGTGTCGAATAAGCGAACGAACGGCCCATGTCGCCCATCATCGCGTTCTTCAGAAAGATGAAATACTGCAGCCACAACGGCTTGTCGAGGCCAAAGGCGATGATCACCTTGGCGCGCTCGATCTGGTCGGCATCAGGGCTGATCAGCACGTCGACCGGATTGCCGATCGCATATACCCCGATGAATACCAGTAGCGACATGACCAACAGCACGGCAACGCTTTGCAACAGGCGGCGAATAATAAAAGCCAGCATCGATTAATCCATAAAAAATCCGCTCTCCATGATCGGCGAGCGGATGTCCGCGACCACTTTATTGCGGATAGAAACCGTAAGCGTGGGTACGCTCATCGGTACGCGGGATATATACGATACCTTTTTTTGTGGCCCATGTGGTCACTTGCTGGTGAATCGGGATCACGCCACCGTCATCGATGACCATCGCCGTAGCCTGTTGCAGCAAAGCGGAACGCTCCTTGTCGTCGACCGTGGTCATGGCCTTGAACAACACGGCATCCATGTTCTGATTGCAGTATTTAAGCCAGTTTACCGCGCCCATCCCTTTCGCCGGATTGTCGCAAGCCACCATCGCCCGCAACGGCGATGAGACTTCGCCGGTCTGCGCGCCCCAGCCCAGCAGGCCGATCGAATACTCGCCCTTGGCGCCGCGCGCCGCATATACCGACATCGGCGCGCCCTCAACCTTGGTGGTTACGCCGATGCGCGACCACATCTGGGCAATCGTCTGGGCAATTTTTTCGTCGTTGATATAGCGGTTATTCGGCGTGTGCAGGGTCAGGCCGAAACCATTCGGATAGCCGGCTTCAGCCAATAATTTCTTCGCCGCTTCAGGATCGTACTTGGGCGGTTTGAGGTTCGGGTTATGACCGAACAGCGCCGCCGGCACCAGGTTGACGGTGGGTTCCGACAAGCCCTCCATGACACGATCGCGGATCGCATCGCGATTGATGGCGATCGACAGCGCGCGGCGCACGCGCACATCCATCAGCGGATTCTTGTCGAGCGGCTTGCCGTCCTTGTCGGTGACGAATGGCGATTTTTCGCGACGCGTGTCGGGATACAGATAGATGACGCGGTGCGATACCTTGGAGTAAAAACTCAGGTTCTTGTCGGCCCGTACCTTCGCCAGATCCGGTGTCGGCACGTTTTCGATTGCCTGCACATCGCCGGCCAGCAACGCCGCCAGCCGAGTCGCATCGTTGGGAATGAAACGCAACGTGACTTTGCTCCAGGCCGGTTTCTTGCCCCAGTAATCATTATTCCTCTCCAGCTCGACACGGTCATCGCGCTGAAATTTGACGAACTTGAACGGCCCTGTACCAACCATCCCCTTGCCGCTGGAAAAATCGTCGCTGCTGATGCCCTGCGTAGCTTTTTTGGAAACGATATAAATTGATGTCAGATCGGCCAGCAGCAATGGATACGGCTCTTTGGTGGTCAGTTGTATCGTGTACGGATCGATAATTTTTTTGCTGACGATTGCCTTGGTATAGGTATCGAATTTGCCGGGGCTACCGACGATCGTCGCCGGCCGGTCCAACGACCAGGCCACGTCTTCTGCCGTCATCTCGCTGCCATCGTGGAACTTGACGCCCTTGCGCAGCTTGAACTCCCACGTCAGGTCGTTCACCAGTTTCCACGATTCCGCCAGCTTGGGAATGATGTGGCTGTCGGCATCCATCGCCACCAGTTGCTCGAAGATATGGTCGGAAACGTTGATATTTGGAAAAAGATTGTAGAAGTGCGGGTCCATCGAAGTCGGCGGGGAACTCATCGCCAGTTTGAACTCCTGCGCCGCAGCGGGCGGCAGGATCGGCGCAAACAGCGCCAGGCAGAAAACCATCTGTAATACACGCAATCCCATAGCTGGCCATGACATCAGACGCATAATGCTCTCCTGTGAGTGAACACCGACGGACCGTGTAGGCGTAATATACAGAAACTGGACGTTACGCCACTAACCATTTTGTAGGCAAAAGGCGTGCCATCGATATCAGGAAATATCAGGAGCAAAATATGAATTTGATCGATCCCATCATCGGCTTCCAGGCCGAGCTACAAGCCATCCGACGCGATCTGCATGCGCATCCGGAACTCAGTTACGAAGAACAGCGGACTTCCGATGTGGTTGCCCGCAAACTCACCGAATGGCAGATCCCGATCCTGCGCGGCCTGGGCGTCACCGGCGTGGTCGGCATCGTGAAAAACGGCAACAGCGACCGTGCCATTGGCTTGCGCGCCGACATGGACGCCTTGCCGATGCAAGAATTGAATACTTTCGCCCACGCCTCCCAACATCAGGGCAAGATGCACGCTTGTGGGCACGACGGCCACACCGCCATGCTGCTTGGAGCGGCACATCACCTGGCCCAACACCGCAATTTCGACGGTACCGTGTACCTGATTTTCCAGCCGGCGGAAGAAGGCGGCCGCGGCGCCCAGCGCATGATTGACGACGGCTTGTTCGAGAAATGCCCGATGGAAGCGGTGTTCGGCATGCATAACTGGCCTGGTGCGGCAGCCGGCAGTTTCGGCGTGAAGCCGGGTCCGATGATGGCCTCCAGTAACGAGTTCGAAGTGATCGTCAAAGGCAAGGGCTCGCATGCAGCGCAGCCGCACAAGAGCATCGATCCGGTCATGGTGGCGGTGCAGATCGCGCAAAGCTGGCAGACCGTCGTGTCGCGCAATATCAATCCGAATGATCCAGCGGTCTTGTCAGTAACGCAGATCCACAGCGGCAGCGCCACCAACGTGATCCCGGATGAAGCAACCTTGATCGGCACCGTGCGCACATTCTCGGTAGCTGTCCTGGACACCATCGAAACACGCATGCGCGAAATTGCGCAACACACCGCCGCCGCCTTCGACGCCGAGGTGGAATTCCGCTTCCATCGCAATTATCCGCCACTGGTCAATCACGCCAAGGAAACTGCTTTTGCGGTCGAAGTGCTGCAGGCCATGGTGGGCGCCGACAACGTCAATGCACAGGTCGAGCCGACCATGGGCGCCGAAGACTTCGCCTTCATGCTGGAAAACAAGCCAGGTTGCTATGTGTTTATTGGCAATGGCGACGGCGATCATCGCGCCGGCGGTCACGGCCTGGGTCCATGCAACCTGCATAACGGCAGCTACGACTTCAACGACGACTTGCTGCCGATCGGTGCGAGTTACTGGGTCAATTTGGCCGAGGCCTACTTGAAGAACAAATGATTTCTTGCCCGGCGTGTCCGGGCAAGCAAGCACAGTAATACCTGTCGGCCACCGATCTTTGCACAATGGTGGCCGTTGTACGATCCATCACACTGATTCCCCCATCCCATGACACCAATCGAAGTCGCATACGATATTCCCATGCAGCTGGGCGAATGCCCGCTCTGGCATCCCGAAGAATCCGCACTGTATTGGGTCGACATCTCGGCCATGCAAGTGCATCGGCTGCGTCCAGCCGACGGTAGTCACAACATGTGGCAACTAGACGCTGAACCGGGATGCATCGGCCGCAGCGCCGACGGCGGCCTGATCGTCGCCATGCGGAGCGGCGTGGCGCACCTGGACACGATAAGCGGCAAACTGAGCCGCATTGCTGACGCGCCGTACGACACGGCAACCACCCGTTTCAACGACGGCCGCTGCGACGCCGCCGGCCGTTTCTGGGCCGGCACCATCTACGAGCCACGCGATCACGCCGGCGCCCAACTGTACGCGGTCGAGCATGGTGTCGTGCGCGCTGCCGGCAATCCCGTCACGGTATCGAACGGTCTCGGCTTCAGCGGCGACAATCGCACGCTCTACCATAGCGACACCACCGCCCATCGCATCAGCAGCTACGATTTTGATTTGGCCAGCGGGACAATCAGCAATGGTCGCGTACTGAAGCAATTTGCGATGGACAAGAGCGCCGCCGATTACGGCGGCCGGCCGGACGGCGCGGCAGTCGACAGCGAAGATGCCTACTGGTGCGCAATGTACGAGGGCGGCCGATTGCTGCGCCTGTCGCCAACCGGTGAGGTACTGCAGGAAGTCGTTCTCCCCGTTCGTTGTCCTACCATGATGGCGTTTGGCGGTGACGATTTGCGCACGCTGTACATCACCAGTGTGCGCGAAAAAAGAAGCGCCGCCGAGCTTGAGAAATTTCCTTGGTCGGGCTGCGTGCTTTCATTGCGGGTTGACGTTCCAGGCAGAATCGAACCGGCTTATCTGGCGTGAACCACCGCGCCAAGCGGCTTTCTGCGAGCCGGGCCGTTCTCGTTTTACGACACAATTTAGCTGTAGTTCGGCAGTATTCCCGGTTTTCGACTATCCTTTAGGGCTGTAGCCGCGCGCCGCCGGCTTGTCGGTTCGGGGAGTATTGAACAACAATCGACAACCGTTGTGACAAGCAGCCAAAGGAGTGATGCGACGACCAGCTTGTCATTCGCTTTTTTATATTCTTACGCTCGAAAGCCCTCTATGCAAAAAAAACAAACCGGACTCAAAGTCCTAGCCGTTGCCTGCCTGCTGGCTGGCGTGCACTCAACCAGCTTCGCCGTTGACTCCGCGTCTTTCGAACTCGGTACTGGCAACAAGAGCCAACTGGCCAGGGTTGCCGCCCAGTGGAACTGGAATTCGCCACTCTGGCAAGGCAGCAGCACCCAACTCGGCGGCTACTGGGATTTGAGCCTGGCGGAATTCCGTCAAAACCAATATCAGAATGTTCCCGGCCAGTCCAAGAACCTGACCGATATCGGCTTCACACCAGTGTTCCGCTTCCAGAGCAACGATAAAAAGGGCTTGTACGGCGAAGCCGGCGTCGGCGTCCACTTGATGTCTAGCCTGTATGACAACAACAGCCGCCGCTTTTCCACCGCTTTCGAGTTTGGCGACCATATCGGCACCGGTTATGTGTTCAGCAATGGCCTTGATGTCGGCCTCAAGCTGCAACATTTCTCCAACGGCGGCATCAAAAAACCAAATAGCGGCGCGAACTTCGCCGTGTTGCGGGTAGCTTATCCATTCTAATTTTGATCGCTGATCAAAATGTAGAAACAAAATACGCAAACAAGAAAGCCAGTCGCGAAAGCTGACTGGCTTTTTTTATATTTTTTTTGGGTGTACTGCGAGGAATATTGGAGCGACGTCACGTTTAAGACGCAGTTTCCGTATTTCTTGGCAGCGTCTCAGCATCGGCAACGCAGATTCCCGACGCGCTCAAGCCGCATTCGCATTGAATTGCTCCCGTAGGGTGGGCACGAGTGCCCACGCGGATGTTGATGCGGATGTTGAAGCGGATGTTGTGTGACGTTGGTGTCGCGTTGATGTGGTGTTGCAGAGATATTGAGAGGATGTGTAAAGTGTTCGCGCAAAGCAAAAACCCTCTGTGCGGTTAAGCACAGAGGGTTTTCTAATAAAAGCCTGACGATGACCTACTTTCACACTGGTTGCAGCACTATCATCGGCGCAAAGTCGTTTCACGGT